>CAZXXB010000078.1:4922-15023 GCA_964644185.1 uncultured Myxococcota bacterium
TCATCTACGCGGTACTGGCGCCGGCGAACACGACGGTGAACCTGATGACGGCGGGCATCACGGCGGGTGCGGCGGGGTCGAGTGCCGATCTTTTGACCGATTTGAAGAGCGGTTATCTTTTGGGGGCGAACCCGCGCAAACAGTTTCTGGCGCAGTTTTACGGGGTGTTTTTCGGCACGCTCGCGGTGATTCCGGCGTGGTACATTCTGGTGCCGAATAAGGCTGCGCTGGAGGCGTTCAATTCGCCGGCGACATCGATGTGGTACGCGGTGGCGCAGGCTTTGGCGCGGGGCATTGAGACGATACCCGAGTCGGCGCGGCTGTCGATTGTGATCGGTGGAATTCTGGGCATCGTGCTGTCGCTGCTTGAGGCGAAGGCGCCAGAGAAGGTGCGTTCGTTCGTGCCGTCGTCGATGGGGCTTGGGCTTTCGTTCGTGGTGCCGTTTGCGAACTCGCTGAGCTTTTTCATTGGTGCGGTGGTTGCGGCAGCGTGGATGCGGGCGCACAAGCCTTCGGCGCTCTGGTATGTGATTCCACTGGCGTCGGGGGCTGTGGCGGGCGAGTCACTCGCGGCGGCAGCGTATGCGATGCTGGCGGCAACAGGCGTGGTCGGCGGGCATTGATTGATTGATGGGGTGAAGCGGGGCTCGATGCGTGCAGTGGGCTCGTGCGCGTGGCGGGCTCGTGCGCGTGGCGGGCTCGTGCGCACAGTGAGTCGTGCGAAGACTGCCCGACGTTCACCCGCGCCAGAGGGTATCCCAGAGGATGCCGAAGGTGAGAAGCGCGGCGAAGACGAAGAGCATGAGGCTCACCGCCGGTACGCCGAGTGATGTCGCCGTGCCGTAGTTGAGCGAGAGCGACGCGGCGATGAAAAGCCCCGCCGTCAATGTCGCGAGTGGCGCTCTCCACGAGCTTTGACGGCGGCGGTCTTCGATCTCGTGCCAGCCTTCGAGCACGACGGGAAACTTGAGCTGACCAGCCTGCGCCTCGCGCATCACCTGCTTGATCAAAAAGGGCATCTGCCGCGTGACGCGGGCAAGCTGCGCGCCTGAGTTGAGTAGCTCTGCCGTGACGCGCTCGGGCGAGTATCGCTCTTTGACGGCCTGCTCGACGTGGGGGCGCAGCGAGGTGATGAGGTCCATGTCGCCGGCCATTTTGCGCGCGAGACCTTCCATCGTGATGAAGGCTTTGAACATCATCGTCCAGTCGCGGGGGACGCGGATGTTGTGGCGCAGGGCCCCGTCTACGATGTCGGCGATGATGGCCGAGAAGTCGAGTTCACCGAGTTTGCTGCCGATGAGCTGGCGATCGACGACATCCATCACGTCGCGCTGAAAGGCGTTGTAGTCGACGTGTGATTCTTTGATGCCGATTTCGTAGAGGATGTCGGACATTGACGCGTAGTCGGCACGGGCGACGGCGACGATGAAGTCGAGGGCCTGGTCGCGCATCATCGGGGTCATGCGACCGACCATGCCGAAGTCGAGGAGCGCGACTTTTCCATCGTGGGTGATGAGGACGTTGCCGGGGTGGAGATCGCCGTGGAAGAAGCCCTCATCGAGGAGCATTTTTTTGAGGATGGCGATGCAGCGCTCGACGATCTCGCGCGGGTCGAATCCATGGTCGGGGGCGTCGGTGATTTTGACGCCGTCGATGAACTGCATGACGAGAACGGATTCGCTGGAGAGTTCGGCGTGGACGCGGGGGATGAGGACGCCGTCGTCGCCGTCGAACATGCGCTGGAAGCGTTCGATGTTTGCGGCTTCGAGTTCGAAGTCGAGTTCTTGCCGGATGGAGCGTTCGAATTCGCTGACGATGCCGGGGAGATCGACGAGGTGAGCCTCGGGGGTCGTGGCGTCTACGCGGCGGGCGAGAAAGTGCATGATGGAGAGATCGCTGCCGATGAGGCGGGCTGCGCCGGGCCTGCGCACTTTGAGCACGACCGGGGTTCCATCGAGAAGTACGGCGCGGTGAACCTGCGCGATGGAAGCGGCTGCGAGCGGTGTTTCGTCGAAGCTGAGCAGTGCTTCGCTGATGGGCTTGCCGAACGACTCTTCGATGGTGGCGCGAATGACGTCGGGTGGTTCGACGGCGACGTTGTCTTGCAGCTTCTCGAAGGCAACGATGAAGTCGCGGGGTACGAGGTCGGGGCGCGTGGAGAGGATTTGTCCGAGCTTGATGAAGGTGGGGCCAAGTTCTTCGAGGGCCTGTGCGAGGCGCTCTGGCGTGGTCTTTCCGGCTTGTGATTCGAGGGTTGCACCAGCGAAGCGGGTGACGATGGCGTTGTCTTGCAGGTTCATGCGCTCGACGAATTCGCCGAAGCCGTGACGAACGAAGACGCCGACGATTTCACGCAGGCGCGCCATGTCTTTGATGAGCGTTGCCGAGCCGCGGATGCCCTGCACGACTTTGCCGATGGTGCCTGTTGTGGGTTGGTTGCGGCGTTGGGGTGCGGCCATGTGTGACTCGTTGCTGTGGCAGTCGGCGTTGGGTGCGGTCGAGAGCGTGAGGTGGTTGCGACTAGCGAAAGCAGTTTTTTGCGGGTCTGTAGCCGCGGTCGGCGGCTTCGGCGGGCGAGGCGAAGCGCACCTGATTTTCGGGCTTGATGCGCGCTGCTCCGCTGCACTGAAGCGCATGATACACGCGTCCGGTGCGCGAACCAACGACCTCGCCGCGATAGGTGTCGAGCAAGACGGTGCCGCGCGAGGTGGTGCGTGTTGTAGCGGCGCGTGCGGTGGGAGAGGCGCTGTCGAAGCTGTCAACGGCGATCGCGCGCGAGTTGCGTGGGGGTTCAGCGGCGTTGAGGGGCAAGGCGAGGTCGGGTGCATCGGCGAGCAGGGCGGCGACGCGGGCATCAACGGCGGTGTCAAAGCGCATGTGGTCGAAGGCGACAACACCCGCGCTGGCGACGGCGAGCAGCGACGAGGCGACGACGAGGCGGTTGAGGTGTTTTTCCGCAAGCGGCATGGTGCGCTCTGGCTTGGGTGCGGGCGG
Organism: uncultured Myxococcota bacterium; assembly: GCA_964644185.1. GTDB lineage: Bacteria > Myxococcota > JAJVIH01 > JAJVIH01 > CAZXXB01 > CAZXXB01. The sequence continues at coordinate 7,917 of CAZXXB010000078.1, forward strand.
AGTTGAGGGTGGTTCAGGTTTTGCGAAAGAGTGCTTCGAGTTTGGCCTTTGCGGCGGCGGCGGGGTCTTCGCGTGGGGCACCTGGGGCCGCGGGGGCGAAGTATCCGCAGAAGTTTGCTTTTTCACGGTCGCCGACGAATTCGGCTTGCGACTCGCGGCACTCGTTGTAGGCGCTGGCGTCGTGCCACGTGCAGTTCTTACAGGCGCGAAGGTCCCAGCCGCACTTTGAGCAGCGGTCAGAGCGCGAGACGATTTCTCCGCAGGGGTTTGCGGTGCCGCAGTGCCAGCATGTGACGACGAGGTCGGCAGGCATTTACGAGTGGGCCCGGATGTAGTCGCGCGCCTGATCGGCGGGCATGGGTTTGGCGAAGTAGTAGCCCTGCACCTCATCGCAGCCGAACGCTTTTAAGTATTCGAGCTGGGCCTCGGTCTCGACACCTTCGGCGATGACCTTGAGGCTGAGGTTGTGGGCGAGCGAGATGATGGCGGGGACGATGGCGGTGTCGTCGGGGTCAATCTCGATGTCGCTGACGAACGAGCGGTCAATCTTGAGGCGGTCGAGTGGAAAGCGCTTGAGATAGGCGAGCGACGAGTAGCCGGTGCCGAAGTCGTCAATGGCGATCTCGAGTCCCATCTGTTTGAATTCGCGCAGCGTCATCATCGAAAAGTCGGTGTCTTCCATGATCGCGCCTTCGGTGATTTCGAACTCGACGAGGTTGGGGTCGAGGCCGATGTCAAAGAGCGACTGGTCGACGATTTGCAGAATGTTCTCTTGCCCGAACTGCTTTGTAGAAAAGTTGATGGCCATTCGCAGCGGGGCGATGCCTTCGTCGAGCCACTTGCGAAGTTGGGCCATGGCGGTGCGCATGACCCAGACGCCGATGGGGCGAATGAGGCCGGTCTCTTCGGCGATGGGGATGAATTTGGCGGGCGAGATGAAGCCGAGGTCGCGACTCATCCAGCGCAGCAGGGCCTCGACGCCGACGACTTTGCCGGTGCGTAGATCGAGCTGGGGCTGGTAATGCAGTTGCAGTTCGTCACGCTCGATGGCGCGGCGGAGGAAGTTCTGCATGCGGAGGCGTTCTTCGGCCTCATTCATCATGGCTTCAGCGAAGAACTTGAACGTTCCGCCGCCTTCGCGCTTGGCGTGGTACATGGCGGCGTCGGTTATTTTGATGAGGTCTTCGGCGGTTTTCGCGTCGTTGGGGTAGGTGGCGACGCCGAAGCTCGCCGAGGCGAAGACCTCAATTCCGTCGAGCAAAAACGGGGTAGCGAAAACGGTCTCGGCTTTTTGCAAGACGCTGCTGGTGACGGCGATGCTCTCGGGTGCGGCAGCGCGCACGGGAACGATGACGCCGAACTCGTCGCTGCCCAAGCGGGCGATGGTACCCAGTTCGGGCAGGGCCTGCTGCAATCGGGCGGCAACCTCGCGCAGCAGCACGTCGCCCTTCGCGTGTCCGAGAGATTCGTTGACGGCTTTGAAGTGGTCGAGGCCAACAAAGATGAGCGAGATGCGCTGTTTCTCCTGGGCTGCGCGGCGGATGGCCTGTTGCAAGCGGTCGATGAACAGGCTGCGGTTTGGCAGTTGGGTGAGGGCGTCGTAGTGGGTGAGGCGCAGAATCTGCTCTTCGTTTTGCTTTCGCTCGGTGAGGTCGCTGAAGCTCGCGATGTAATTGATGACGCGTGCCTTGTCGTCGCGGACGGCGGTGATGTTGAGCCAGACGGGAAAGGTTTCGCCGTCTTTTCTGCGGACGAAGGCCTCGCCCTGCCAGTGGCCATCTTGACGGAGCTGTTCGAGAGCCGCCGAGTAGAACGCCGACTCGTGCAGGTCTGAGCTGAAGACGTGGGGCAGCTTGCCGTCGAGCTCGCCCTGTTCGTAGCCGCCGATGCGCTGGGCAGCGGGGTTGGCGAGCAAGAGGCGTCCATCGGCGTCGGTGACGAGAATGCCTTCGCTCGTGGCGTCGAAGACGTTGTTGGTGAGTCGCAATCGGTGGAGTGTTTCGTTTTGTCCGGTGAGGTCTTCGAGCATGCCGACGACGAAGCGCGGCTCACCGGCCTCGTCGCGTAGCATCGAGACCGTGAGGCGGGCGAAGAGGGTTGAACCGTCGCGGCGAAGATAGCGTTTTTCGAGTTGGTAGTAGTCGCGTTTGCCCGAGCGGAGTTGCTCGAAAAAGTCGAGATTGACGCCGATATCGTCGGGGTGGGTGAGATCGGTGAATTTGCGTCCGACCAGTTCTTCTTCGGGGTAGCCGAACATGCGCGAGGCCGCCGGGTTGACGAGTACGAGGGTGCGGTCGAAGGCACCGACCACGATGCCGAAGTGGGCGTCTTCGAAGATGGTGCGAACGAGTTCGTCGCGCAGGGCGGTGAGTCGCGAACGCATCTCGGGTGTGGTGTAGCCGAAGAGGAGGTAACCCGAGTGTGCGCCGTGTTGAAAGTGTCGTAGCTCGCAGCGGACGCGGCGCCATGCGCGGTCTTTGTGGTGCAGGCGAACACTGGCGGTGTGGGGGAATCCGCTGCGGGTGCGGGCCTGCTCAGCAACGAGCGTGAAGCCGTGGGCGTCTTGCGGGTGTACGAGATCGACGAAGGCGCGGCCAGCGAGCGAGGGTGGGTCTTCTCCGAGCACCGCGCCAAAACCGACGTTGGCGAAATCGAAGCGCAGAAGTCCGTCGAGGACGCTGAGGACGACGGGCTCGTCACCGAAGAGATCGGCGGCGAGCGAATCGAGTGTGCGTGCGAGCGACTCGGACTCGACACCGGGTACGGTCATGTTGCCGCGCGACAGGAGGTAAGCCTGAAGGAAGCTGGAGAGATTGTCGTCGAGCGACTCGGAATCTCGAACGGCAGTCATTGCGCGTAGCCTTTGCGTAGGAACCGTCCGCCTTTCGGGGGGCGACCCTTTGCGTTGAATGCGACTCGTTTCAGGCTACGCGTGAGGGTGTGATAAATCAAGCGCGGCGCGGGTTTTCGCTTGTATTGACGCGGCGCACGGCAGTGCAGCGGTTGAACCACCTGCGGGTCGGTGTGACATGCGACGGGAGAAACGTGATGCAGAGCGAGTGGCAGGCTGAAGCGGTGATTGAGCGTCTGGGGCTTGTGCCGCTGCCGGGCGAGGGCGGGTACTATCGCCAGACGTATGTGCGGGCAGGTGCCGACCCGATGTCTCCGGATGCGACGGCGATTTATTACCTTGTGACGCGTGCGACATTTTCGGCGATGCATCGGGTCGCGCATGACGAGATTTTCCATTTCTATTTTGGCGATGCGGTCGAGATGCTGCATCTCATGGCCGATGGAAGCGTGCGTGAGGTGCGAATGGGTGGCGACGTGCTCGCGGGTGAGGTTCCGCAGGTTGTGGTCGCGGGCTCGACGTGGCAGGGGCTATCGCTTGCGGGTGACGCGCGGCATGGTTTTGCGCTGATGGGCACGACGATGACGCCGGGGTATAGCGAGCGTGGGTTTGAGCTTGGCGAGCGCGCGGCGTTGACGGCGCGCTACCCTTCGGCGGCGGCGCGAATACGCGAGTTGACGCGAGGGTGAGTGGGTCGCGGCAGTGTGATGTGAGGCGACGGCAGAGAGACATCGTGAAGAGATCGCGGGCACGTTGAAGAGACGGGCACTTTGAAAAGACGAACATTCTGAAACGAAGAGAGCGCGTGATGAGAGACGAAGGTGTGACTGGTATGAACGTGTCAAGGCCCTCGCGCAGGGTAAGTGCAAGCGGGTCGTCGGCGAGCGGGTCGTCGGCGAACGCGAGATCGGTGCGCGCCGTGTGGGCGGCTGCGGTTTTCGCAGTTGTTGTGATGCACGGGCCAGGCGAGGCGCAGGCGCAGTGCGAGTGCGCGGAGTATCCGCTACTCGAAGACGTGTTGCCGGGTGACGAGCGAACGGAGGTCTCACTCAACACGCGGGTTGTGTTTCGGTTCAATCGTATCGCGCCCGAGCAGACGTTGCTGGTAGCGCTGTGCGATGGCGAGAACGCGCCAGTCGCGGCGGGTGTCGAGAGCCTGAAACCGCCGCACCGCAAGGCGAATCACGAGATTGTGGTGGTTACGCCAACTGCCGATCTCGCGACGAACACGAAGTATCGCCTGAAGTGGATGCTCGAAGACGAAGAGGTGCAGGGTGCGAATGGGGCGTTTGAGTTTGTCGCCAACTGTACCAGCTTTGACGATGCGACGACGGTCGACAAGGGGACGTTCACATTCACGACGGGGGTGACGCGCGACACGGTGGCCCCTGCCCTGCCCGAGTCGATTGAGAATCGCTGGCTTGCGTGCGTCGATTACCCCGACCCTTCGCTCGCCTGTTACAGCGACTGCGTGCGTCCGTATCAGGAGGCGATTCGGATGAACGTGGTGCCCGACAACCTCACGCTGTCGAGCGAGTTGCTCTACAAGGTGTGCGTGCGTGAGAACGAAGCCGATGCGTTCGCGTGCTTTTTTGATCTGGCCGATGTGGCGGCAGCGATGGGGTGCTGGCGCAGATCAACGTCGGCGAGGGGCAATGCGACGACTACGATTTTGAGGCGTCGGCGTGGGAGACGTTTGAGTACACGGTGCAGATCTTTGATGGGTCGGGCAACGGCAGCGAGGTGAGCGAGGTGAAGGCGGCGGGCGAGGGCAACACCGAGGCTCCACCGCGAATCGAGCAAGAGGGGTGTGTGGTAAGCGGGGCGACGTCGCGCGCGGGGTACATCGCGAGCTGGCTATTGGGCGCACTACTTACCGGTTTGGCGCTGGCGCGGCGGGCCGTGCGGCGCAACGGGGGCCGACAAGGCAGTCGAACGATGTTCCGTTGAAGACGACAATGTCGGTGTTTTCGTCGAGGTTGTCGAACGTGACGAGCACCTCGTCGCGTTCGATTGGGGTGACGCGTGCGCTTGCGGCACAACGCGTTTCGCGGGTGGGGGTGACGGCGCGCGACCCGCCGGTGACGAGACTACCCTCGGCGTCGCCAAGCAGCGTGAGATGAAATGAATCGGTGCCTTCGCGGGTCGTGGCGATGCGGGCGTCGGCGTTTGTCAGGCGCGTGGAGACGAGTTGTTCGACGTGGGCATAGCCGCCGTGAATCACGCGAACGGCTGAGGCGAGTCCGGTGCGGGCGACGATGAGGTGGCGCAGGCTGTCGGGCGTGGCGAGCACGCAGGCGGTGGAGCGTCCATCATGGGCGGCAAGCGGTGAGGCGGCGAAGACGAGGCGTTGCGAGAGTTCGCTTGCGGCGGTGAATTCGTCGAGAGCCTTGCGGGTTTGGTCGCGATGCAACGTGAGCAGCGCGAGGGCGAGAAGGGTTGCAACACCCGGTCGTGCGAGGGTGCGCGCGGTTGGTGCGTGCCCGGTCGCTGCGCGCCCAAGCAGTACGCGGAAGGCGATGCCAAGACCCAGCGCGACAACAAGCGACGGAAGGTAGAGGTAACGTCCACCTTCGGGTGAGGCCGTGCCGACAACACCAAACGGAATCGCGGCCCCAAGCGAGAGGTAGGCGAACGTGAGGGCGACTGCGGGTGACATGGCCGAGGCCGTGGCAGATGTGGCGTTGGGGCGGTCGGCATCACGCGCGCGCCACGACACGATGATGGCGCGACCGAGCAAGGCTGTGACGACGATGGCGGTGAGCGCGATGGCGACGGGCAACGCGGCGGCGAAGCCGGGGTCGGCGGGCGAGAGCAGAGTGCGGGCGGGTGCGGTGAGGTAGCGTACGAGGGCGCCACCCGATGAGACGGCGAACATGCCGTGGTATCCGCCGATGTGACCGAGCATGATGAAGCGCAGTGCGGCGAAGAGCGCGACGGCCAGGGTCGAGGCGATGATGGGTGTCGTGAAGAGCGGTGTGCGATGCAGGGTGCGCCATGCGCGGATGGGCGCGAGAAGGCTGAGGCGGGCGGCGATGGCGAGGGGCAGTGCGAGGGCCGACTCTTTGCTGGCGACCGCGAGAAACGTGAACGCAAACACGAGAGCTGCGCGGGTGTGACACGGGCGCGCGAGGTAGCGTTCGAGTGCGAGCAGCGTGACGAGGGTGAAGGCGGCGGCGAGCAGATCAGAAAGGGCGGCGACCCAGGCGACGGCCTCAACAGGTCCGGGAAACGTAGAGAAAAAGGCGGCGGCGAAGAGGGCGGTGGTGAGCCCTGCAAGGTGCCGTGTGAGAAGCGCGAGCAAGAGCGTGCAGGTGACGTGCACGGCGAGCGAGAAGGCGTGCAGGTCGCCGGGTGTCAGTGCACCCGCGGCGTCGAAGGCGGCGAATACGAGTTGGGTGACAGGGCGGTAGAACTGGGCTGAGTCTCCACCTGCGGGGACGAGGGGGCCGTCGTTGCGGGCGGCCTCGATGAGAAACCAGTCGTCGGCGACGAATGAGAGGTCGAGGATAGGTGAAAGTGCGGCGACGGTGCGAAGGGTGAGAAGCGCCGCGAAGACAACGATGAGTGCGCGGGTGTTGCGCGGCGTGAGGGTGTAGCGACGGGCCTCGCGAGATGTGAGGTGCGTCGTGACGTCGCTGGGGTCGGCAGCCGCGCTGCTCTGATTCGGCGGGGTTTGACGTGGCAGGGGCGGCATGCGCGACACCTCGCGAGGCGGCTCGGGGTCAGCGCCCGTTGGCGTGGCTCAGGTTGGGTGCGGCGAGGAGATCGAAGAGTCGGATGACGTTGTGATGGGCGAAGTTGTAGGCGGTTTCTCCGGTCGCGACGAGGTATCCGGCAGAGGCATCGGGGCCGCCCGCGGCGTAGAGCCAGAGGGCGCCAAAGAGCGGGATGCCGATACCGACGATGAAGGCGAGTGAGAAGGCGACGCCGTGTTGGGTGATGTCGGGCTGGCGCACGCGCAGCTCGTGCAAGACGGCGACGGGGTGGCAGGTGAGGGCGGCGAGTGCCGAGGCGAGCAGCGCCTCGCGGTAGGCTCCATCGGCGATGGCGGCGATGCTGAAGAAGAGGGCGGCGTAGAGCGGAAAGAAGTAGGGGGCAAGGCTGATGAGGAAGTTTCCGTTGCCGGTGTAGGCGGCTTCACCGGCACCGTCGGCGGCGACGACGAGGCGTTGCGGGCGCTGGAGGCAGAGCATGGCGAAGAGCAGGTGGGTCAGTTCGTGTTCGAAGGTGCGGTAGAAGCTGAGGCGTCCCGA
>CAZXXB010000079.1:0-3080 GCA_964644185.1 uncultured Myxococcota bacterium
AGACAACCACGTTGCGCGACATGGTCGTGTAGTGAGCCGGTGGTGCTTTGCGTGGCGGGGTGGGGGCGGGGTAGTGTGAGGCGATGAAGCGGCGCACGGCCACGACTGAGCATTTTTTTGAACTGACGCCCGAGCGCGTGCTCGCCGCCGTCGAAGCAGGCGGCCACCTGTGCACGGGGCTGTGTTATCCACTCAACAGCATGGAGAATCGGGTCTACGAGCTTGAGCTTGAAGACCGCTCACGGGTGATCGCGAAGTTTTATCGTCCGGGCAGGTGGAGCGCCGACGCGATTTTCGACGAGCATCAGTTCTTGTTCGACTGCATCGCGGCCGAGATACCCGTGGTGACGCCGTTGACGTTTCCAGATGGGGCGACGCTGCGCGAGGCGCAGGGGCTTGGGATTTACTACGCGCTGTTTGCGAAGACGGGTGGGCGGCAACCGGATGAACTGACGCACGAGCAGGCACGCAGCCTCGGCATGCTGGCGGCGCGGATACACAACGTGGGGGCGAGTGGGCAGGCGAAGCACCGCATTACGCTCGACCTTGATACGTATGGGGTGGGTAACGCCGAGTACCTGTTGGCGAGTGGGAAGATTCCGCCAGAGTTGCGGCACCCGTTTGCGTACGCGTGCGACGAGTTGTTCGATTTGATTGCGCCGCTGATGGAAGGGGTCGCGGTGCATCGGATTCACGGCGACTGTCATCTCGGCAATCTGTTGTTCAACAAAGAGGGACCGTTTTTTCTCGACTTTGACGACATGTGCAACGGGCCCGCGGTGCAAGACCTGTGGCTGATGACACCGTCGCGCGATGATGATGCCTTGCGGGTGCGCGAGTCGATGATCGAGGGGTACACGACGTTTCGCGCGTTTGACCGCGCGACGCTGAAGCTGGTCGAGCCGTTGCGGGCGCTGAGGTATCTGCACTACGCGGCGTGGGTGACGCGGCGATGGGAGGATCCGTCGTTTCCGCGTGCGTTTCCGCACTATGGGACGTTCGCCTACTGGCAGCAGGAGGTGCACGACCTTGCGGAGTCGAATCGCATCATCGAGAAGATGTTGCGGGGTGACGAGCCCGAGCATGTGATTGGTGAGGCATCTGGCGACGAAGGCGAGTATCGGTTTTATGACGACGAGAATTGACGAGAGCGGGCGGACGGGGCGCGAGTTGCTCGACCCGAAACGGCTGGCGCGGCTGAACCGGTTGAAGCTGGGGATGGGGCAGATTGTCGAGGGCGTGTTGACGGGGCGGCACAAGTCTCCGCATCGGGGGTCGAGCGTCGAGTTTGCCGAGCACAAGGTTTACACGCCGGGTGACGACATACGGCACATTGACTGGCGGGCGTATGCGCGGACTGACCGCTACATGGTGAAGCATTTTGAGGCGGAGACGAACCTTGCGGCGTACATGGTGGTCGATGGTTCGGCGTCGATGGGTTATGGGCGAGGCGAGTTGACGAAGTTTGAGGCGGCGCAGCGGCTCGCGGCGTCGCTGACGTATTTGCTGCTGAAGCAGCAGGATGCGGCGGGGCTTGTGATTTCTGGCGGAGAAGATGCAGGGGCGGGGGCGGGGGCAACACGACGCGCGCCAGAGGTGCTGCACGCGCGAAGTGGGTTGCACCATTTGCAGGCGGTGTTGACGACGCTGGCGCGGTTTGAGCCATCGGGGGACCGCCCGGTGACAGAGGCGTTGACGATGGCGACGGAGCAGCTTTCGCGGCGCGGGTTTGTGGCGGTGTTTTCAGACCTGTTTGCGCCAGAGGCCGAGGTGTTGGGGATGCTGCGGCAGTTGCGGCGGCGTAAGCACAGGGTGGCGGTGTTTCATCTGCTCGACCGCGATGAGCTTGAGTTTCCGTTTGAAGACCCGGCGCGGTTCGTGGATATCGAAGATGAAAAAGCGACGCTGCCCGTGAGTCCATCGCAGGTGCGCGAGGCGTATCTCGATGCGATGGGGTCGTTTATTGGGCGGTGCCGGTCGAATCTGCGGGCGGCGGATGTGGATTACATTTTGTGCGACACGAGTGAGCCGCTTGAGGCGCCGTTGCTGCGGTTTTTGAGGTTCACGCAGGGGTGATCGCGCGAGGGGTGTCGTCGGGCGTGGGGGCGAAGTGATCGTAGCCGAGGGTGGGGTCGAGCGGGGTGCGCGGGCGATGCGCGTCGTGACCTGTGTTGAGATCGATGAGCGTGACGAGGTTTTTCTCGGCGTGCGTGACAGTGCCAGTGACTTTGCCAATCACGGTGATGCCGATGGGGGCGAGGTTGGGGTCGGCTTGCATGGCGCGCACGGCGCGGGGTGAGGCGGTGAAGAGCAGCTCGAAGTCTTCGCCACCTTCAAGTGCGAACAGGGCTTGAGCGCGCGGTAACGCGGGCAGCAACGCGCGCGGCAACGCGGGTGAGCGAATGGCGGCGGCGACGGGCAGTGCGGCGAGATCGAGATCGATGGTGACGCGAGAGGCTGCGGCGAGGCGCGGGAGATCGCGCGCGAGTCCATCGGAGAGGTCGAGCATGGCGCTGATGCGGTGGGCGGCGAGAAGGGGGGCGACGAGGGCGCGATGCTGGGCGCGGCGGTGAAGCGTAAGGGCGTCGCGCAGGGCGGGGCTGCGCGACGCGGTGACGCCGCTCGTGAGCAGCATGAGCCCTGCCCTGCTGGCGCCGAGTGAGCCGGTGACGCAGACGAGATCGCCAACGCGGGCGCCACTGCGGGCGATGGCTTTGCCGCGGCGGGTTTCTCCGACGGCGGTGATGGGGGTGGCGAGCTGGGTGCCGGAGGGGTTGTTGGATGAAGCGTTGGATGAAGCGTTGGATGAGGGGCGGGCGCGGACGAGGTTTCCGCCGGCGATGACGGCGCGAGGAAAGGGGGCGAGGGGGGCGGCGATGCCGCTTGCGAGGTCGTAGAGTTGGGCCTCGGTGACGTGGTGGGGCAAGACGAGGGCGACGAGCAGGGCGACGGGTTCGGCGGCGACGGCGGCGAGGTCGGAGAGGTTTTGATTGGCCGCTTTGATGCCGACGTCGTGCCAGGTTGAATAGCGGAGATCGAAGTGGGTGTTTTCGAGCAGGGTGTCGGTGGTGAAGAGAAAG
>CAZXXB010000079.1:3107-14977 GCA_964644185.1 uncultured Myxococcota bacterium
GTGAGCGCGACGCAATCGTCGCCGATGGCGGCGAGGGGGTTTTTGGGGTCGTCGGGTGTGAGGAAGCTCGCGGCGCGGATGATTTCGAGGGCGCGGTCTTCGCTCGCGAGGGGGCGGTTGGCGACGAGTCGCAGGGTGTGTCTGGGCGCTTGCGGGCGGCGCGGCATGGTGGGTTGCAGGCGGGTCACGAGAGCCTCACGCGGCGCTTGCGTGGGCTTCGCTGCGGGGGCGTGGTGCGGTGGTGACGGTGGTGGTGGGGAAGACCATGCGCATGGTGGTGCCGACGCCTTCTTTGCTGTCGACTTCGATGCGGCCACGGTGACACTCGACGAAGTTGCGGGCGATGGTGAGTCCGAGTCCGGCGCCTTCGAAGCGGCGCGCGGTGCTTTGCTCGACCTGGAAGAAGCTGTCGAAGATGCGGTCTTTTGCGCTCGCTGGGATGCCGATGCCGTGGTCTTGCACTTCGAAGACGATTTCGTCGTGGAGGGCCGCGCCGAAGGGTGAGTTGTCTTCGTCGGTGCGTGGGCGGTTGCGGCGCATGGCGCGGATGCTGACGGTTCCGCCGCCGGGAGAGAATTTGATGGCGTTGCCGATGACGGCGCTGAGTGCCCTGCCGATGCGCTCGATGTCGACGTACATGTCGGGCAGGTCGTCTTCGACGACGGTTTCGAAGTGGATACCGGCGCGTGTGGCCTCTTCGTCGTGGGCTTCGGTGACGAGGGCGATGATTTCGGCGGGGCTGTGGCGGGCGACGCTGAGGTCGTCGAAGCCTGAGACCATGCGGGTGATGTCGAGGACGTTGTTGATCATGGCGAGCAGCGATTCGCCGCGCTGGAGGATGGTGGCGAGGTAGTTGCGCTGTTCGTCGTTGATGGCGCCTGAGAGTCCTTCGAGCATGACTTCGGCGTAGCCGATGATGGCTGTGAGGGGCGACTTGAGTTCGTGGCTGACGGTCTGGAGGAAGGAGGTTTTGAGGCGGGCGAGTTCTTGCATGCGCTCGAGCGAGTGGAGGAGGGCGCGGTTCTTGTTTTCGAGTTCGCGGTGCGCGTCATCCATGAGTTCGAGGTGGAGGCCGCTCGTGAGGTAGGTTTTGAGCCCGAGGAAGACGATGCTTTCGACGACGCGGCGGATGCCCGCGAGGGCTTTTTCTTCGCGCTGGCGTTGTGCGACGGGTGCGGCTTCGGGGCTCAGGGGGCCCATGAACATGCGGCCGATTTCGTCGCCGTGGGCGGTGAGGCGAAAGATGACGTAGTCGCCGCCCGCGGGAGAGTGGACGAGTGCGTGTCCGCGGCGGTCGATGCTTTCGGCGAGGAGCCAGAGGAGTGTGTCGGGGGTGACGCCGTCGCCTTCGATGACCGAGGCGATGATGGGGCGTCCGTCGCGACCGAAGACACGGAACGAGCAGTGGTACATGTCACGCAAGCCGTTGCAGACCTGGGTGAAGGTTTCGCGGTCGATGAGGTCTTGCAGTAAGACCTCGCGTTCCATGATTCCGGTTGCGGTTGCCATAGCGAAGCTCGGGGAGGCGTATGGGAGACGTGTTCGCCCAAATCAGATGGGGGGACGCATACGGGTGGAGGGTCGAACGAGGGTGGGAGGCGCGAGCAGTTGCTCAAGCGACTTACCGATGCGGGCATCGTCGAAGTAGGTGAAGATGTTGGCGATGAATTCGCTGCGGTAGAGTCCGAATTTTTTTTCGATGTCGTGTTTTTCGTCGAGGCGTGAGAAGGCGCGGTCGAGGAGTCCGAAAAAGGTTTCGCAGACGCCCTGCCCGGTGAGTGCGACGGCGGTGTAGACGGGCTCGACGCTTTTTGCGCGGAGGGAGATGATCTCTTCGTCGCTGCGGATGTCTGGGAGGTCGCGCTTGTTGAACTGGATGACGATGGGGATGTCGTCGGGCGCGATGCGGTTTTCGGTGAGGTTCTGGTGGAGGTTTTGCCACGACTCGGTGTTTGCGGCGGCGAGGGTGCGCTGGCTGTCGGCGATGAAGGCGACGGCGTCGGCACCGGCGAGGACGAGTTTTCGGGTGGCGTTGTGAATGACCTGCCCGGGGACGGTGTAGATTTTGAGTTTGACGGCGAAGCCCGTGCGGGTGGTCACCTGAACGGGGAGCAGGTCGAAGAAAAGGGTGCGGTCGTCTTGCGTGTTGAGGACCATGAGGCGCGAGCGATTTTCTTCGCGCAGGAACTCGTGCAGCGACTGCAGGTTGGTGGTTTTGCCGGAGAGGGCCGGACCGTAATAAACGATCTTCAGGCTGAGTTCGCGGCGTGCGAGGTTGAACTGGACCATCTTGGCCCTTGCCTCCATTCCGAAGTGCGTCGTGGGTGACGCGCGACGGGTTTGTCTCGTAGGGTGTAAGAATGCGCCTTGAATCGAAAGTCTGCAAGGGGGATGCGCGGCGATTCAAGCGGATCGTGGTTGGGAAGTTGCGTGCGTATTTCGATATGGGTGGGGGGTATGTGAGGGCGGACGGGACGGGGCGCGGGAAAAAGCGCAGTGGGGCGCGGCGGCTCGTGGTGGGTTATTCGGGTGGGGCCGACTCGCTGGCGTTGCTGCATTTGGCGGCGCAGGCCGGGGCGAAGCTGGGTGTCGAGGTGGTGGCGCTGCACGCGAATCACAGGGCGCGTGACGATGCGGATGCGGCGGCGGCGCGGGCGGCGGCGGTGGCCGAGACGCTTTCGGTTCCGCTGGTGATGGTCGAGCGCAAGGCAGCGGGTAGGTCGGCAGCGAGCAAGACGAACAAGCGCGCGACGAGTAAGAACGAGACGAGCAAGAACGAGACGAGTGAAGCGGCGTTGCGCGCGTGGCGGTATCACGTCTACGCGCAGGCGTTGCATGAGCTGGGGGGGCTGCTGGCGACGGGGCACACGGCGGATGATGTGGTGGAGACGATGTTGATGCGGCTCGTGCGGGGTACGTCGCTCGCGGGGTTGCGGGGGATTGATGAGCGGATGGAGGTGGGTGTGGGCGCGGGGGTGGTGGTGCGCCCAATGTTGACGGTGACACGGGGCGATGTGGAGGCGTATCTCGACGCGCACGGGTTGACGGGGCTTGTGATTGATGACCCGACGAACGCGAGCGATGCGTACCTGCGCAACCGTGTGCGGGCGTCGCTCGTGCCGATGATCGCGGCGGAGAATCCATCTTACCATGAGGCGTTTGCGAGGCTTGCGCTGCATGCGCGTGATGACCTGCATGTGATCAACACGATGGCGACGACGCTGTATCTTTCGGGGGCGTCGAGGTTGAACCCCGCGGCTGCGCATGAGGTGACGTTGAAGGGGGTGCGGGGTTTGCCGCCGGGGTTGTTGAGGCGGATCGTGCGTGAGGCGGCGCGCGAGGCGTTGTTGTCGGCGGGGGGCGATGCGGCGGATGAGTGGCCGGCGCTCGAACGTGTCGAGGCGGCGTGTGGGCTTCTGGGTGAGAACCGCGACGGGCGGTTGACGGGCAAGGTGGTGCAGCTTGGTCGTGGGGTTACCGCCGAACGGGTGCGCGGCCCTGCACTTCGGCTGCGTTGCGCTTCGGTTTTCCACCCGGAGTAAAGGGGGCGTCGGGGGCAAGGGTGTGGGGCGGGCGGTGGAGAAAGTGACGTTCGGCAAGCTCGTGCATGACGAGGGTAGCGGCCATGGTGACGTTGAGTGAGCCGACGGCGCCGAATTGTGGAATCTCGATGCAGAGGGCGGCGCGGTCGAGCAGCGCGGGTGGGGTTCCGTAAAGTTCCTGCCCCAGCAGAAAGACGGCGTTGTCGGGGATGGTGGCTTCGCAGAGGGCGACGGCGTCGTCGGCTTGCTCGATGCAGACGAGGGGCCGCTGGGTTTCGTCGAGCCATGCGAGGAAGGCGGGTTCGTCTGGGAAGTGGAGGATGGTTTCGATGCGGTTGGCACCGACAGCGGCGGAGGCGGAGTCGTCGTAGGTGCGCTCGCCGATGTAGATGACCTCGCGCATGAGAAAGGCGTTTGCGGCGCGGATGAGTCCACCGATGTTGACGTCTTTGCTCATGTGAAGTGCGGCGATGGAGAAGGGCATGCGGAGGGCGTCGTAGCGGGCGCGCACTTCGGCGAGACGTTGGTCGCGGCGGTAGGGGTTTTTCATGCTGGCGTGTGATTGTCGTGGGGTCGGTTAGCGTGGACGTGTTTGCAGGGCGCCGGCGTCGGGGTCGAGCAGGTCAACGCCGTATTGTGCGTCGAAGCGGACGTAGACGGGGGTGATGGGGTCGCGGGTGAGGGTGAGGGTGACCTGACGCTGCATGACCTTTTGGGTGAGGCGCGAGAAGAACGAGACGTCGAGGGTGACTTTTTGTCCGGCGTAGCGGGTCTGGTCGATGAGCAGCAGCGCGTCACGTCCGGCGGGTTCGAGACCTTCGAGTCGGGTGATGAGGCTGCTCTCGATGTAGGGGGTACCGTTGAGGCGGACGTTGAGGTCCCACACGTTGGCCTGAACGCCGCCTTTGCTTGAGCTTTTGTAGGTGTAGACGGGGGTTTTGGGTGTGCCGTCGGGGGCGGTTGCGGGTGGTGCACCCTGCCCTAGCTGGGTGAGTAGATCGGCGGCGAGGCCGGTTTGTGCGCCGGGGGCGAAACCGAACGATTGCAAGAGTGAGGGGGGCATGCCGGGGATGGCCGGGAGTCCGTGAATTCCGCTGCCGGGGCGGGCGCCGGGTGCGGCCTGTGGTGATGCAGGGGTGGGTGAGCCGTTGGGGGTGCCCTGCCCCGGCTGGGTGTTGGGGTCGGTTACGGGGCGCTGGGTTTCGGTGCCTTCAAAGGTGTTGGGGCCGCGGATGATGAAGACGCGCAGGCGGGTGGGTTCGAGGGCACCCGGCGGGCCTGCCGCGACCATCTGCTTGCCGTGGGTGTAGCCGGTGATGGTGATGGGGGCGAGGCGGTGGCTCGTGGCGCCGACGATGCGCAGGCTGACGGTGGCGCCTGAGGTTGATGGGTCTTCGGCGACGGTGCCGACGACGACGCGGAAACATGCGGTGTCGCGGAGGATGAGGGCGAGGCGTGGCTCGTCGAGGGCGGCGGCGGTGGGGGCTTTGAGGTAGGCGAAGTCGGTCGAGAGGTGGGCGGGTTTGTAGTCGAAGATGCGCGAGCCGCGGGCGGCGTCGAGCAGCGCGTAGCTGAGGGCGTGGGTGCCTTCGGTGACGTTGCCGTGCTGGTCGGTGAGGCGGGTGAGTGCGACGCAGACCGAGCGTCCGACGAGTTCGGGGGTGCGCATGTCGCTGAGTTCGTTTTCGAGTGCTGCGACGATGCGGGCGGCGGCGAGATCGAGGGCTTCGGAGTGGGTTGCGGGCGGCGGGGCGAGGGTCGGCGTTGATGAATTGTCGGCGTCGGGGGTTGTCGCGCACGCCGCGCCGAGGGTGAGGGGCGCGACGGAAGAGGCGGCGAGGGCGAGGGCCCAGATGTGGCGTGCGAGCGACATGGCGGCGACGTGGTTGCGTGATGAGCGCGAGATGGCGATGCGATGAGGGCGAGACAGCTAGGCGAGGAGGTTTTCGGGGTTGAGGGGTTGGAGATCGGCGGGGATGAAACGTCCATCTTTGCGGATGAGTTCGTCGTCGAAGCGGATTTCTCCACCGCCTTTTTCGGGGCGCTGGATGCAGACCATATCCCAGTGGACCTGTGATTTGTTGCCGTTGGGGGTTTCGTCGTAGGCGTTGCCGGGGGTGAAGTGGAAGGAGCCTGCGATTTTTTCATCGAAGAGGATGTCGAGCATGGGTTCGACGATGATGGGGTTGAAGGCGATGGAGAATTCGCCGATGTAGCGGGCGCCTTCGTCGCGGTCGAGGATGGCGTTGAGGTCGGCTTCGTTGCCTGTTTCGCAGGTGGCTTTGGTGATTTTTCCGTTTTCGAAGACGAGGCGGATGCCGTCGAAGACTTTGCCTTCGTAGATGGTGGCGGCGTTGTAGTGGAGGATGCCGTTGACGGAGTCGCGGATGGGTGCGGTGAAGACTTCGCCGTCGGGGATGTTGACGCGTCCATCGCATTTGACGGAGCCGATGCCCTTTATGGAGAAGCGGAGGTCGGTGTCGCGTGGGCCTTTGATGTGGACGTTGCTGGCTTTTGCCATGCGGTCGGCGAGGGGGTTCATGGCGAGCGACATTTTTGCGTAGTCGAGCAGGCAGGCGCGGAAGTAGAAGTCTTCGAATGCGCCCGTGGCCATGCGGGCGGCTTGGGCGAAGGCGGGCGAGGGGTAGCGCAAGACGCACCAGCGGGTGTGTTTGACACGCTGGTCGAAGTGGACGGGTGAGACGATGTTGCGGGTGTAGGCGGCCATGCGCGGGCTGGGGACGACCGACATGTCGAGCGGGTTTTCTCCACCGCGGATACCGAGGTAGCAGTCGACGTTTTTCATGACGTGAAGTTGCGCTTCGCGGTCGATGGCGAGGATTTCTTCATCGGCGGCAGCGACGTAGGCGGCCTGCACGCTCTCTTCGTCGAGGCGGTAGATGGGTTTGCCTTTTGCGGCGGCGATTTCGGCGATGATGTGGCGCACGAGGGGCAAGGTGCGGGGTCCGCGGGCTTCGACGAGGACTTTTTCGCCGGGTTTGACGGCGAGGCTGTAGTTGGTGAGGAAGTGGGCGAGGCGCTGGTCGTTGGTGGTGGTGAGCATGGTCTGGGCCTTTCAGAAAGTGACGCGAGGCGGTGCGGAACTTAGTCGTTGCGGTGGGAAAAGGGAACCCGTGTCAGCGGGTCTCGGGTGTGTCGCCTGCTTCGGGTGTGCCGGGTTGGTCGGGTGTGCCGGGTGTGCCTCGTCTTGGTTGCTCGCCGTGTGAACGGTTGTAGGCGAAGATGGTGGCGGTGCGGGTGGCGTAGCGAAAGACGTCGGGTGACTTGAGCGAGGCGACGGGGGCAAAGCCGTGGCGGGCGAGGGTCGCGGTGTAGTCGGCCGGTCCGCGGGCGTTGAGCAGGGGTTGCGCGGCGGGGGGTGGGCAGGTGTCGCAGATCGGCAAGAGGGTGTCGGGGGGAATCGAGAAGACGACGACGACGGCGTGGGTGTTGAGGGGCTGAGCGAGGTCTTGCGAGGGGGTGTAGCGGTTGAAGTGGGTGCGGGCCTCGAACCAGGGGAGGAGTCCAGCGTAGCGGGCAAAATAGGAGCGGCGGGGGTAGGTGCCGAGCGAGGGGAAGCGGGCGCGGATGCGGGTGGCTTCTTCGATGGCGCGGTAGGCGCCTTTTTCGCCGTGTTCGGGGCTGTCGGGGAGTCCGATAAAGAGGATGCCGTCGCGCTCTCTGGTGGCGGTGGCCTGCCATGTCGAGGCGGTGAGTTCGTAGAGTCCGTGGAAGGGTTCGGGCAGGGGGCGGCGCAGGGCCCACGACTGGGTGCTGAAGGGTGATTCGACGGGGTAGGCGTATTCGTGGATGTAGTGTTCGACGACGGGGCTGAACGAGGCGCCGACGACGAGGGCGAGGTTGGCAAGCGCGGCGGCGGCGTAGAGGGGGTTGCGCAGGCGGGGTGCAAGGGCGCGGGAGGTGAGGATTCCGGACAGGAGGAGGACGGCGGAGAGGGGCAAGGCGTAGCGGACCTGGCGCGAGACGAGAAGGCTCCAGATCACGGTGGTGCCGACGAACGAGAGGAGGAGGAGGGTGAGGTCGTCGCGGGTGAAGTTGGTGGGTGCGCGTGTGAGTGAGCGTCTGAATGAGAGCGTGAGGGAGATGAGTGTGGGCAGCGCGACGGCGGCGAGCAGCATCACGGCGGCGAGGGGAAAGTAGAAGAGGCGCAGAAGGGGGTGAAGTGAGCTTGCCTGCACGAGCGGCGCGGTGCCTCCCATCGCGGGGGAGACGTGCTCGAAGAACGAGGCGTAGAGGGTGACGAGGTGATTGAACCAGAAGGGCGACGCGACGATGATCGCGATGGTGCCGGCGGCGAGGGCGGTGACGATGCGGGCAAGGGCGGCGGTGAGGGGGCTTTTGATGCGCGGGTGGGGGCCGGGGGCGAAGACGGCGAAGAGGATGGGGGCGTAGAGGTAGAAGAGGGTTTGGACTTTGGAGAGGAGCGCGATGCCGAGGGTGAGGGCGAAGACGAGCGATGCGAAGGGGCGGGTGAAGCGGTCGGTGCGCATGAGGGCGTAGAGCGAGGCGAGCACCATCGCAAGGCAGATGAGGTCGATGCCGTAGTAGCGGGCGTAAGCGATGAGAAAGGGTGAGGCGGTGGCTGTTGCGAGCCAGAGTCCGAGAAATTCGAGGCGGGTGGCGGTGCCGTGTTGGCGTGCTGTGCGGTCGAGGATGAGGGCGCCGAAGCCGAGGGTGAGGGCGACGTAGAGCCACTGAGATTGTTCGGGAAAGTCGGGTGGGTGGCCGGTCGCGAGCCCGAAGAAGGCGGCGATGAGGTGGGCGAGGTTGGCCTGATTGACCGACCACGAGACCATGGCGTCGAGCAGGGTCGAGAGTTCGAAGAGGGCGAAGAGGGGGTTTGGGTAGCGCTCGAAGATGAGGGGCAGGAGGTGGGTGAGGTCGAAGACGAGGGGGCGGTGGGTTCCGCTGTCGGCGTGTCCGTAGGCGTGGTTGTGGGCGAACCAGACGATGTTTGTGGTGATGGCGAGGGTGGCGATGCCGATGCGGAGGGGCAGCATGCGGGTCGCGGTGAGGCGCGGTGCGAAGAGGGGGCGTCGCGTGGTGATGGGCGGGGTGCGGGGCATTTGGGGCACGAGAAGGGGGCGTGTGAATCTTGCCACGGGGCGCGGGCCACGCTACCAGTGCGAGCCCATGGAAACACTTACGAAGCCATTTGAGTTCAGTCGCACGGTCGGGCCCGCCGACACAAGCGATCTGCGTGCGTACGTGACCGAGCTGACGAAGCAGATTGTGGCGACGCGGACGGTCAACTACAACCCCGCCGATTTTGGTGGGAGTGGGCCGGATGAGATGGAGTCTCCGGGTTGTGAGACGCGGGTGACGACGATTTTGAAGGGTGAGCTTGCGGCGGCGGGGATTGAATTCATGACGCACGGCAAAGACCCGAAGCGTGAGAATTTGCTGGCGACGGTTGGGCGCGGTGAGCCGGGGTATCGCAAGCTGCTGCTCTTGTTGCACACCGACACGGTGCCATCGGGCGACCCGTTGCAGTGGACGAGGCCGCCGTTTGAGCCGTACGAGAAAGAGGGGTGGCTGTATGGGCGCGGGGTGCTCGACAACAAGGGGCCGCTGGCGGCGAGCTTTGCGGCGTTTTTGCGGTTGAAGGCGGTTGAGCACGAGATTCCGGGACAGGTGGTGTTTGGGGCGGTTGCGGATGAAGAGGTGAATACGGGGTATGGGCTGCCGTACCTGACCGAGAACGGTTTGCTCGACGCGACCGATGCGCTGATACCCGACATTGCGGGTGAGATGCGTGAGATTGATGTGGCGGAGAAGGGGTGTTTTCACGTGCGGGTGACGTGTCTTGGGAAGGCGGCGCACGCGATGGAGCCGGAGAAGGGGGTGAACGCGATCACGAGTCTGTCGCGGTTCATTGCGGCGGTGATGGGCGAGATGAAGTTAGAGCATGAGGTGCACCCGGTGCTGGGGTCGCCGACGTTGAAGCTGGGGCTCGTGCGGGGTGGTTCGGCGCCGAATGCGGTGGCGGCGGAGGCGAACTGTCTGTTTGATATTCGGTTCGTGCCGGGGATGACGGCGGCGGGTGTCGAGCGGCAGTTTGCGGAGTTTGCCGAGCGGGCAAAACTCGAGGGGACGACGTTCAAGATTGAGGTGCGGACGCGCGCGCGTCCGACTGAGGTGAGTCGCGATGCGGCGATTTTGAAGGTGCTGGCGAAGCACGCTCCGGAAGCGAAGCCGATTGGGATAGGTGGTGGGACGTTTTGCAAGGAGCTGATTTTGCGGGGCATCGAGGCGGTGGGCTGGGCGCCGGGTGATGGGCAGTATTTTCACATGATTGATGAGCGCATCGAGGTGGCGCAGCTTGTGACGTTTGCCGAGCGCCTCGTTGAGGTGGCGCGCGACGTTGCGAGCCAGAGGGTGTGAGTGGGTCGGCGGTCTAAGGTGCAATCAAACGAGACCGGGAACACAGAAACGAACTGGAACGCAGAAACGAAGAGGAAAACATGGGATCGAAAGAATCGGTGATTGAGTCGCTGCGGCGTGATGCGGCGGGGTTTGAGCAGCAGTCGGCGGGCGAGGGTGACTTCGCGACGAAAGATGTGTTGCGGCAGGTGGGTCAGGGGTTTCGCGTGTTGGCGGATCGTGTGGCGGGGGCGTCGAGCGCGGATGAGTTGTCGGCGGTGACGATTTCATTTGATCGTCAGGTGGTGGTGTATGACCGGCATCGGGCGACGCAGAATCGTCACGCGGCGATCTATGACGAGGCCCACGCGAAGTTGTCGGCGGCGGCGTTTGAGGTGTTGAATCTCGTCGGTTGATTGGGCACGAAAAAAAGATCGAAGACAAAAAGAAACGGGGACGTTCGCGATGAACGTCCCCGTTTTTGCTGTTGCGTGTGCGAGCGTTGTTACGGCTCGTACGCGTCAAGCGGGAGCTCGACAGCGGTGAAGGAGCCGGACGCCTCATCGTAGAGGAGCGCCATGATGGTGGCGGTGGTGTTGCTGAGCGCGCCGATGGCGACGGCCACGATCCCGGTGCCGTCTGCTGCGGTGCCGAACGGGGCGGGGAACGTGAAGGCAGGGCTCGTCTCGCCAGTGAGGCCGAGGCCGAGGGTGGTATCGACGGCGTTGAGTTCAGCGGCGCCGGTCTCGGGGAGAATCTCGCTGAACGCGAGGTCGCTGAGGGCGGTGATCTTGGTGAACACCACGCCGAGGATTGGGTCCGAGGCGCTGCTGTAGAGGTCGACCGCGGGGATGTCGGCACCGGCGTGAACGACGGTCAGCTTGGTCTTACCATCAGTGAACGCGCCGAAGTTGACGGGGACGAAGATCGCCTGGAACGCAGCGGCAGTTTCGGGCTTTTCGCCCAGGAATCCGGCGGCAACCACCACCCACTCGCTGCCCGAGGCGAGCGCCGGCACC
Organism: uncultured Myxococcota bacterium; assembly: GCA_964644185.1. GTDB lineage: Bacteria > Myxococcota > JAJVIH01 > JAJVIH01 > CAZXXB01 > CAZXXB01. The sequence continues at coordinate 14,053 of CAZXXB010000079.1, forward strand.
GCAACGGTTGCCGCAGGGTCACCCTCGGGGCGGGTCGATGACTCGCCATCGGCGGCAAAGAGGTCGAGGTCGAGCGCGGCGAAGGGGTCGAGCTCGAGCGTCGCGGTGACTTCGCTGAAGGCGAGGTCTTCGAACCCGACTGCGTCGCCGACGAAGGCATCGACAACCGGGGCGTCGGGGCTGCCGTGGAGAATCGTCACTTTGGCCTTTTCGACCGGGCTGACGGGCAGCGGCTGGGCGGCGAGGCCGGCGGGGGTGACGAGAATCGCGCGGAGGGCGAGGTCGTTGGTGGCTTCGTTGTCGTCGGGCACACCGCCGATGGCGACGGCGAAGGCTTTGACGCCGCCCGCAGCCGCAAGGCCGGTGAGGAACGACGGCTTGGCGTCGGCGGTGAGGCCGATGGTGAGCTGGTAATTACCCGCGGCGAGATCGGGGATGGCCGAGTCGCGGCTATCTTCGCCGAAGCCGAGGCCGACGAGCAGCGGGAGGAGGGTGTTGTCGACGTTGACGAGGCTCAGGTCAACCTCGGGGACGCCAGCGCCGGCGTGAATCGCCACGACCGAGGTCTCGGTGGTGGGGTCGCCCGCCGCCGGGATGTCGTCGGTGGTGTAGGCAAGCACCTGAAACGCGGGCTGTTCACCGGTGGGGGCGAGGAAGCCGGTGGCGATGGCGACGTAGGTCTTGCCCTCTTCGAGCTGACCGATGTCGACCGAGGCTGCCGGGTCGCCGGCGGGGCGCTCGGTGCCTTCGGCGGCGGCGAAGAAGTCGAGCGTCACGTCAACGCCAGCGGGGGCGGTGAGGGCGCCGGTGAATTCGCCGAACGCGAGGCCCGAGATGATCTCGGTGTCGCCGACGAACACGTCAACTTCGGGGGCGTCGGTGCTGCCGTGCACGAAAACGGCGCCGGATTTCTCGTCGAGGCCGA
>CAZXXB010000080.1:0-933 GCA_964644185.1 uncultured Myxococcota bacterium
TGAAAGCGGCGTTCGAGGGCGGCGTCTTTTTCGATGTATTTGCGGTACTCGTCGAGGGTTGTCGCACCGATGCAGTGTAGCTCGCCGCGAGCGAGGGCGGGCTTCAGCATGTTGCTGGCATCCATCGCGCCTTCGGCGGCACCTGCACCGACGAGGGTGTGGAGTTCGTCGATGAAGAGGATGACCTGACCTTCGGCGGACTCGACATCTTTGAGGACGGCTTTGAGTCGTTCTTCGAATTCGCCGCGGAATTTTGCTCCGGCGACGAGTGCGCCGAGGTCGAGGGCGACGAGGCGCTTGTCTTTGAGGCCCATGGGCACGTCGCCGTCGATGATGCGTTTTGCGAGACCTTCGACGATGGCGGTTTTGCCGACGCCGGGTTCGCCGATGAGGACGGGGTTGTTTTTGGTGCGGCGCGAGAGGACCTGCATGACGCGGCGGATTTCTTCGTCGCGACCGATGACGGGGTCGGTTTTGCCTTTGCGGGCGGCTTCGGTGAGGTCGCGGGCGTATTTGCCGAGGGCGTCGTAGGTTTGCTCGGGGTCCTGGCTTGTGATGCGCTGGTTTCCGCGGAGTGATTTGAGGGCTTGCAGAATGCCTTCGCGGGTGACGCCGTTGTCGGCGATGAGGCGTCCGGCGGTGGATTTGCGGTCGTGTACGAAGGCGAGCAGAAGGTGCTCGGCGCTGACGTATTCGTCTTTGAGGCTGTCGGCTTCTTCGCGGGCGCGGGTGAGTGCGCGAATGAGGTCTTGTTTTGCGCCGGGTTCGGTTCCGCCGCCTTGCACGAAGGGGAGGTTGGCCATTTCGTAGTCGATTTTGGCGAGCACCTGTGTGGGGTCGGCGCCGAGTTTTTGCAGGAGGGGGCGTGTGACGCCGTCTTTTTGGGCGACGAGGGCGTGCATGGCCAGACGCCCGCCGAGCAGATGCGGCGTG
>CAZXXB010000080.1:1013-11366 GCA_964644185.1 uncultured Myxococcota bacterium
CATGGTGTGCGGGTCCCTTTCGGAGATATCCGTGTTGGAGGGCGGTGCGACGACTTGCGCACGGCGTTCTCGTGGGGGAAGCTAAACACGGGAGAAGCTGAGGCAAGGGCGGGTGCGCAAAATTTGCGAGGTTGGTGGGTGGGGTGTCGGTTGTCGAAATTGGGAACATGGCACGTGATTTCGCGTTGCCTAAACTGCGATTTCGTGTTACCTAAATCATCGGTGACGCCAGCTGGGTGCGTCCGTGTGGTGAGGTAAACGGTGAAGTCCAAGCAAAATCAAACGGTTGCGGTGGGCGGTAACGCAGCTCGCGTGCCGACCGATGTGCTGCCCGAAGTGCCCCTTGTCGTGTCGATGCGGCTGCGCGCGCGGCTCGCGCGGTGGGTGATCGTGACGCTTGCGGCAGCGAGCGCGATCGCGCTTGCCACGTGCGGCTGGGTGCCCGTGCCGCAACCGGGGACCGATGCGAACGGCAATGCGCTTGCTCCGGCGCCCGAAGCTCCGCTCGTGGTCGCGACGACGACGTTTCTCGCTGATCTCGCGCGTGAGATTGGCGGGCCGAATGTGCGTGTCGTGAGCCTGATGAAGCCGGGTGTTGACCCGCACGTGTATGAGCCACGTCCGGATGATGCGATTCTGTTTCGCAAGGCGGCGCTGATACTGGCGAATGGGCTGCACCTCGAAGGCAACCTCGTGGCGATGATGGAGAACGCGAACGCGGGCACGGTGGAGGGGGCACGCAAGGCGGTGTTTCTCGCCGAAGAGCCGACGATTGTGACGCGCAAAAAAGATGGGTCGGCGTCGGCACCCGACCCGCACGTGTGGTGGAACGCGAGCTATTTCATGCGGTTTGCCGAGCGGGTGCGCATCGAGTTCACACGACTGGTTCCTGAGAAGAAGGGCGACTTTCAGTACCTCGCGCAGCAGTACATTTTGCGGTTGCAGCGGCTGCATGACGAGACGAAGGCGGCGCTCGGCGCGATACCGGCAGAGCGGCGCCTGCTGATCACGAGCCACGACGCGTTTTACTATTTTGGGGCGGCGTATGGGGTCGAGGTTGGTGCGGTGCTGGGCATTAGCACCGAGGCGCAGGCGCGCGCGGCGGAACCGTTGCGGCTCGCGGAAGCGGCGGCGAAGCGCGGGGTCGCGGTGGTGTTTCACGAGACGTCGGTGTCGCAGGCGCAAAACGATCTGGTTGATTCGATTCAGCGGCTCGCGGCGGAAAAATACGGGCACACGCTGAAGGTGGCGGGGCCGCTCTACAGCGACAGTCTCGCTGAGCCGGGTAGCGCGGCGGGGTCGTACATTGGGGCGTTCAAGGCGAATGTGCGGATGATTGTCGAGGGGCTCTCGGGGGCGAAGGCGGCACCATACTTCTACGAAGCCGAGGCACCGACGGTGGCAAAGCAGGCGGCGCTTGCGGCGCAGCACGACGAGGCGTCGGCAAGCGCGGCGGCGGTGACGGAAGCGGTGATGAATCCGGCGACGGGTGCCGGGCAAGTGGCCCCATGAGTGTCATGAACGAGCGAGCCGAGACGCACGATGCGGCGGCGCTTGCGTGCCGCGACCTCACGGTGTCGTACATGCAGACGCCGGTGCTGCGGGCGGTGTCGTTGACGATTCCGGCAAGAAAAATGACGTCGATCTCGGGGCCAAACGGGGCGGGTAAGACGACGCTGCTGAAGGCGATACTGGGGCTCACGCCGGTGGATGCGGGCGAGATTCTGGCGTTTGGTGAGCCGGTTGATCGGGTGCGCAAGCGCATCGCGTATGTGCCGCAGACCGAGTCGGTGGATTGGGACTTTCCGATACGGGTTGATGAGGTGGTGATGATGGGGCGGCACCCGCACATGGGGCTGTTTCGTCGGGTGACGGGGCATGACCGTGAGGCGGTTGCGCACGCGTTGGCGCAGGTGGGGATGAGTGAGTACGCGACGCGGCATATTCGTCAGCTATCGGGTGGGCAGCAGCAGCGGGTGTTCTTGGCGCGGGCGCTGGCGCAAGAGGCCGATCTCATGATTCTCGACGAGCCGCTGAAGGGGCTCGATGCGGCGTCGGAACAGATCATTTTTGAGTTGGTTGAGGGGCTCGTGCGCGAGGGGCGCACGGTGGTGGTGGTCAATCACAACCTCAACGTGCTCGACCGATTCGACTGGGTGGTGCTGCTCAACCGGGTGGTGATTGCGTCGGGGCCGTTTGCGACGGTGGCGACTGACGAGAATTTGCGGCGCGCGTATGGGAATCCGCTGGCGCATGTGGAGACGGCGGAGCGGGTGCTGCGAGAGGGGCGTATCGATGTTCGGCGGTAGTGCAGAGCTTGTCGGTGCGGGCCTTGCGAGCGCGGGTGCGATGGCGCAGGTGGCGTATGAGGTCGATGTGTTGACGTGGCACGACCGCATTGCTGAGGCGCTGCGGTATTATCCGATGCAGATTGCGGGGAGCGCGATCATCGGCATGACGCTGGGGGTGCTGGGTGCGTTTGTGGTGTTGCGGCGGATGGCGCTGATTGGCGATGCGCTGTCGCACGCGATTTTGCCGGGAGTGGTGGTGGCGTTTCTGGTGATGGAGCGGTTTGCGGCGCACAGCGATGGGCTGATTCAGGTGTGGGGGCTGTTTGTGGGGGCGCTCGTGGCGGGGCTTGTGACGGCGGGGGCGATTGGGTGGGTGACGCGCAACGCACGAGCGAAAGAAGACTCGGCGATTGGTATCGTATTCACGGCGATGTTTGGGCTTGGGGTGATTTTGATCTCGTTGCAGCCGAAGGGGACGCACTTCGATTTGACGTGCTTTCTGTTTGGGCTTCCGCTGGCGATTGAGTGGCAGGATTTTTTGAGCATTTTGATCGTGTCTCCGGTGGCGTTGGGGTTTGTGGTGCTGGCGTACCGGGGTTTGAAGATGTTGAGCTTTGACCCGCAGATGGCGAGCGCGGTGGGTTTGCCGGTGGGGTTTTTGCATTACGCGCTGATGGCGCTTTTGGCGGCGACGGTGGTGGCGGCGTTGCGGACGGTGGGGGTGATCATGTCGGTGGCGATGCTGATTACACCGGCGGCGACGGCGTATCAGTTGACGAATCGGCTGTCGGTGAGGCTGGTGTTGTCGGGGTTGTTTGGTGGGCTGTCGGCGACGGCGGGGTTTTTGATAGCGTTCGTGCTGAATATTCCGACGGGGCCGGCGATGGTGCTGGTGGCGACGCTGTTCTTTTTTGTCGCGCTGCTGGTTGGTCCGGAATACGGGTTGATTGGGCGGATGTTGCGGCGGCGGGCGGTGCGGCGGCACATCAGCGAAGAGGACGTGCTGAAAGTGTTGGCGAAGGCGGGGCGGTCGCGGATGGTGGAGGAGATTGCGGGTGAGATTCCGTTGAGTGGGGCGCGCACGCGGGCGGCGGCTGGGAGGCTGGCGCGCCAGGGGTTGGTGGCGACGGGGGGTGATGGGGCGCTTGCGCTGACGGCGGCGGGGGCAGAGCGTGGGGCGCGGCTCGTGCGCAGTCACAGGTTGTGGGAGACGTATCTTGCGAGCGAGAAGATTGCGCCCGAGCATCTGCATGCCGAGGCCGAGCGGCTAGAGCATTTGCATGAGATCGCCGAGACGTTTGCGCCGGAGATTGGCAACCCGGAGATCGACCCGCACGGCGAGCCGATACCGGCGAAGAAGGGGTGATCGGGGGGTGACGGAGGCGTGCCGTTGTGGGGCGCTTGATCTTCCTCAAGGCGCGGGTGGGTGAAGTGGGGTAAGTAGCGCGCAGCAGGTTGAGAAACCGTGACGTGGCGGCCCAGAGCGGCGCGCCTTGCCCGCAACGGGGCGCTTTGTTAGAGAACGCCCCGCCCTCGTGCGTCACCCTTTCGTCGCGTCGTGCCTTTCCGCACGGGCGGCACACGGTCGGAACAGGAGATTTGTCATGGCCAAGCGCATTGCAATCAATGGATTCGGTCGCATCGGGCGCCTCGCGTATCGCGTCGCCGCGACGCAGGGTTTTGAGATCGTCGCGATCAACGACCTCGGCAACCGCGACACGATGGTGCACCTGTTGAAATACGATTCGGTCCACGGGCGTTTTCCGGGTATCGAGCGCACCGAAAAGGGCTTTTCGTACAACGGCAAAGAGACGCTGTGCTTCAGCGAAAAAGACCCGGCGGCGTTGCCGTGGGGTAGCCTCGGCGTTGACGTGGTGATCGAGTCGACGGGGGTTTTCACGAGCAGCGCGAAGGCGGCGGCGCACCTCAAGGGTGGCGCGAAGAAGGTGGTCATCTCGGCTCCGGCGAGCGGTGACCCGCTGCCGCCGACGTTTGTGTACGGCGTGAACCACCACGGCTACGACGCGGCGAAAGACCACATCGTGAGTGCGGCGAGCTGCACGACGAACTGCCTTGCTCCATTCGCGAAGGTGCTGCACGACAACTGGGGCATCGAGTTTGGGCAGATGATCACGGTGCACAGCTACACCAACGACCAGCAGATTCTCGACCTTCCGCACAAAGACCTGCGGCGCGCGCGCGCGGCGGCGATGAATATGATTCCGACGACGACGGGTGCGGCGAAGGCCGTGGGTCTCGTGCTGCCCGAGTTGAAGGGCAAGCTCGACGGTTACGCGATGCGCGTGCCGACGGCGGATGTGGCGGCGGTTGATCTTACGGTGCTGTTGAAGAAGCCGGCGAAGGCCGAAGAGATCAACGCGGCGATGAAAGCGGCGAGCGAGGGCGCGCTGAAAGACGTGCTCGGCTACACCGACGAGCCGCTCGTGTCGAGCGACTTCATCGGCTCGACGTATGGGTCGGTGTTCGACTCGCAGATGACGAAGGTGATGAACGGCAACTTCGTGAAGTGCCTGTCGTGGTACGACAACGAGTACGGCTTTACGAATCAGCTGATTCGCCTTGTGAACCTGCTTTAGTCGGGTGAGCCTGCTGTAGACGGGTGAACCTGCTTTGGTCGGCGGATGTCCGGCTTGGTGAAATGATGAGTACGATCAAGACGATTGACGAGCTGAACGTCACGGGTCGGCGGGTGTTGGTGCGCGTGGATTTCAACGTGCCGTTGAAGAACGGTGTCGTGACCGATGACACGCGGATTCGCGAAGAGTTGCCGACGTTGAAGGCGCTGATTGCGCGCGGGGCGAAGGTGATTCTGGCGTCGCACCTGGGGCGTCCGAAGGGTGAGCGGAACGCGGAGTTTTCGCTTGCGCCGGTGGCTCCGGTGTTGGCCGAGAAGCTGGGCGTGGCGGTGAAGTTCGTTGATGACTGCGCGGGTGACAGCGCGCGCGCGGCGGCGATGGCGCTGCAGAATGGCGAGGTGTTGTTGCTCGAGAACACCCGCTTTTACAAAGGCGAAGAGAAGAACGACGAGGCGCTGGCGAAAGAGCTGGCGTCGCTTGCCGAGGTGTACGTGAACGATGCGTTTGGTTCGGCGCATCGCGCGCACTCTTCGACGACGGGTGTGGCGCAGTTCGTGGCTGAGAAGGGCTGCGGCTACCTGATGCAGAAAGAGCTTCGTTACCTTGGCACGCTGTTGAGTGCGCCCGAGCGTCCGTTCTGGGCGGTGCTGGGCGGGGCGAAGGTGAGCGACAAGATTGGCGTCGTGAAGAACCTGCTCGACAAGGTGGATGGGATTGTCGTGGGTGGGGCGATGGCGCTGACATTTCTCGCGGCGAAGGGTGTGAAGCTCGGCAAGTCGAAGCTTGAGGTTGAGGCGTTTGAGATGGCGCGCGAGGCGCTGGCGCTTGCCGAGGCGAAAGGCGTGAAGCTGCTGCTGCCGATTGATCACGTGGCGGCGGATGCGTTTGCTGAGACGGCGAAGACGACGGTCGCGACGAATGAGAATTTCCCGGATGAGATGATGGGGCTTGATGTTGGTCCGGCGACGGCGAAGCTTTACGCCGAGCATCTCGTGCAGGCGAAGACGATTTTCTGGAACGGTCCGATGGGTGTGTTTGAGATGGCGCCGTTTGCGGCGGGTACGGTGACGGTGGCGAAGGCTGTGGCGACGCCGGGGATCACGAGCGTGATTGGTGGTGGTGACTCGGTGGCGGCGGCGGCGATGGCGGGGGTGACGGGTGCGATCACCCACATCTCGACGGGCGGCGGTGCGTCGCTCGAACTGATGGAGGGGATGGAGCTACCCGGTGTGGCTGCGCTGCGGGGTTGAGGGGTGAGCTGAGTCGAAGCATTAGCCTGCGAGTTCGATGAGTTCACCGATGCGGGTGATGCGGTGGTGGGCGCGGGTCAGCTCGGCGGCGGTGCCGTATCCGTAGATGCAGCCGATGGCGGTGATGTTGGCCTCGTGGGCGGCGTCGATGTCGGCGATGCGGTCTCCGACCATGGCGGCGGCGGTGCCGGTGTGGCGGGCGAGGGCGCGGGTGAGGCGTGCGCCTTTGGTGAGGGGGTTGCGGGCGTCGAAGGGGTGCAGCGAGGTGAAGTGGGTGAAGAGGTCGAAGCGCGAGAGGGCAAGCTCGATGTAGGGCATTTCGGCGTTGGTGAGCAGGTGCAGGGCGGCACCACGTTGGCGCAGGGCGGCGAGGGTTTCGTGAACTCCATCGAAGAGTTGCAGGGTGTGGCTTGCCGCGAGTGAGACGTCGCGCTCAATGGTGCAGGCGAGCGCGATGAGGGCGGGGTCGTCGGTTGCGAGAATGCGTGCCCACGTGACGGCAGAGGGGGTGCCGATTTCGGCGATGCAGGCGGCGTCATCGCGGGGGTCGGTGAAGTCGTATCCGCGACGGTGGAGTTCGCTTGCTGTGGCGCGGGCGCAATGGATGGCGAGTCGGCGCGAGTCGATGAGGGTTCCGTCGAGGTCAAAGAAGATGTGTTTGAGGGGTTGGGCGGGGGTGCGCATGGGTGTTTTTGGGTGCCGAGCAGCGAAGCGATGCGACGCATACACCCGTTTGACGTTGGATTTCAAAGGGAATTTTCGAGGCGACGGTGTGGGTGACGGTGTGGGCGAAGGTGTGGGTGGGGTGGTGATGGCGCGGTGATTGGTGGGGTTGAAGGAGGTCGAAAAGAATAAAAAGGCTTGCAAAGCGGCGCGGGGTGTTTACCAATCAAAGCTGGAGACAGGCTCCGGCAGCCGCCGCGAGGTGGCAGCGAGGGCAGGCCGTGAACAACCGCAGTGACGCAGGTGCGATGAGAGCGACAGGTGTGATGAGTGCGATGAGTGACAACACCCGAGAGCATGACGTGACTGGCGAGATTGCGCCGCATGGTGAAGGTGCGGTCGCGGGTGAAGCGGCGGGGGTGGGCGAGGCGGCGAAGGTGGGCGAGGGAGAGGGGGCGATGCAGGCGTTTGTGTTTCCGCTGCCGGGGATGGTGTTCTTTCCGAGTACCACGATTCCGTTGAACATTTTCGAGCCGCGGTACATTCAGATGGTGAATGATGCGGTGGCGTCGCAGACTCCGCTGGCGCTGACGATGGATGTGCCGGGTGAAGAGGGTGAGGGACGCGGGCGCAAGGTGATTGCGGGGTTTGGCGAGGTGAGTGTGGCGAAGCGGAATCCGGATGGGACGATGGTGATTCTGGTGAAGGGGCAGGGGCGGGTTGAGCTTGATGAGGTGGTGCAGCAGACGCCGTACATTGCTTGCATGGCGCGGGTGGTGAGCGAGGTTGATGACCTTGACTGGAGCCATCGGGGGCAGGTGAAGGCGTTTCGCGAGATGCTTTCGGCGTGGGCTGACGAGCATATTCCATCGGCGGATCATCGGCGGATGCTGTTGCACGAGGTGAATGAGCCGAAGAAACTTGTGGAGTGCATTGCGTCGTTGATGGTGCGCGACCCGGCGGCGCGACAGGCGATTCTTGAGACGAGCGACATCAACGAACGGGTGACGCTGATTGAGGCGCTTTTGTCGGCGTCGCTGAATCTTTCGGGGGCGGGGCTGACGCCATCCGAGGTGTCTCCGGTTGAGGATGGGGTCGTGAACTGAGGTTGCCTGTGCGGCACCCGGTGTGTGGCGAATAGTTCAATAAAATCAATGGGTTAAGTGGCATGTCTCCGCGCACAAGTTGAGAGGTGGGCGGATTTGCTTTGTGATTCGCGGGGTTAGGTGCGTTTTCCCCACTTTTGGAGTGGGGGGAAAGTGGGGCAGAATTGGGGGGGGCAGCAAAACAGTCCCCTGATACCATACCGTGTCGGATTCAAGCCGAGAATTACTGCGCGAGCAACTCAGCACTAACGCTTGTTACCAGGGCGCTGAATAATGACGATGGAATCCGAACGCTGTTTCATGGAGGGCCCGTCGGGGTAGCGTCTCTCATAAAGTGGACTGACCCCATCGGAAGTGAGCGCCTCGACTTTACCTCTACTATGCACGCCGGAGTAGACCGCACCACTATGCGCAGAAACGCTCCAAATCGTTGCTCGCGCTACGTCATCACCATCAACGCGACCCGCGGCGCATCCGCGACCAATCTCGGTGCCAGACTTCAGGTCGATGCGGAACGTACAGAAGCCGTTAAGTCGACGTGGCCAATTTCGCGTCGGCTCCGCATCGAGCAAGTTTTTTGGGGTCACGAGATAGTTTGCACCGACCACCGCCTGGCCCTCTTGACTATCCACTGCAAGACTTAAGTAGCCGCGCGTCATATCCACGTCGGGGTACGTTCGCTTCCAAAGAGCGTTGAAGTCGGCGTCAAGTCGAACCGCGACCGCGCTCGCCTCCTGAGCGAGATGCGTGGTTTGGCCAAAGGTCCGACGAGATGTACCAAGAACGATTAGCCCGTCATCGCCGTCAGCGACCATTGCGTGAACTTGCCGAATATCTAGACCGTCGAGGTCAAGACGGCGGACAGTCAGCGGATCAGGCAAATACGCGACGAGTATTGCTTCACTCTCAGTCACAAAACTTGGGGCAAGCGCGCGCCCCCGGTTGTCGACGATGTCGATCGTTACCGGCTTCTGCCCCGAACCTCCAGCGTCATACGATGCGACCCACCCGTTCCGCTTGCTCCAAATCATGTCGCCGCGCGCACCATCGACATGGCTTGACTGGAACGCGTCATATGAACGAACAAAATTTGCCTCGTGTCGCGTTTCGCCGACGTCTGAAATGGAATAGAGTACGAGTGCTGTGATGCCGCCGTTGGGTGCATCGCCTGCGTTTATCATGCTCGCAGGGACGAGCCGTTCGCTGTCAATTCCTCTCAAGTCTGACACGACGACCGTCCGATACCTGCTAGCTGAGATTGCGAGCGCCGTTCTGCCCTCCGTCGAGCGCGCGATACTTGTCCATGTCAGGTCATCGCCAAATGCGTTGATGTCGATTCCGACGACCCAATCTGGCGATAGGTTCACCTGTGTGAACTGATCAGTCACGGCAGAGATTGCGCCCGCCAGTATGAATCTCTCGTCTAAGTATGTATCTAATCGCCCATCGGGTCTAAGATTTGGCAGGATGCTTCCCTGAGCCCGGGTGCGCAGCGGCACAAAATTCATGGGATTGGCCTGCCATGAGCCCACGAACACGATACCGTCGTTTGGGGTAGCCTTGATTGACGCAGCAGCGTTTGCGCCGCCCAGTTCAGAGGACGCTGTGCCCCCCCAGCCAACAACTTTGGATTTACCTCTAAAATCGAGAAAGGATTGGCTGCGTGAGCCAATGACCGCAAGCGGTCCCGGGCCCAAAGCGCGTGGATAGCGTAGCCGATCTAGCGTGTTGGAGCCGAGGGACCAATCTGCGGATACCCATCGCGCAGTGTAGGAATCGCCCTCAAGGGGCGCATTGAAACCAAGAGGCGCACTGAGAACAACAAACTCGTCATCTTGGCCAATGTTGCAATTCGCTTCCGTGCAATCATGTTCTAGGAAGTCGAAAGCAATTGTTCGGCCAGAATGTGATGTGTCGTTGTCGACAGTATCGTCAGAGTTTGATGTGTTCTCGTCACAAGAGATGGGACAATCACGTGACGCGGGTGTCGCAATATCGTCGTTACAATTCGTGATTGAAGGACGCTCAACCGGCTTGCACGCCACGCCACTTGACGTAAGCAGGGCAACTAAAGCGGATAGCGTCCGGCTCCAGCCGAGGCTCTTGCAAATTACTCGCGTTGAGTACATTAGGTTACTCACTGGCAGTCGCTCGTTGCCGGGCTGATCATCAGGCGGTCGCCGAGAACCGTCGCAGGGCAGACATTTGTCAAACAATCCATGCAACTACTGCCGCTGCATCGTGTCTTTCCGGACCCGACGACTTTCATCTCGGAGAACGCATTGTCGGCTGTTGCTGCGTGGCAGTATGTTTTGGCATCGCGGCATATAAAGCGTTCGCTCACCCCAACATCCTGACCGGGCTGGTTGTTGGTTGTTGGAGTAGCAATACCACCGAGAATTGCAGACGAGTCTTCTGATGGAATAGGTTGCTGCCTCGCATCGAA
>CAZXXB010000080.1:11444-14871 GCA_964644185.1 uncultured Myxococcota bacterium
CCTGGCTTAACGAAATCGAGAAGAGTTCCAAATACGATTTCGCCTGATAGAACGAATCGGTCGCCAACTGGTACGTCGTCGCAGGTCGCAAGGCGATCTAGGCAGCGCGTAACAACTGATGACATGGCCGTGTCAACAATCACGCCGAGGTTGGCAGAGCCTTCGGCGTCTTCAGCCCACTCTTGCCAATTCGGAGAGGCAGCTAGACTTGATGCATATACGCCACGTGCAAGGTAAACGATCATGGTGAACGTTTTGCCTTCTTTATACGGTGTACATCCATCGCAGGTTGCGGCGTTCTGGTATAGGACGTTGGCAATGTCGCGGGTTGGCCTCCAATTGTCGCAATTGTGCGTGAGAGCCAAACCGTTTGCGGACAGCCACGGGGCCTGGGATTGTGTGGTCTCGCGCAGCAATGCGACGCCGTAGGAGTCTGACGCGCCTACCTTCGATGTGTCCCACGCAATACAACCGTCGGGACCCGGCTCGAGGATTGGGTTGATCGGTTGATCTTCATCATCGTCGTCGTCATCATCGTCATCACCAACAACGTCGTCGTCGTCATCGTCGGCGACACAGCCGCAGAGGTTGCACAGTGCTTCACGCCCGATGTCGCACGGGTCACTATCGCTGCAGCAATCGAGTTCGCAGCGTGCTTTTTCGACGGCAGATTCTGGCTCGTCAAGGAAGGGCGCGGCAGGGCATTCGCATTCCGTCGTGGTGTCCCAATCAACATATTCGAACCAGCTCGCGACGCGGCATGCGTTTGCCGCGGATGGACAGAATTCGCCTACCGCCATCGGGGAGAATTGCCCACCCCAATCGTTGGCATTGGCAGCAGACCATGCCTCGCCGTTTGTGGAGGGGAGAGGGACACCTGGCACCAAAGCCGTCGGGTCGAACGCATCAAGGTGGTGCAACAGGCGAATTGAATCAAGCCACGTGGGGCATGATAGACCACCCACACTACACGGCTCATCAAGCGGAATTTCGAAGTCGACGCCTGCAAGGTTAGGGATGTTGTCGGCGTGGTCGAAAATGCATGATGTCGCCGGGTCGCTCGGCGCGTTGGGCCTGCTGGCCGCTGCGTAGACAAGCGCAATTCTCCACTCAAGTGGAAGCGCCGCGTGGCGCGAGAGGGGCGGTTGCGTAACGCCGAGGACAGCGGCGAGACGGTTCAGGTAGACTTGAGGCTCTAGTCCAACATACAGGGTTGTACTCGTCAGGTTCTCAGCGATGCCCACGCTTGCAGGTGGCCACTGCTTTGTGATGACGCGCAATTCTGGGATGGCGTCGTAGTATTTCTTGAACAATGCGGCTTGGGCGTTTGCGGCGGTGGAAGACCCGTCGCTTTGGTCATCGCCGGGTTGGGAGGCGACCTGAGTGCAGTCGCCAGAACCGTTTGCGGTGACACACACTTGGGTCTTGTCCTCGCTTTCCTGGCGGATTTCTCCGTTTCCGCCGCCGCCGAAGCCACCACATGTGGCACCGACGAGGCTAAGGCCGGGGATGGCGGCGAGCAAGCAAAATCGTACAACGCCCCAGATTCGGTGGGTGAGGGTAGGAGGTGCAGGCTTTTTTGCGGTGACGTGTGGCATGGTGAACCTCGCTTGCGTGCGGTGTCTTTCGGTGCGGGCGGGGGCGGCCCGCGCAGGGGTCGGATGTGGGGCTTACGGCGCGGGCGCGAACGGGGCGCAGTTTGCCGACGCGTCGGGGGTATCGAGCGTGAGTGTTTCAGGCGCGGAGCCGAGGCCCGTAATCATGAAGACCTGGTAGGTGACATCTGTCGCGTCGCATTGGTCGGGGGTTCCGCCCGAGGTTGGGTTGTCAATGTAGACGTGTGCGCCATAGCCTTCGCCTTCGATTCCGGCGTCGGTGAAGGTGACGGAGAAGGCGCCGTCGTCGACGAAGGCCGAGGCGACGGCAGGGAGTGGGACCGCGGGGTTTGCAGAGACGAGGATGATACGGGCGGTGCGATCGTCGAGACCGGACAGGCCAGAGGCATGGACGATGATGTCTTGTGTGTTGAAAGTGCAATCAGACGTGCAGATGCTATGATCGGTGTAGATGCACGCGGTGAATTCGCAGACGCCCGCAATGTTGCACTCGGATGCAGTGGTGCACGCGAGGTTGTCGTCACACGCGGTACCTACGGGCTTGTTGGCGATGAGCCACTCGCCTTCGTCGCAGCCGCATTCGCCTACGCCGGGGGTGCAGTTGTCGGTGACGGTGATTTCTTCGCAGGGGCCGAGGGTTGGGAGTGGCGCGGTGAAGCAAGAGCCACCGCAGCCGTCGTCTCCGCACACTTTATCGGTGCAATCGGGGACGCATTCGCAGACGCCGGTAGCGGTGCACGTACCGTTGGTGATGGTGTCGGTGGTGCAGGGTTCGCCCGCGGCAACGCTGCTCCAAGTATCGACCTTGCTGGCCGGTTGCGGGTATGGCTGTGTGACGTTACAGAATTCACAGTCGTTGGCGAGATTTGGTTCGCCATCGTCGTAACACACGTCGTTGATGTAGCAGGTGTTCGCTTTTTTTATGACGGCGGTGCAGTAGGCGCGATCACCGATGAAGTAGGGGAAAGCGAGGATGCACTTGTACTCGAAGCATTCGATGCCGTTTTCGCCGGGGTCGCAGGTGTTGAATTCGTCGGGCAGGAACGCCTTGACGGGCGAGCGCGCGCAGATGCCGTCAATGCAAACGCCGTCGTTGCAGTTGTCGAAGTAGTTTTCGCAGTCGCTCGCCACGGTTGCTTCGGTACAGAAGTCGGGAGCCGGTGGCGTGAATACGTCGTCGTCGTTGGAGGGCGGGGTCGTGTCGTCGTCGTCGAACGAGGGGATGTCGGGTGAGCCTGTGGAGCCTTCGCCGCTGGCGAATTGTCCACAATCGCCGGAGCCGTCGGCGGCGACGCAGACTTGCACAACGTCGCGGTTGATCTGGGTGACGCCCGCTGAGCCGGAGTCACATGCCTGGCCCTGTGCGAAGAACGCGAGGGCGAGCGTGGCGAGGCTGGTCGCAAGAAAGCGCGAGCCTTTACTCAGGGGGGGGTGGCGATGGACGAGAGCTTCGTGGGCGAGAACTTCATGGCGGAGACCTCCGGAGACAGCGAGCCTATTGACGATGCAGGGTCAGATGGTTTTGGGGGCTGAGGTGGAGCATCCGACAGTTGCGCGAAAAACGCAAAGGCTTTTTTGTGACATTTTGCGCGTGTGAATACCCTACAAATGGGGGGTGTCGTTCGGCGCTAGATGGACGAAGACGGGCACACAGAATTGTTGGCTCTTCGCGCAAGCGCTCATCGCGTGTGGACGAAGACGTCCACAAGGCGCGCCGGAGGAAGGGGGCACTCTGGAGTCTGTGGTGCGATGGTGTGCGGACCCTCACCCCCGGCCCTTCGGGCCACCCCCTCCCCCCCTTCAGGGGAGGG
>CAZXXB010000081.1:0-5409 GCA_964644185.1 uncultured Myxococcota bacterium
TTCGAGGCGAGAGCGACCGCGTCCTCCGGGAGCACCGCGCCGCTCGTCCACACCTCGAGGGTGAGCCGATCGTAGTCGGTACGCTGACCGACACGGGCGTTGGTGACGCGGTAGTTGACCTTGCGGATGGGCGAGAAGATGGCGTCGATGGGAATCGTGCCGATGGGCATGTTGGGGGTTTTGTTGCCCTCAGCGGCGACGTATCCGCGGCCTTTGCGGCAGCTCATCTCGATGCGGAGCTTGCCGCCGGCGTTGACGGTGGCGATGTGGTGGTCGGGGTTGAGGACCTCGACGGACTGGTCGGTGACGATGTCGCCAGCGGTGACCTTTTTGGGTCCCTTGACGTCGAGGGTGAGGACGCGTGGCTCGTAGGTGTCGACTTTGAGGAGGACGCCTTTGAGGTTGAGGATGATGTCGGTGACGTCTTCGACGACGTCAGGCAGAGCGGTGAACTCGTGGAGGGCTCCGTCGATTTTGACGGAGGTGATGGCCGCGCCCTGGAGGGACGAGAGGAGGATACGGCGAAGGGCGTTGCCGATCGTGATGCCGTAGCCGCGTTCGAGCGGTTCTGCCACGAAACGACCGTAGGTCGCGGAGAGGCTTTCCTTCTCGACTTCGAGGGCTTTCGGCTTGATCAGGTCGCGCCAGTTCCTGCTATCCATGCTCACCTCAACTGTTCGAAACCGGGTAGCGAGTAGACATTGCTCAAGCAAGCGTCTTCGTTGCGTTGAAGAGCGATGTCACAGCACCCGGAAGTCGTTCGATACGTTTTACGTTGCGCAGAGGGGATGCGCGCCCAGCCCACGGAGCGAGGGGCCGATCGCATGACGTTGCCGCGAATCAGACGCGGCGACGTTTGGGTGGACGGCACCCGTTGTGTGGAATGGGTGTGACGTCTCGAATGTAGGTGACGCGGAGGCCGACGGCGGTGAGGGCACGGACGGCGGATTCACGTCCGGAGCCGGCGCCTTTGACGTGCACGCCGACGGTTTTGAGGCCGTGTTCCATGGCTTTGCGGGCGGCGTCTTCGGCGGCGACCTGAGCGGCGAAGGGGGTTGATTTACGCGAGCCTTTGAAGCCGCGCGCACCGGCGCTGCACCACGAGAGGGAGTTGCCTTCCATGTCGGTGATGGTGACGAGGGTGTTGTTGAACGTCGCCTGAATGTGGACGAGTCCGGCCTGTACGTTCTTTCGGATTTTTTTCTTGGTGGCCACGTCAGATTCCCCTTGGGTGGGCGCAGTCGGTTTGCCGAAGCGCCCTCAGACTAATGAGCGAGGAGCGAGAGAGAGAGAGAGAGAGAGAGCTGGCGTCGTGCGTTATTTGCGCGAGCCGAGCGGTTTACGCGGGCCCTTGCGGGTGCGCGCGTTGGTGTGGGTGCGTTGCCCGCGGACGGGGAGGCCCTTCATGTGTCGCAGGCCACGGTAGCTTTTGAGGTCCATGAGGCGCTTGATGTTGAGGGCGACTTCGCGGCGGAGGTCACCTTCGACTTTGTAGCCACCTTCGATGACTTCGCGGAGGCGGCGGACCTGGTCTTCGCTGAGGTCATCGGTGCGGACGGCGCCGTCGATGTGTGCGCTTGCGATGATGTCTTGCGCGTTTTTACGCCCGATGCCGTAGATGTACGACAGGGCGATGTCGATGCGCTTGTTTTTTGGAAGGTCTACGCCTGCAATACGTGCCACGTTTTTCGCTCCTGTTCAGCCCGTGAATTCGGGGCCGTCGTCGCGGCGAGTTGCCGCGGCGGGGTGCTCAAAGAGAAGGCGCTGGTTAGCCCTGGCGCTGTTTATGACGCGGGTTTTCGCAGATGACCCGCACGGTACCGTTGCGTCGGATGACGCGGCACTTGTCACAGATACGCTTTACTGATGCACGAACCTTCATAATCTCACCTGCGGTACGGGGCCGTTAGGCCGCGCTTCACTTGGCGCGGTAGACGATTCTTCCGCGCGTCAGATCATAGGGCGACATCTCAACCTTCACGCGGTCACCGGGCAGAATTCGGATGTAGTGCATCCGCATTTTGCCTGAGATGTGAGCGAGGATTTTGTGACCGTTTTCGAGCTCGACGCGAAACATCGCGTTTGGCAGGGGTTCGATCACTTTGCCCTCGACTTCGAGTGTGCCCTCTTTTTCCGTCATGCTACCCTTTGATGGCCCATTCGCGGCGCGCCTTCTGGTGTGGTGTCGTGCCCCGTAAGTAGGGCAAACGTCGCCTCACACAGAATGGTTCGCAGCGTCGAAGCCGTGCTCACTGGGTGCACGGGCGGGGACGCCGCCAAGGTCTTGCGCCGGTTGGTCTTTACCGCAGCGGGCGCGAGCACGCCGCAGTTTTGGCCGACACGTTTCGGTTCTGGCCGAATACCACAAACGCGAAAGGCTCAAAAAAGCCCATCCGCGTCGTGGGCGCGGGACCATATGCGAAATGTCAAGCGGCTGTCAACGCATTGCTGCGTGGGCGAGCCAAAAAACCGAGTTCAAATACCGCTCGCGGCCCGAAGGCTGGCGAACACTTCGTCTGGTGAGGCGGTGCCAACCACGCGCCGCAACAGACTTTTTTCGTTATAATAGGCCACGAGGGGCATCGTCTGTTCGTGGAAGGTACGAAGCCTTCCGCGAATTGTTTCTTCGTTGTCGTCGGCGCGTTTCTTGAGCGCCGATGCACCGCAGACATCACATACGCCGGATTTCGTGGGCGGGTGAAACCGCTCATGAAACACGGCACCGCAGTTCGAGCAGGTGAGTCGGCCCACGCCACGCTCGACGAGCAGCTCGTCTGGCACCTCGATGCTGAGGACAGCGTCGATGGGTGCGCCAAGCTCGGCCAACATGCGGTCGAGGGCCTCGGCCTGCGGAATCGTGCGTGGGAATCCGTCGAGGATGAAGGCACATTGCGCGAGGGCGTTGAGCTTCTCGCGGATGATGCCGATCACGACGTCATCGGGCACGAGCTTACCGGCATCCATAAACGACTGCGCCAATTTGCCGGTAGGCGTCTGGTTTTTGACCGCCTCGCGCAGCATATCGCCTGTTGCGAGGTGGGCGAGGCCGAGTTCGGCGCGCAGACGAATTGCCTGCGTGCCCTTACCCGCCCCCGGTGGTCCAAAGAGAATGAGACGCTTCGCCGACATCGTCGCCTGAAACCCCTGCACCGCGAAATCGCGCTCGAACCGTGCCGCCTTACGACTTGCGTCGGTGGCGGATGCGGTCGCTGTTGCCAAGGCCCGTGAAGCCTTCGTACTGGCGGGTGATGAGGTGCGACTCGATCTGGTTGACCGTGTCGAGCGCCACACCCACGACGATCATGAGAGATGTTCCACCTAAGTAGAACGGGACATTGTACTGCGCGATGAGAATCGTTGGCAGCACGCAGATGAGGGCCATGTAGACGCCGCCGGCGAACGTGATGCGGTTGAGGACGCGTTCGAGGTAGTCGGCGGTCTGTGTGCCGGGGCGAATACCGGGGACGAATCCGCCGTTTTTCTTGAGGTTGTCGGCGACGTCTGCGGGGTTGAACATGACGGCGGTGTAGAAGTAGGCGAAGAAGATGATGAGCAGAACGAAGAGGGTGTTGTAGAGGGTTCCGCCGGGGGTCATGAAGTCTTGCACGCGCTGGATGATGTCGGTGTTGCCGAAGAACGTGGAGATGGTCTGCGGAAACATGAGCAGCGACGAGGCGAAGATGGGGGGGATGACGCCCGCGGTGTTGACCTTGAGGGGGAGGTGGGTTGACTGGCCGACGAGGGCACGGCCCGCGACGCGCTTGGCGTAATTGATGGGGATGCGACGCTGGCCTTTTTCGAAGAAGACGATGAAGGCGATGGCGGCGAGGGCGAGGATGAGCAGGACGACGACTTCGAGGGGCTGAATGACGTTCTGCTGGACGAACTTGATGGTCTGGAAGACGGCGTCGGGGAAGCCGGAGACGATGCCGGCGAAGATGATCATCGAGATGCCGTTGCCGATGCCGCGCTCTGTGATTTGCTCGCCGAGCCACATGACGAAGATGGTGCCGGCGGTGAGCGAGACCATGGTGAGCAGCTTGAAGCCGAGGCCGGGGTAGATGACGACGGGTTCGCCGATGCTGCTGCGTTGTCCTTCGAGGAGCATGGCGATGCCGAGACCCTGCAGGAGAGCGAGGGCGACGGTGAGGTAGCGGCTGTACTGGTTGATTTTCTGGCGGCCCTGGGCGCCTTCTTTCTGGAGTTCTTCGAGGGAGGGGACGACGACGGCGAGCAGCGACATGATGATCGACGCCGAGATGTAGGGCATGACACCGAGGGCGAAGATGCTCGAGTTTTCGAGCGCGCCGCCGCTGAACATGTTGAAGAGTCCGAAGATGGTTCCGGAGTTGCTGGCAAAGAGATCACGCATCACGGCGCGGTCAACGCCGGGGGTGGTGATGAAGATGCCAAGGCGGTAGACGAAGAGCATGGCGAGCGAGAACAGCAGTCGCCGCCGAAGCTCCGGAATCTTCGCAATCGCTGCGATCGAAGAAGCCAAAACCGACCCACCTTATCAAAAGCCAGCTGAACGTGACGGAGCGAAATGGTCCGGCGCTCTGCTGGTCAACGACGAAGGGCCTCACGCGTTGAGCGGTAGTGCGAATGCGCTACCGCGTCGTGGAGGCTCACTGCGGTGCCGAGGCACCGGCCTTGCTGGCGCGCTTCGCCTTTTTCGCGGCGATTTTTGCCGCCTTGACCGCCGCAATTTTTGAGAGCGGCACTTCAAACTCTTCGGCGCTGCCACCGGCTTCGGTGATCTTGGCCTGCGCGGCAGCCGAAATCTTGTGAGCGCGAACGGCGAGTTTCTTCGAGAGTCCGCCGTTGGCGAGGACTTTCAGAAGTTTTGCCGAGCGCGCGACGAGACCAACCTGCTGGCACGATTCGAGGGTGACGGAGGCACCGGCATCGAAGACGCGCTCGAGATCGCTGAGGTTCACGATGGCGAACTCTTTGCGAAAGATGTTGGTGAAGCCGTGCTTTGGCGTACGGCGCGAGAGGGGCATCTGGCCGCCTTCGAAGCCCAAGCGGACGCCGGAGCCGGTGCGCGAGCCCTGGCCTTTGTGGCCGCGGCCAGCGGTTTTGCCGGTGCCCGACGCTTCACCGCGTCCGAGTCGTTTCGGCCCTTTGTTTGCGCCCTTCGGCGCTGGGATACTACCGAGTCTCATTGCATGTTCCCCACACCGCGCGACGACGGGGTCGGCGGGTTACGCATCGACGGATTAGATTTCTTCGAAGTCGACGAGGTGGATGATTTTTTTGACCATTCCGCGAAAGGCGGGGGTGTTGGCGACTTCGACGGTTTGCTCGCGGCGCTTCAAGCCGAGGCCGCGCACGGTGGCGACCTGGGTTTCGCTGCATCCGCGCAGGCCACGGCGCAGGGTGACGCGCAGTTTGCCGGTCTCAGTG
>CAZXXB010000081.1:5426-14829 GCA_964644185.1 uncultured Myxococcota bacterium
CTCATCTTCTTACCCTCAGGCGACTTGCTTCAATTGTCGAGGTGCGGGTTGCGGGTGACTCGACGGGGTGAAGCGAGGCGCGGTCACATGCTTCGTACGCGGGCGATCTCTTCGGCGCTGCGGAGGATGCTCAAGCCTTCAAGGGTGGCCTTGATGACGTTGTGCGGGTTGCGGCTGCCGAGGCACTTGGTGAGGACGTTTTTGACGCCGACGCTTTCGAGGACGGCGCGGACGGCGCCGCCGGCGATAACGCCGGTACCCTGCGAGGCGGGCTTCAGGAGGACGCGTCCGGGGCCGAATTCACCGACGACTTCGTGGGGAATCGTACCGTCAACGACGGCGACCTTGATCATGTTTTTCTTGGCCTGCTCGCCGCCTTTGCGGATGGCGTCGGGGACCTGGTTTGCTTTGCCGAGGCCGACACCGACGTTGCCGTTGCCATCGCCGACGACCACGAGGGCCGAGAACGAAAAGCGGCGACCGCCCTTGACGACTTTGGCGGTACGATTGAGTGCGACGACGCGCTCAATGAACTCGCTTTCGGGAGCACCACGGTCTTGATTGTTTCCACGTGCCGGACGGCGGCCTTCGTTACGCTCGTTCATCGTTTCCTCTTTGTGGGCTTAGAAGTTGAGCCCTCACGCGCGCCATCGGCGAGAGCCTGCACGCGACCGTGGTAGATGTAGCCGTTGCGGTCGAACACGACGCTTTCAACGCCGGCGGCTTTGCAGCGCGCGGCGACGAGCAATCCGACCTTTTTAGCCTGGTCTTTTTTTGGCATGCCCTTGACGTCGTCGCGGGCCTCTTTGTCGAGGGTCGATGCGGCGGCGAGGGTGCGCTGGTTCACGTCGTCGATCACCTGGGCGTAGATGTGCTTGCCTGAGCGAAAGACGGAGAGACGCGGGCGCGAGATGCCGGCGTCGACGTGGGCGCGGATTTTTTTGGAGATGCGGTTCTTGCGCTTGAGGCGGGCGCGAACCGAATCGTCGGCGTGTTTTGGGATGAGCACTGGCATGTTGAGATTCCTTTTGCGTCGGTCTGTGTCGGCGGGCTTGAGTACCGCCGCGCCCCGAAGCGAGATTGCCTGTGTCGGCGAGGCGGAGGCTTACTTGCCGCCGGTCTTGCCTTCTTTCTGGATGACCTTTTCGCCCACGTAGCGGACGCCTTTGATCTTGTAGGGGTCGGGCTTTTTGAAGGCGCGAATTTTCGCGGCGGATTGTCCGACGGCTTCTTTGTCGGCGCCTTCGATGATGATGCGGGTGTTTTTGTCTTCGATCTTGATGTTGACGCCAGCGGGGACGTTGAAGATGCGGTCGTTGGTGTAACCGAGCTTCAGCGTGAGGGTCGAGCCTGCGAGGTCGGCACGGTAGCCGACGCCGTTGATGAGCAGCTCTTTTTTGTAGCCCTCGGCGACGCCTTTGACCATGCCGGCGAGGAGCGAGCGCGCGAGTCCGTGGATGGCGCGGGTCTGTGCGTCTTCAGCCTTGCGGGTGACGACGACGTTCTGGCCTTCGAGCGCGACGGCGACGCCGTCGGGCAGGGTGCGGGTCAGTTTGCCCTTCGGTCCCTCGACCGAGACGGTGAGGCCGTCGACGGTGCATTTGACCTTCGCGGGGAGGGCAATCGGCTGTTTTCCGATGCGTGACATGGTGTATCCTCGTCGCTGTTGTCAGCCGCGCAGGGCGGGGTTTGTTACCACACCGCCGCGAGAATCTCGCCACCGAGGCGGTTCTTGCGCGCGTCTTTGTCGCTCATGAGGCCACGGCTCGTCGAGACGACGACGAGACCGAAACCGGAAAGCACTTTGGGGAGGGCGTCGCAGCCGCGGTAGACGCGACGACCCGTTTTGGAGACGCGCTCGATTCCGCGAATGACCGAGCGGCCATCGCTGTACTTGAGTTCGACGACCAGAAGGCCGCCGGCGACGTCGCCTGCATCTTCGCGGTAGCTGCGAATGAAGCCTTCGCGCTGAAGCAGGTCAAGCACGCTCTTTTTGAGCTTCGATGCTGGCATCCGAACTTCCGCGTGATTCGCCGCGATGGCGTTGCGGATTCGGGTCAGCATGTCGGCCAACGGGTCGGTGTGGCTCATGACAGAACTCCGTCGTATCCTTCGGGGGTCGCATCGGCTTTGTGCCGAGTTACGCGCCCGCGTACATTGCAGAAGAGGTCCTCAGTTCGATCGCGCTGGTGGCGCGGAATGCGCCGCCGAGTTCGAGCGAATGAGTTGGTTACCAGCTCGCCTTGGTCACGCCCGGAAGCTCGCCGCGGTGGGCGTGGTTCCGAAAGCAGATACGGCACATATTGTATTCGCGCAGAAAGCCGCGCGGACGTCCGCAAAGTGGGCAGCGGTTGTACTTGCGTACTTTGAACTTGGGTTCACGCTGCGACTTTGCGATGATCGATTTCTTGGCCACGGTCGCTTCTCCTGAACTTGCGTGGGCGACATTTGTGTTCGCCCTGAACTTGCTGCGTCGTCGTTGCGGTCACGGTCTCGGCGTCTTGGTGCCTCAGTTGCGCTGAGTTTCAGTTACGGAACGGCATTCCGAGGTGTTTGAGAAGGGCTTTTGCCTCTTCGTCGGTTTTGGCGGTGGTGACGAAGGTCACGTTCATGCCCTTGATCTTGTCGATCTTGTCGTACTCGATTTCGGGGAAGATGATCTGTTCTTTGAGTCCGAGGGTGTAGTTACCGGCGCCGTCGAAGGCTTTGCCCGAGACGCCGCGGAAGTCGCGGGTACGGGGCAGAGCGATGTTGAGCAGGCGGTCGATGAACTCGTACATGCGGCGGCTGCGCAGGGTGACCATGACGCCGATGGGCATACCTTCGCGCAGCTTGTAGGTGGCGATGGATTTGCGGGCGCGGGTCACGACGGGCTTCTGGCCGACGATGGCGATGACTTCATCGACGGCGGCGTCGATGATTTTGGGGTTGGCGACGGCGTCACCGAGACCCATGTTGAGCGAGACCTTCACGAGGCGGGGCACCTGCATGATGCTCTTGTAGCCGAACTCTTTCATGAGCTCGGGAACGATCTGCTCTTGATAGCGCTCGAAGAGGCGCGCCTTGCCGGCGGCGGTCTCTGGGCGTCCCTGTTGGATGGCGAGCTTGGGCCCACCTGACGATTCGCTTTTGCCTGCTTTCTTGCTGGCTTTTTTGTCTGTCTTCTCAGCGGCCATGGCCATTTCCTTTTTTCACCCGTGTTGAACCCTCGGTTGTTCGAAGATCGTCCCCGGTGACATCTCAGCGTATCTCAATTGCCGCGGGTGATGTGCCCGCGCTTCGACCCGTTGCCCGACTTCACGGGAAGACGGTGTCGGACTTGACGCTCTTACGAACCTTTTTTCCGCCCTCTTCGACGATGCGGACGCGGACACCGGTGTTGGCGGCGGCATCGAACGGCATGAGGTTGCTGATGTGGACCGTGGCGGGACGGTCAACGATTGCGCTCTCGGGCTGTGCGGCGGTGCGCCCACCTTTGAGGTGGCGCTTTACGACCATCTGGCCGTCGATGCCCTCGACGCGGACGCGGTCGTCGGCGAGGAGTTCAAGGACTTTGGCTTTCTGGCCTTTGTAGCGGCCTGCCGTGACGAGGACGGTGTCGTTTTTCTTGATGCGATTCATGTTACAGAACCTCCGGAGCGAGCGAGATGATGCGCATGAATTTTTTGGCGCGCAGCTCGCGGGCGACCGGACCAAAGATGCGCGTGCCGATGGGCTCGCGCTGGGCGTTGATCAGAACCGCCGAGTTGTCGTCGAACTTGATGTAGCTGCCATCTGAGCGCCCGATCTCTTTTGCGGTGCGGACGATGACGGCCTTCATGACCGAGCCTTTTTTGACCTTGCTGTCGGGGGTCGCTTCTTTGACCGAGACGACGATGACGTCGCCGATGCCGGCGTACTTGCGCTTTGAGCCGCCCAGCACCTTGATGCACTGGACCTTCTTCGCGCCGGAATTGTCGGCCACCATCAGTACCGATTCGACCTGAATCATAATCGTCTCCTCAAACCACCGTTGCGTTTCAGGGGCGACATTGCGCCCTTGTCACGCACGGCCAACAAACATCACACACGACCGTCGCGCAGCGGCAACCGCCACAGAGAGGCACCGAGGCATTACGCCGCGGTGCGGTTGACGATCTTGAGCACGCGAAACCGCTTGTCTTTCGACAGGGGGCGGGTCTCGATGATCTGGACCGTGTCGCCGATGCTGCACTCTTGCCGCTCATCGTGCGCTTTGAAGCGCTTACGGGTCTTGACGTACTTGCCGTACTGGGGGTGCATCTGGCGCGAGGTCACCTCGACGACGACCGTTTTGGTCATCTTGTTCGAGTAGACGGTGCCAGTGAGCACCTTTTTACGGCGCAGCGCGCCAGTCTTGGCGGTGGTGCTGCTCTCGGCTGCCGGTGCGGCCGTGTCGCTCATGGGCTATCACCCGACCCGGGCGCCGAGGGGTAAGCCGCGGCGCGCGGATAGATCGTTATGCGCTCTGTTTTTCGCGAAGCACCGTCAGCACCTGCGCAATTTCACGCTGGACTGCGGGGATGCGCGCGGTGTTTTCAAGTTGGCCGATTGAGAGGCGAAACTTGAGGTTGAAGAGTTCTTCGCGCAGGCTCGCCTCGTGGGCGAGAAGCTCTGCTGCGTCTTTCGACCGCATCGTTTTGAGTGCTTCGGTCGTTTTCATTGCCAATCTCCATCTGCCTGTTTCGAGCCCGTCGTCGAGTCACCACAGTCGTGAAACACGGGGCGGAGGCATTTCGCACACATTGCTCGTTCGGGCAATGCTTAGCCGAACAACTCCGCAGAGCGCTTCACGACCTTGCATTTGATCGGAAGCTTCTGGCTTGCGAGGTGCAGCGCCTTCATGGCGACGGCCTCGTCCGGGAAATCCATCTCGAAGAGAATTTTGCCGGGGAGAATCTTCGCGATGTAGTACTCGACGCCGCCTTTACCTTTACCCATTCGGGTTTCGAGGGGCTTCTTCGTGACTGGGACATCGGGGAAGATGCGAATCCAGAGTTTACCGCCGCGTTTTGCCTGGCGGACGATGGCGATACGGCTGGCTTCGATTTGGCGAGCGGTGAGTTTGCCGCGCTCGATGGCTTTCAGGCCGTAGGCACCGAAAGCGAGCGACGAGCCGCGGTGGGCGACGCCCGCCATGCTGCCTTTTTGCTGCTTACGGTATTTTGTACGTGCTGGCTGTAGCATTTGATTGCCTCGTCAGGGTGCGGACGGCGGCGCGGTAACGTTTGGCAATTGCCTTAGTTGGTCGCGTTGCGGTCGAGCACCTCGCCTTTGAAAATCCAAACTTTGACGCCGATGATGCCGTAGGTGGTCTTGGCTTCGGCGAACCCATAATCGATGTCAGCGCGGAGGGTGTGCAGGGGCACGCGGCCTTCGCGGAACTGCTCGACGCGTGCCATTTCGGCGCCGCCGAGACGTCCGGCGCAGCGGATTTTGATGCCCTTTGCACCAAACTTCATGCTGGTCTGGACGGCTTTTTTCATGGCGCGGCGGAAGGCGATGCGGCGTTCGAGCTGGCTCGCGACGTTTTCGGCGACGAGCTGGGCATCGGTCTCGGCTTTGCGAATCTCGACGACGTTGATGAACGCCTCTTTGCCGGTGATGCGCTTGATCTCATTGCGCATGAGATCGATTTCCTGACCGCTTTTGCCGATGAGCATGCCGGGCTTCGCGGTGTGGATGTTGATGCGCACGCGGTCGGCGGCGCGCTCGATGTCGATCTTGGCGATCGAGGCGTCGCCGAGTTTGATGACGGTCTTGGGGCGCGCGGCGTCTTTGCGCATGGCTTCAAAGCGCGAGGCGAAGCCTTTGTGGTCGAGGATGAAGCGGCGGACTTTGATGTCTTCATGAAGCCACTGCTGGTACGCCTTGTCGCTGTACCATTTTGAGCTCCAGCCGCGGATGATGCCGACGCGTAGTCCGGTCGGATTGATTTTCTGTCCCATGCTCGCCTCGTGTTCGGTCTTCGAGAGGTGCGAACGAAGGTCGTTCGCCGGATTTCAATCGCCGCCTGTCAAAGGGCGGATTAGCGTTCGGCCAGTTCGACGTGCAGGTGGCTTGAGCGCTTCAGAATCTGAAACGCGCGGCCCTGAGCACGCGGCATAAAGCGTTTGTAGTGGGGGCCTTCATCGACCCAGATTCGCTTCACGAAGAGGCGGTCTGTATCAAGGCCTTCGGTTTCTGAGGCGTTGGCGACCGCGCTGCGAATGACCTTCGCGACGGGCTCGGCGGCGGAACGGGGGACGAACATGAGCGTGGTGAGCGCCTTGTCGACCGGCTTGCCGCGGACGAGATCGGCCACGAGGCGCACTTTGCGCGGGGCCATTCGCAGATAATAGAGCGACGATTTCGCTGCCATTTCGCTACTCCTGAAGGGCGACCATTCGCCCCGTCACTTACTTCTTGCCTTTGTCGGCCGAGTGGCCGCCGAAGGTACGTGTCGGCGCGAACTCGCCGAGTTTGTGACCGACCATGTTCTCGGTCACGAAGACCGGGATGAACTTGTTGCCGTTGTGGACGGCGAACGTGTGACCGATCATGTCGGGGAGGATGGTGCTTCGCCGCGACCAGGTCTTGACGACCTTTTTTTGTTTGGTCGCGTTGAGGCGGTCAACCTTCTCAACGAGGTGGTAGTCAATAAACGGGCCTTTGTAGAGCGAACGTCCCACGGCTTACTCCCTTATCGAACCCAGGCGTTAGCGCACGCCCTTCGGACGGCGGCGAACGATGAACGGGTCGGTGCGCTTGTTGTTTCGGGTTTTTCCGCCCTTGGTGATCCAGCCCCAGGGGCTGACGGGGTGCGGGTTACCTTGCGGCGACTTGCCTTCACCACCGCCGTGCGGGTGATCGCACGGGTTCTGGACGGTGCCGCGGACGGTTGGGCGGATACCCATCCAGCGCGAACGGCCGGCCTTACCGATGAACATGTTGGCCCAGTCGGAGTTGGAGACTTCGCCGACGGTGGCTTTGCAGTCGATGTGAATCATGCGCTGTTCACCCGACGGCATGCGGACCTGGGCGTAGTCACCCTCTTTGGCCATGAGCTGTCCGCTGGTGCCGGCGGAGCGGATGAGCTGGCCGCCTTTGCCGAGCTTGAGCTCGAGGTTATGGATGACGGTGCCGAGTGGCATGTTGCGCAGCTTGAGGCAGTTGCCGGGCAGGATGTCGGCGTTGTCACCGGCGAGCACCTTCGAGCCGACTTCAAGGCCCTTGGGGGCGATGATGTAGCGTTTTTCGCCGTCGGCGTAGTGCAGAAGGGCAATACGCGCCGAGCGGTTCGGGTCGTACTCGATGGCGGCGACTTTGGCGGGGATGCCCCACTTGTCGCGCTTGAAGTCGAGGCGGCGATAGCGCTGCTTGTGCCCACCGCCCTGGTGACGGGTGGTGATGCGGCCCTGGTTGTTGCGCCCGCCGTGCTTTTTCGCCGGTTCGGTGAGAGCCTTTTCGGGACGTGACTTCGTGATTTCAGCGAAGTCTGGCGTCTCCATGTGGCGTCTACCGGGTGACGTCGGGTTGTATTTTTTCAGTCCCATCGTTGCCTCCGCTTCCTCGTAGTGGGAAACGTCTCAAACGCAGAGTGAGAAGCCTCAGATACCCTCGAAGAGTTCGATGCTGTCGCCTTCGGCGAGGGTGACGAGAGCGCGGCGAGTGTTGCCACGCAGGCCCGAGAATTTGCCGAGGCGTTTGGTTTTTCCGCGGCGAATCTGGACGTTGACCTTGGTGACGCGCACGTTGAAGACGGACTCGATGGCCTTGCGGATTTCGATCTTGTTGGCATCGGGCGCGACTTCGAAGGCGACCTTGTTGAGGGCCTCACGAGCGGCGGCCGTCTTCTCGGTGAGAATCGGTCGAAGAAGTATGGTGTGCGGGCTTTTCATATCGGCACCTTGCTTCACTGGCCGCTTCGTCGGCGGCTTCGTTGGCGGCTTCGTTTGCAGCCGTTACTTTGCGGCGGCATCTTCGGCGCGCGGAAGCGGGCGCCGGTTCTTGGTGAGAAGGAGTCGGGTTTCGATGGCCTTTGCGGCGGCTTCGGTCACCAGCAGTTTTTCGTGGAGCATCACGTCGTAGACGTTGAGGCCCTCGGGGCGGATGACTTTGACCTTGGGGATGTTGCGTGCCGAGAGTTCAAGGCGTTCGTTGGCGCCCTCGACGATCAGGGCGTTTTCGGCGCCGAGTTTTTTGAGGGTTTCGGCGAGCGCTTTGGTCTTGATCGCTGCGAGGTCGAAGTTTTTGAGGATGAGAATCTGGGCGTCTTTGGCGCGGACGCTGACGGCCGAGATGAGGGCACCGGCGCGGACGCGCTTTGTGGTGTACTGGGTGTACTTGCGCGGTTTCGGGCCGAAGATGACGCCGCCGCCGACCATGAGGGGCGACCGGCTCGAACCGCGACGAGCGCGACCCGTACCTTTTTGCTTGTAGGGCTTCTTGCCACCGCCCGAGACTTCGCCGCGGGTCTTGGTGTGGTGGGTGCCGGCGCGGCGGTTGGCGCGCTGCATGTTGATGACTTCCCACACGAGCTGGGTTTTCACCTCGGCGGCGAACACTTCGTCGGAAAGCTCGATGCTTCCAACTTTGTTCTTCGAGAGGTCGTATACGTCAAACGTCGCCATGTTCTGCTCCGTTACTGCCTGCTGCGTGACTGGCGCTGGGTATCGCGCCAGCCTTCCCGCACCCGCGCAATCGCGGGTGACAAATGCGGGTGTTACTGCGGGCGCTTGATTTCGACATCGACACCGGCGGCGAGGTCGAGTTTCATCAGCGCATCCATCGTGCCCTGCGTGGGCTCGATGATGTCGATAAGGCGTTTGTGAATGCGTTTTTCGAACTGCTCACGGCTCTTCTTGTCGATGTGCGGGCCGCGCAGAATGGTGAGGCGCCGAATTTCGGTCGGCAGCGGCACGGGGCCAGCGACGCGTGCGCCGGTGCGCTTGGCGGTCTCGACGATCTCTTTGGAAGAGAGGTCGAGCAGCTTGTGATCGTACGCCTTGAGGCGAATGCGGATTTTGTTCTGCATTGTCGCTGCTCCTGAGTGCTTTCGTTACGCCGCGCCGCCCGCGCCCCGCTTGGCCTTGAGCTCTTCGAGAATGCTCTTGGGCACTGGCAGGTAGTGCGAGAATTGCATCGTGTAGGTACCGCGGCCCTGCGTACGCGAACGCAGGTCGGTGGAGTAACCGAACATTTCGGCGAGGGGGACATCGGCGCGGATGACCTGAAGGCTTCCGCGTGCTTCCATGCCCTTGATCTTGCCGCGACGGCTGTTGATGTCGCCGATGACGTCGCCCATGTAGTCTTCGGGGACGACGACTTCGGTATCCATCATCGGTTCGAGAATGATGGGGCCAGCCTTTGACGAGGCGTCTTTGAAGGCCATCGAGGCGGCGAT
>CAZXXB010000082.1:0-756 GCA_964644185.1 uncultured Myxococcota bacterium
TGCGGTGCAGGGTCGCGACCATCGTACGCAGGCGATACTTCCGCTGCGGGGCAAGATTCTCAACGTCGAGCGGGCGCGGCTCGACAAGATGCTGTCGAGTGAGGAAGTGGCGCGCATCATCGCTGCGCTTGGGTGCGGCATCGGCTCGGCGGATGAAGAAGACTACGAGTATGCGAAGCTGCGGTATCACAAGGTCGTGATCATGACCGACGCCGATGTCGATGGCAGCCACATTCGCACGCTGCTGTTGACGTTTTTCTTTCGGCACATGCGCGATCTGGTCGAGCGCGGGCACATCTACATTGCGCAGCCGCCGCTGTTTCGCGTGAAGAAGGGCAAGAGCATCCGCTACGTGAAAGACGCGCGCGAGCTTGAAGAGTACCTCATCGAAAACGGTTGCAAGAGCGTGACGCTGCACCGTGGGTTCGAGGGCGACCCCGCGAATCCACCGCCACCACCGGGGATGTCGGCGACCGAGCAGGCGCGCCTTGCCGAGGCCGATCGTCGTGAAGCGACGGGGGTTGATGAGGGTGAGGCCGCGGGTGACGCAGCGCTCGATGCGGGGTCAGAGGGTGTCGAAGAGACAGGTGTGGCAGAGACAGGTGCGGCAGAGTCGGGTGTGGTGTCGGGTGGTGATGAGTCGCGTGTGACGGGGCAGCGGTTGAAGCGGCTGTTGTTGCAGCTTTACGCGTACAAGCGTCTGCTCGACCGGGTTGACCCGCTGCGCGATGCGCGGTTGCTCGATTATCTCG
This sequence comes from uncultured Myxococcota bacterium, assembly GCA_964644185.1. Taxonomy (GTDB): domain Bacteria; phylum Myxococcota; class JAJVIH01; order JAJVIH01; family CAZXXB01; genus CAZXXB01. The sequence continues at coordinate 753 of CAZXXB010000082.1, forward strand.
TGCG
>CAZXXB010000082.1:766-1183 GCA_964644185.1 uncultured Myxococcota bacterium
AGCTGTCGCATGAGTCGGTGCGCGACGAGGCGGCGCTGCGGGCGTTTGGTGACGCTGCGCTGAAGCATTTTGTCGAGCTTTTGCCAGAGCGACTTCCGTTTCGGTATCGGGTCGAAGAAGACAGCGAACATCAGGCGAAGAAGCTCATTGTTACGTCGCGCCATGCGGGTGCGATGCGCGAGACGACGATTGATGCGGCGTTTTTTGACACGGCGGAGTATCGCGAGCTTTCAGAGTTGTCGAAGCCGCTGACCGAGCTGGGCAGCGCGCCGTACTGGGTGCAGGTGGGCGCGCAGATGAAGGCCTCGAAGACGCCAGATGGGTTGATCGAGTTGATTGAGGAGGTGGCGCGCAAGGGCCACGACATTCAGCGGTACAAGGGTCTCGGCGAGATGAAGCCGGAGCAGCTTGGGGAGG
>CAZXXB010000082.1:1205-2819 GCA_964644185.1 uncultured Myxococcota bacterium
AGGTGGCGGTTGATGAGCCGGTGAAGGCCGACAACATGTTTTCGGTGTTGATGGGTGATGTGGTCGAGCCGCGGCGCAAGTTCATCGAAGACAACGCGCTGAATGCGGTGAACCTCGACGTGTAACGGGGGCGGGGCGAGGTGGCACGACCGGAGCGAACGAGAGACAGGTGAGGCAGAGAGACGATGCCGGGGCTCGAGACAAAAGGCAGCTCGCCGTTTTATCCGGACCATCCATGCCCGGTGGCGGCGTTCGTTGGCCGCGATGCGCAGTTGAGCGAGTTTCGTCACGTCGGCATGGGTCATGTGGCGGCTGGGCGTCCGGTCGCGTTTTACGTGGAGGGTGAGTACGGCAGCGGCAAGAGCTCGCTCGTGTCGTACGCACAATGGCTGGGGGAGAGCGAGCGTGGGCTGCACCCGATCTACGTACGGCTTGGTGGTGCGCATACGCTCGCGGAAATGGCGGACAGGGTGCTTTTGGCGACGCTTCAATCGGGGGCGTTGCAGCCGACACGCAGTGAGCGACTGCGCACGTGGCTTGCGCGGTTCGTGCCCGAGATATCGTTCGCCGGTGTGCAACTCAACCTGCGCGAGATTGCTGGGCGTGGCGCGATACTCGGTGACGCGTTTGGCCTTATCGATTTTCTCGCGGAGGTGATCTCGCGGCTCGAAGAGACGGGCGTGCGGGGCGTGTTTCTCGTGCTCGATGAGATCAACGGTATTGCGGCAAACCCCGACTTTGCCCACTTTTTGAAGAGCTTTGTCGACGGCAACGCGATGCGACGTCCACCGGTGCCGTTGTTGCTGACGCTGGTGGGCACGGCTGAGCGGCGCTGGCAGATTATACGCAATCACGAGCCTGTGGGGCGGGTGTTTCTGAGCGTTATCGATGTCGATGCGATGACGCCCGCCGAGGCTGAGTTGTTGCTGACGCGCGTGCTCATGTCGCGTGACATGACGATTGATGAAGCGGCGCTGCGGTGGATGGTGCGATGCGCGGCGGGCGTGCCGAAACTCGTGCATCTGATTGGTGATGCGGTGTTCTGGGCCGACGACGATCAGCACGTGTCGCTGCACGATGCCGAGCTTGCGGTGGGCAGGGCGGCAGAGTCGGCGTGCCGCAAGTATCTGTCGCCAGAGATGCAGGCGGTGCTGGGGCATGCACCCTACGCGGCGCTTTTGCGGAGCCTGTTTTGCGATGTTCCGCTTTCGCGAAGCTTTCGCAAGAGCGAACTTGCGGCGCAGCTCGACGCGACGGGCAAGCGCACGCTGACACGTTTCTTGCGCAAGTTGATTGAACTGAATGCCGTGCGTCCGGCGGTGCTGGACGACGAGTATCTTGTGATTGAGCCGATGGTGCGGCTGACGATTTGGCTGTTGGTGCAAGCGCAGCAAAAGCCCGAACGAAGCGCACGCGATTTGAGGAAGCCATGAGCGAAGAGATGAACGAAGAGACAAATGGTACCGAGAACGCAGGTGCGGGTGAGGCCGTGGTGCCAGCGGCAGGCGCGGGCTCGGGGTCGCTTGATACGGGCAACCTTCCGGGTGGCAAAGACTTTGGTCAGACGAACCCGCCCGTGCACATCGAAGACGAGATGAAGGACAGCTACCTGCA
>CAZXXB010000082.1:2860-14694 GCA_964644185.1 uncultured Myxococcota bacterium
AGATGTCCGCGATGGGCTAAAGCCTGTGCATCGGCGTATTCTCTACGCGATGATGCGCGAGGGGTTGTCGGCGTCGGGACGGTACTCGAAGTGCGCGGGTGTCGTTGGTGAAGTGCTCAAGAAGTACCATCCGCACGGCGACTCGGCGGTTTACGACGCGCTCGTGCGCATGGCGCAGCCGTGGTCGATGCGGCACACGCTGATTGATGGGCAGGGCAACTTTGGTTCGCCGGATGGGCACGCGGCGGCGGCGTATCGTTACACCGAGTGTCGGCTGACGCCGGTTGCCGAGACGATGTTGACCGACATCGAAAAAGAGACGGTCGATTTCAGCGAGAATTTTGATGGGACGTCGCTTGAGCCGACGGTGTTGCCGACGCGGTTTCCGGCGCTTCTGGTGAATGGTTCGGAAGGGATCGCGGTCGGCATGGCGACGCGCATTCCGCCGCACAATCTGGGTGAGACGATTGATGCGATTCTGCATCTGCTGGCGAACCCAACGGCGACGGCGCGCGACCTTGCGCGGATTATTCCGGCGCCGGATTTTCCGACCGGGGCGTTCATTCTGGGGCGTGAAGGGGCGATTGCGGCGTACGAGACGGGGCATGGGCGCGTGGTGATTCGGTCGAAGTGTGAGATCGAAGACAAAGAGAAGGGCAAGCCGCGCATCATCGTGACCGAGCTGCCGTATCAGGTGTCGGGTGACCGGCTGGTCGAGCGGATTGCCGAGCTTGTGAAAGAGAAAGAGATCGACGGCATCAGCGACGTGAACAACGAGTCGGGTCGCAAGGGTCGGCGGATCGTGATCGAGTTGAAGCGCGATGCGGTGCCCGAGGTGGTGCTGAATCAGCTTTACAAGCTGACGCCGATGCAGACGAGCTTTAGCATGTTGATGCTGGCGCTCGTCGGTGGGCGTCCGAAAGTGCTGACGCTGCGGGAGATTCTCGAGAACTTCGTCAACCATCGGCGTGAGGTCGTGACGCGTCGCACGCAGTATGAGCTGCGCAAGGCGAAAGAGCGCGAGCATATTCTCGAAGGGTTGAAGATTGCGGTCGACCACATCGACGAGGTGATCGCGATCATTCGCGCGTCGCAGACGACGAGCGAGGCGCGTGGGCGGTTGATGGACAGGTTCGCGCTGTCAGAGCGGCAGTCACAGGCGATTCTCGACATGCGGCTCGCGAAGCTGACGGGTCTTGAGCGCGACGGCATCGAGCGCGAGTTGGGCGAGGTGCGCACCGAGATTGCGCGCCTGTGGGGCATCTTGTCGGATGAAACGCTGCTGGTGGCCGAGATTCGCAACGAGCTGCTGGCGGTGAAAGAGCGTTTTGCGACGCCGCGCAAGACGCAGATTTTGAGCGAGACGGGCGAGCTGACGGTTGAAGACCTCGTCGCCGATGGAGAGATGGTGGTGACGCTGACGCATGAGGGGTACATCAAGCGGATGCCGCTGTCGTTGTTCCGTGCGCAGTCACGGGGCGGCAAGGGGCGCACGGGGTCGCAGACGCGTGATGGCGACTTCATGACCGATGCGTATGTGGCGACGACGCACACGTCGCTTCTGGTGTTTACGAACCACGGGCAGGTGCACACGTTGAAGGTGTACGATGTGCCGAGCGTGGGGCCGCAGGCGCGTGGCAAGCCGATCATCAACCTCTTGAACATCGACAAAGACGAGAAGGTGCGGGCGGTGGTGCCGATCGACAACTTCGACACCGAGCAGCTCGTGGTGTTTGCGACGCGTGAAGGGTTTATCAAGAAGACGGCGCTGGCCGATTACCGCAACATCAATGCGCGCGGCATCATCGCGCTCAACCTGCGCGAAGGCGACGACGTGGTGAACGTGGCGCTGGCGAAGGCGGGTGAAGAGATCATGATGGCGTCGAAGAAGGGGATGGCGGTGCGGTTCAGCGAGGCGACGGTTCCGCAACAGGGGCGTGTGGCGTCGGGCGTGATTGGTATGCGGCTCGACGAGGGTGACGCGGTGGTGGCAATGGAGCTGGCGCGGCCTTCACTCGACGTGTTGACGATTTGCGAGAACGGGTTTGGCAAGCGGACGCCGGTGGAAGAGTACCGCCAGACGAACCGTGGTGCGAAGGGCGTGATAAACATCGTGACGAGCGAGCGCAACGGTGACGTTGTGGGGTTCGTAACGGTTGACGACACGCACGACCTGATTCTCGTGACCGATGCCGGGCAGTTGATTCGCACGAAGGCGCGGCAGGTGCGCGTGACGGGGCGCGCGGCGCAGGGTGTGACGATTATGAAGCTCGACGCCGGTACAAAGGTGGCGAGCGTGACGCGCGTCGAGCCGGGCGATGACGACGAGGCCGAGGGTGAACGTCCGGCGACGGGCGAAGGCGCGGCGCTGGTTGACGACGCGGGGGTGACGGTGCCTGAAGCGCCGGGCGAGGTCGCGGCGCTGCCTGAGCCTTCGAGTGAGGCAGGTTCGCCTGAAGACATTCAGCGGTTGCTCGACCGCGCGGAGGGACGTGACGCCCCCGACGAAGGCTGAGGCGCACACGGGGTTTTTTGTTTGCGGCGGGTGGGCGTACAATCGTGTCGCCGGGCACGCGCGCGTGTGCGGGCTTTGTGGTCGTTGCGAGTGCGACGGTCGAGGAGAGAGCGATGCGACATCCGAAACTCGACGAGATTTTGCGCGAGCTGCGAGTGGCGCTTGCGGCGCATTATGGTGAGCGGCTCGCGGGTGTTGTGTTGTTTGGCTCGCAGGCTCGCGGTGACGCGCGCGCGGATTCGGATATCGATGTGCTGGTGCTGTTGAGTGACGACGTGGTGGTGTCGTCGCGGGAAGTGCACGAAACCGGCCCAGCGGTCGCGCGCATCTGCCTTACTCACGACGTGGTCTTGGCGTGCGTGTTTGAAAGCGCGGTGCGCTACGAGCGTCGCGCCTCAAGCCTGCTTCGTCGAACGGCCATTGAAGGTCTTGCGGCATGAGCGCGACCAGTTCGGTCGATAGCGCTGTTGCTTGAGAAAGGGCGCGACAGCGTGCAAGTGGCAAAGAACAACCTCCGCGACGGGTATCCGAGTTTTTCGGCATCGCGCGCATACTACGCAATGTTCTACGCAGCGACCGCGCTGCTTGCGGAGCTTGAACAGGAGTACTCAAATCACGCTGGGGTTGTGTCGGCGTTTGGTAGGGAGTTCGCCGCAACGGATCGCATGGACAGAAAGTATCACGCGTACCTACTCGAGGCCTTCGCCGACCGGCAGCAAGGTGACTACGCGATTGACATGGAGATCGAGCCGGTAGCGGCGCAGCGGCACGTTGATCGCGCCGAGGAGTTTATCGCGGTCGCTGAGGCGTGGATTGCGCGGCATGACAAATGATGCGGCGCAAGTTGAAACTTGATGCGCGTCAAGGACGCTCGCGGGTGATTTGGTAGTCGTTGGGCATCGACATGGCGCCGCCCCGTCGCGTGGGTGGTGGCTCCACAAAACCCGGAGGCGGGCGATGCAGATGACGGCGAAATCCTGGCACTTTGTGGGTGAAGCAACGGTTCACGGGAACCCCGATGCGGCGGGTGGGACACGCAGTGAGAGCGCATCGGTGAGCACAGACCGTGAGCGGGTGCGGCGCCTGTTTTTTGCCCTCGTGACGGCAATGCTGTTTGCGTTTTCGGCGCTGCCGATGAGTGTATTGAGCTAAACCACCCCCCATGCCGAGATAAAGCAGGTGGCCGTCGCGCCTTGGGCGTGCGTCGTGTATAGGCGCGCGCGATGAAGTGGCGAGACGTAGCGCGGTTCTGGGTTCCGCTGGCGATGACGGGCACGCTGATGGCGGTGACGCCTGCGTTGATCAACGCGGGCATCGCGTTTGCCAATCGTCTGCGCGCCGACGCCCTGGCCGCCGACGCAGCGATGCTGGCGAAGCTGACGGCAGAGCTTGCGGCGTTTGGCGTGGCGTTTCATCTGTCGCGGCTCTTGCACTCGCCGCACCTTTATCTCACGCAGGTGTGTCTGCGTTACGTCGACACCCATGAGAATCAACGGCACGCGCTGCGGTTTGTCGTGCAGGCGACGCTGGTCGTCGTGGCGGTGAAGGCGGTGGTCGCGTTTTCGCCGGTGGGGTTGTTTCTCGTCGAGCGGGTGACGGGGTTGTCGCCCGAGCTTGCGGGTGAGGCGATTCGGTTTTTTCAGGCGCTGGTGCTGTTGCCGGCGTTTATGGCGCTGCGGTCGTTTGGGCAGTCGCTGCTGATGCACCATCACGTGACGATGCCGGTGACGATTGGTACGGCGCTGCGCATCGCGGTGCTGGCGGCGGCGTTTTTTGTCGGGGCTCCGCTGACGGGGATGTCGGGGCCGATGCTGGGGGTGATCGGGTTTCAGGCGGGGCTTCTGGCCGAGGCGGCGTGGGTCAATGGTGTTGCGTACCGGCGCGGGTACGTCGCACCGAATTTGCGGGTGGCGTTGCGGGTGAAAAACGAGGTGCCGGCGCTTGCGCGTCCGCACATTGCGCGGTTTGGGGTTCCGCTGATGCTGGCGGCGACGGTGGGGGCGTTTGACCATAGCGTGGCGCAGGCGGCGCTGGCGCGGACGAGCGAGCCGACGGTGGCGATTGCGGCGTTTTCGGTTGCGGCGGGGTTGATGTTTTTGATTGTGGCACCGGGGGCGATGTTGCAGCACACGGCGCAGGCGATGGTGCGCGACGCGCAGTCACATGCTGTAGTGGCGCGGTTTAGCGCGGTTGTCGCGGTGGTGTTGACGGGGCTGTCGGCGCTGATGCTGCTGCCGGTGTCGCGCGAGGTGCTGGTGAGCGGGGTGAACGGGCTTGCGGGCGCAGCGGAAGTAGCCGCGGCGTTTGCACTGGCGGGGTTTGTGACGCACGCGGCGGTGGTATGTGCGCGGTGCTTCTGGCAGGGGGCGTCGTTGTCGCGCGGTGATTCGGGTCGGGTGAGTCGTTACACATTCGTGCGGATCGGGTTGTTGAGTCTTGGGGCGCTGGTCGTCGCGGTGGTGAACCCTCCGCAGCCCGGGGCGTTTGTGGCGCTGGCGTGGTCGATGGCGATGCTGGTCGAGACGGTGATGTTACGTTGGGCCGCGCGCGTAACGCGGTAGGGTGGTGGCGGTGGCGAACGGTGTTTGCCCGACGTGGTTGTTTCTCGCGACCCGTTGACCCCCGTTTTCTCTCATGCTAGTTCGCGCGTCCCTCGCGGGAGTTTCGGTTGCGAAACCCCGGCAGATGCCAACGCCGTCGTGGTGGAACTGGTAGACACGCCATCTTGAGGGGGTGGTGGGGCAACCCGTGTCAGTTCGAGTCTGACCGACGGCACCAGGCTCAGCGAAGAGCAGCGAGAACTTCTCGGCTGCTCTTTTCTGTTTCTTGAGTGTCTGTTTCTTGAGTCGTTTCTACTTTTTTGAGTCTGTTTGCGCGCGGGGCTGATGCTGTGTGTCTGCCGCACTGCTTTTCTGTTTGCGCGCAGACGGTTTCGTCGTCGTGCCGCTTTCGTTTTGGGCCGAAAAACGCTTTCTTGAGCGGATCATGATTCGAGCAACCCTTTCGTTTCCAGAGCCAGAAAATCATCGCTTTCACGTCACGGTCGAGGTCGTGACGCCCGACCCGCGCGAGCAGCGGTTACGGTTCGCGACGTGGACCCCGGGGAGTTACCTGATTCGCGAGTTTCAGCGGATGGTGTCGCGGGTGCGGGCGAGTGTTGACGGTAAGCCGGTCGCGGTAGAGCGGGTCAACAAGTGCGAGTGGCTCGTGCGTGGGGCGGCGGGGCCGCTGACGGTGGCGTACGAGGTGTTTGCGAACGATCTCACGGTGCGCACGAGTCACCTCGATGGGACACACGCGTTTTTTAATCCGGCGAATCTGTTCATGACGGCGGTGGGGTTTGAAGATGGGTTGCACGAGCTGACGATTGAGATGCCGAAGAGCAAGCCGACGTGGCGGGTTGCGGTGAGCGAGCGTGAGGTGGCGCCGCTCGTGTATCGGTTTCGCAGCTTTGATCACTTCGTCGATACGCCGTTTGAAATCGGCGAGCATGAGCGGTTTGCGTTCGACGCCGCGGGCAAGACGCACACGGTGGTGATGTGGGGGCGCAACAACGCTGACCCCGAGAAACTCGCGGGTGATTTGACGAAGATCGTTGAGGTTCAGGCGGCGATGATGGGTCGCGATGATGGTGGCGAGATGCTTCCGCATGGGGGGTACCTGTTTGTCGTGCATCACGCGCGCGGTGGGTACGGGGGGCTCGAGCATTGCGATTCGACGGTGTTGATTTGTGAGCCCGATGGATACACGGCGGGCAAGAAGTATCGGCGGTTTCTGGGGCTTGCGAGCCACGAGTATTTTCACCTGTGGAACGTGAAACGAATCAAGCCGGCGGCGTTCGTTCCGTACGATTTGACGCGCGAAAACTACACGACGTTGTTGTGGGCCTTTGAGGGGCTGACGAGCTACTACGATGATCTGTTTCTGGCGCGGTCGGGGGTGATTGACGAGGCGAGTTATCTGAATCTTCTGGGGGAGGCGTTCACGCAGATGCTGCGCGGTGCCGGGCGGCACGTCGAGTCGCTGGCTGATTCGAGTTTTGACACGTGGGTGAAGTACTATCGGCGGCACGAAGACAGCGCGAACACGACGGTGAGTTACTACGTGAAGGGGTTGTGTCTCGATTTGTTGATTCGCAAAGAGACGGGCAACGCGCGGTCGCTCGATGATGTGATGCGGGCGCTGTGGCAGCGATACGGCAAGACGGGGGTGGGTGTGCCCGAAGATGGGGTGGAGAAGGTGGCGAATGAGATCGCGGGCAAAGACCTGACTCCGTTTTTCGATGTGGCGATTCGCGGCACCGAAGACCTCGACTGGAACGCGTACCTTGAGGTGGTGGGGGTGCAGCTTCACACGCGGGGGTACGGCGGGTGCGAAGGGTGAAGAGGCGGGTGACGCGGGGGCGTGGCTCGGTGTGGCGTTGACGGGTGGTGAGGGTGAGAGCGCGCCGGTCGTGCAGAGCGTGGTGGTGAATGGTCCGGCAGAGCGGGCGGGGTTGACGGCGGGTGATGAGGTGATTGCGTGGAATGGGTCGAAGCTGTCGAAGGGGCGGTATGGGGCGATGTTGAAAGCGGCGCGTGTGGGCGACGAGGTGACGCTGCACGTGTTTCGCCGGGGTGAGTTGTGCGAGGTGCGGGCGACGCTGGTTGAGGCTCCGCGAAATACGGCGTGGCTCGCGGCGGTCGAGAACCCGACGGAAGCGCAGCTTGCGGCGCGGGCGGCGTGGCTCGGGCGGTGAATCACTGGGCAGGTGACAGTGTGCCCGACGTGCGTTACGAGTTCGGATCATGGATGAGTTGATCCTGAAAGACTTCCGGTGTTTTCCGGGCGAGCAGCGGGTTCCACTGAAACCGCTGACGGTGTTGGTCGGCGAGAACAGTACGGGCAAGACGTCGTTTCTTGCAGCGGTAAGGCTTGCGTGGGGCATCTTGACGGGCCCACGTCCGCAAGATTTTGCGGAGCCACCGTTTGACCTTGGTGGGTATCGCGACATCGCGTTTCATCGCGGCACGAGGGTCGCCCGCGAGTTTGTGATTGGCGGCAGGATGGGAGAGCGCGTAGCGACTGGCGTCTACACGAAGCTCGACGCGCGCATTCGCAAGGGCCTGCCGCTGCTTAGTCGTTGGGCACTCGAAGGCGCAAAGGAACATGCGGCTGGAGAGCCCGTGTCTTGGAAACTTGAACGACTTGGGGATGACCCGAATGCCCCGGCCCACGTAGGCACAAATAGCGGCGTCTATCAGGGCACCGTCAGGAGCGCTGGGATAGAGCGACGGCTGCTGCACTTCAGCGTGACGTGGCGCAACGCGTACGATCAGGGTGGTGCGAGTTGGTCGTCACTCTTTGAGGATGGGCGCAACGACGACACTCTCGGCCCTTGGGCATCGTTTTGGATGAGTTGGCCCAGTACAGCGCGCCCCCTTGCGTTGGCACCGATACGTACGTCACCGCAGCGAAGCTATCGCTCTTCGGTCGTGCAGTGGGGGCCAGATGGCGCGCACGTACCGCATCAGTTGGCAGAACTAAGCGACCGCCCCGCGAAGGAGCACGAAAAATCGCTGGCAGAGATTCAGCGCATCGTGAACGGGCTCGGTCTCTTCAATCGGGTAGAAGTTCAGGCATCGGGGGCTGACGGCGGGACGTTCGAGTTGATGGTGGAAGTCAATGGCCGACTCGTGAACCTCGCCGATGTCGGTTACGGCGTGAGTCAGGCTCTGCCACTGGCGGTTGAGTTCGCCATCCGACCAAGCGCATCGACGTTTCTGATTCAACAGCCGGAGGTGCACCTACATCCGCGCGCGCAGGCGGCGCTGGGTTCGGTGTTTGGTGCGTTGGTCAAAGAGAAGAAGCAGCGATTCGTCGTCGAGACCCACAGCGATTACCTCATTGACCGTGTGCTGCTCGATATTCGCGACAAGAAGACGATTCGAGCGGAAGATTTTCAGATTCTGTACTTCCAGTGGGAAAACGGCGGGGTGAAGATTCATCCGATTGACGTGGACGCGCAGGGTCAACTGGTTCCAGAGACGGTGCCGAGCGGGTATCGGTCGTTTTTTCTCGACGAGCAGCACCGGGTCTGGAGTCGCTGAGGCACCATGTGCATCATCGTTGACAACAACGCGCGTGAGCTTGTGTTTGGCCAAAAGGTTAGCGACGAATTTGCGCCGGTGCGCCAGTTACTCTTCGAGACGAGGCCGCCGAAGCGACCTGGCGTGCTGGTTTTGGGTGGCGACCTTCTGCACGAGTTTTGCGGCGGTACGGACCGCAGTGGGGTTGAGCATCACGGCAGCGACAGCGCACGAAAAGCCGTTGACGAACTTCGCAAAGCTGGGCGGCTGATTGTGCCGGAGCGCAGGCTGCTTGATGCGTCGATGCAGGCGATTCAGGCCGAGACCTGGCAGAGTAACGACCAGCACGTGCTTGCACTCGCGCACGCGACCGGGGCCGAAGTCGTTGTGATGCGCCCCGCAAGTGATGGTGGAAAGGCCGGGGATGCGGCGTTGATACGCGACTTCAAATCGCAGAGATTTCGCGAGATCGGGGGGCCAAAGGTGAGGGCATATACGCGCAAGTCGCACGCACGTTTGCTGCGTGAAACGTGCGATTCGTGTCGAGCCCGGTGAGGGCCGATTGGCGTGGGCGGCGTGGCTCGGGCGTTAGTCGAGCAAGCCGTGTTGGGCGTACCAGCGGGCGGTGTGGGCGAGTCCCGACGAGAGATCGTAGCGGTTTGAGAAGCCAAGCTTGCGTAGCGGGGCGTCGTTCACCATCCACGATGGGGCGAGAAAGTCGTTGATGCGGTCGCTGTTGAGGTACTTGAACTTCATTGCGGCGGGTAAGGCATCGGCAACGCCAGCGAGTGAGCGCATGACGGCGGCGGGCACGTAGATGGGCCACGTCGATTTGCCGACGGCGGCTGAGATGCGCTGCATGATTTCGGCTTGCGAGACGTTTTCCATGTCGCCGACGAGCATTGCCTGGCCGACGGCGTCGGGGTGGGTCATGGCGGTGAGAATTGCGGCGACGACGTCTTCGACGTGGACGAGGGCGGCGCGGGTTTTTCCGCCACCCAGCGAGAGGCGGTAGCCCTTGTGCGCGAGGCGAAAGATGGGGAGCATGTTGGTGTCGCGTGGGCCGTAGATGGCCGGCGGGCGAATGATGGTGATGGGCATCTCGTGGGCGAAGGCGAGGGTGGCCTGCTCACCGGCGAGTTTTGAACGTCCATAGTTTGAGATGGGGTGGGGGGGGTCGCTGTCGCTGACGAGGTGGCCTTCTTCGGCGGGGCCGATGGCGGCGAGTGACGAGACGAGCACGTAGCGGGTGGGCTTTGCGTTGGCCGAGAGGCAAAGTTCGGCGAAGCGTCGCGCGCCATCGCCGTTGATGCGAAAGAAGTCGTCGGGGTTGGCGACTTTGGTGGCGCCAGCGACGTGGAGGATGAAGTCGGCTCTGGCGAGGGCGGTTCGCACTTTGGGCAGGTCTTCGTCGGGGTGGGTTTGTTCGAGGGCGGTGACGTCACCGTGAACGAGTGCGACGGGTAAGCCTTCGAGGGCTGCGAGTTTTGACGAGCGGCGCACCATGGCGGTGACGTGGTATCCATGACGCAAGAGGCCCTCGACGAGATGCGCGCCTAAGAATCCGTTGGCGCCGGTGACGAAGGCGCGCAGGCCGGCCCCGGGTTCGGGGTTCGAGAGGTTCGCGACGGTTGAAGCGGTGAGGTTGTTGGGGCTTGCCATTTTGCCGTTGCTCCGTTCACCTGTGGGTCGGGTCTCCGGAAGTTTCAGAAACGTGGGAGTATCACGTGAGCGAACGGGTCGTCATTGTTGGTGTGGGTGGGCTCGGTTGCGCCGCGGCAGAGGTGCTGGCGGCGGTGCCGGGTATTGTGCTGGCGTTTTACGACGATGATGTGGTGGCTCCGGAAAATCTGCATCGGCAGTTGTTGTTCACGGCGGGTGATGTCGACCGGTACAAGGTTGATGCGGCGGCGAAGGCGTTGCGCGAGCGGTTCGCACGGGCGGAGCTTGAGCCGCATATGGAGCGGTTGACGGGTGAGCGAGCGCGTGAGGTGTTTATGACGGCGCGGCTCGTGCTCGATTGCACCGATGCGGTTGCGAGCAAGCTTGCGATGCATGATGCGGCGGTGGCGGCGGGGGTCGATTTTGTGCATGCGGCGGTGTCGGGTTGGGATGCGCGGCTGCTGGCGCTTCCGTTTGGGGCGATGAGGCGTGCGGGCGGTCGTGTCGCGGGGTGTTTGCGGTGTCTGTACCCAGACCCACCGAGGCCTCGACTTGAGGCGCCGGGGTGTGCCGAGCGGGGTGTGCTGGGTACGTTTGCGGGGCTTGTGGGGGTGCGGCAGGCGCGGCTTGGGATTGATCTCTTGACGGGTGCGGTCGAGCCTTTTGCAAAGCGGAAATTGCAGGTGATGGATGGGCGAACGTTGCGCAGCGCGACGCTCGAATTTGAGGCTGAGGCGACGTGTCCGACGTGTGGTCTGGCGAGTTGATCGAAGAATTGTTTGAAGAGGCGCGTGGATGATGAAGCTCACGACCCAGCAGCAAGAATTGTATGCGCGGCAGATTCAGCTCGAAGGGTTTGGCGAGCGGGGTCAGTTGCGGTTGTCGCACGGGGCTGTGTTTGTGTGTGGCATCGTGCCGGGGGTGGCGGCGTGCGCGCGGTATCTCGCGGCGAGCGGGCTTGGACGGTTGTATTTGCCGCACGATCTTGATCCGCACACGATTGACCCGATTGAGCGGCGGTTTCGGCACATGCGGCTTGGTGACACGCGCATCGTGTATCTTGATGAGGCGGCGCACTATGCGGGGTTTGGTTCGCGCGGGGCGGCGTGGTTTCCGCGCGGGTTGCTCGGTGAGGGTGAGGGTGAGGCGGCGTTGAGCGCGCTTGTTGTGATTGATGAGGCTGAGTCGCGGGCGAAGATTGATGGGGTGGCGACGGTGGGGGCCGAGTTTCAGGCGTTGTTGCGGCGGGTTCCGCAGATTGTGTGTTGCGCCGATACGGGGGCGGATAGTGCGGTGTGTCGGGCGGCGGCACGGCTTGAGGCGGGTCTATTGGGGGCGCATCGCGCGTTGCTGCACGTGGCGGGCGTGCGAAGCGCGGTTTAGGGGGGGAGTAGAAATGACTTCAGTGCGTTGAGGTCGTGTTGCCAGAAGATGTGGACGCCGTTGTGCTGAGCAAGAAGAAGGTCGCTGTCTTTGTAGACGCCCGCGAGTACGGCGGCGGTGAGGGCGCGTTTGCCAGCAATGGATGCGCCGATGGCGACCTCCATGGCGACTTTCTCGTTCACCGACCATTCACAGTAAATGTGCTC
>CAZXXB010000083.1:0-2113 GCA_964644185.1 uncultured Myxococcota bacterium
AAGCCAAACGCCCCCCCGCAAAAAAAACCGCGCCCCCCTCCGCGCTCCCCGTCGAGCGCCTCATGAGCGACGCCGAAGCCACCCGCAACATCGCCCGCATCGAAGCCGCCCTCACCAAAACCGAATCGCAACTCTCCGACCTCTTGCGCGTCATCGAAGAAAACGAATTCATCCTCACCCGCGAATTCAGCACCATCGCCCGCGAAACCAGCACCGCTCTGCGCATCCACGAAGACGAACTCACCAACGTCATCACCGAGTGCCGCGCCTTCGGTCAGGATGTCTTCACCACGGGGCTCAAAGGCTACCGCGCCAACCTCGACGACCTCTGGATGCGGGCCGAATTCGGCAAATCTGAAAACGGCTGGTGGGCCAACCGCATCGCCAAAGCACAGGCCCTCGCCATCGAGACCGACAGCCGCCAGCGCCGCGAAAAGCTCGACATCGTCTACAACGAGACCAAAGACTACCGCGACATGAGCGACCTCGCGTACGGACTCTCGCAAGCCGAAATCGGCGAGATTCCCGGCACCGCCACCGTGCAATCGGTCGTGCCCCGCGCCGTCGATGCCGACTTCAGCGACGACCTCGACACGTCGAGCCGCACGATACGCGCGCGCAAGGCCCGCGAAGCCGAAGAAGACGCCGAAAAACTTCGTGGACGCGACGGCTCACCAATACCAACCCCGCAGTTGCGCAACGGCGGCAAGGGTGGCGCAGGCGACAAGGGTGGTTCAAACGGCGAGATTCGCGTGAAGCAGCGTCGCCGCCGTTCAGAAGACCTCACACCCAATCTCGGCGTCACCGATGGAGACATCCGCCGCGAAGCGCTCCCCCCGATCCAGCGCCCCCCCGACATCCGCCCCCGGCTCCAACCCGCCCGCGACGCCCTGCTGCTGCGCAGGAAGCCCTTGAGTGCTTCCTTGAAGAACCAGCGCAGCTTCAAGCCGCGCAAGTTCCGCGCACGCGGCATCCATCGACGGCAACGGCGCGCGAGCGAACGACGCACGACAAGCCTCGTTGAATGCGTTGACCGCCGCACTCCACGCACTCGCCTCCCAGTCTTTCGGGCGCGGTGAAAGCAGATACTCGTAGTCGGTCAATTCGTCGGTCGCGCTGTCGTCACCGTGATGCGTCAGATGCCTCAACCACGTCTCAATCGACAGCACCGGACTGATCACCGCGATTCGCTCGTTCGCGCTTTTCAGTCGCTGACCTTTGGGGTCGTAAACCCGATCGAGCGTCTTGCGCTCAACCGCGTTCCACAACAATTGCTGCCGCACCGCCGCGCCCTTCGGGTCACCATCGATCACGACGACAACGGCGTAACTCTTCTGGGCGTTACGGCTGCTCACATAGTCTGGCAGCAACTCGGCGAATCGCCGCACAACCCCGGTGTGACCGTCGCACGGCTCCCAGCGCGTACCACGGTGCAGGTCGAACCGACTCTCTAGCAGGCGCTTCGCAAACTTGTAGTGCTCGGCGTCTTCGTAAAGCACGGTTGCGCGAAGCTTCTTAGCCATCGACCGCCTCCGCTGCAAACGTGTTCGGGTCGAGTCCGGTAACGATCAAATCAGATGGACGCTGCCCAGTGTCTTTCGGCACCCGTTCGCCCCACTTGCGCACCCGTGTCGGACCGCCATTTTCGCGCCAGAAGTACCACCCATGGTCTCGCGCGAGAAAGTTCAAAAACTCCGGATGATGCGACACGATGATGAGTTGCCCGTCGCGCTCTTCGGCAAGATCGATCACATGCCGCAACCACGGCTGAAGCTCTTTCAGCGCGATGAAATTCTCAGGCTCGTCGATCATCAAAACGAACCCCGGCGTCAGCAACCACTGCGAAATCGCGTACAGGCACAAAATCGTCCGCTGCCCATCTGATAGCTCAGACAAGCGGTAGCGTTGCTCGGTCCGCCCAAACGCATCGGTCGGTGTCTTGAATGCTGCCCAGAGGCTCGGCATACCTTCGCTGCGATAGGTCTTGAGACCCGCGAACCCCGTAAGAACCTGCGAAACGCGCTCAATGTAGTTCAGATTGCCGTGGGCATCGTTGGCCTGCTGCCCCACCACCCACGCGGCGAAGTTCTCGAAGTTTGGGGCGAGTTCCGCA
>CAZXXB010000083.1:2150-4492 GCA_964644185.1 uncultured Myxococcota bacterium
TGCGGCTTAAAGTGCAACACGCGACTCAGGATGTCGCGCAACTCTCGCAGTGTCGGCACGCTCAACCCCTGCGGGCTGTTGAGTACAGATTTCCGTTCATCAACGCGCGCATCCGCAATCCCATCCACATAAACCTTGAACGTTGGCCCGCTCCGCTCCAGCCGAAGTTCGCTGTTTTTGCTCTGAGGCCCAAAGTCAAACGTCTTTTCACCAACCGTTCTTGGCCCTACCGACCCATCATCTGACTTCGACTCAAACGTGAACGCGGCAGTATATTTGCGGTGAATTCGATCAACGCCAACCAGATCAATCTCAAGCCTCTGCCCCAACGCCGCAGACCACCGCGTCATCGACGTCGAATCAAACGGAAACGGTCGCTCCAGACCGCGAAGATGCTGGCTCTTCGATGTCCACTGCGCCAGCTTCGCCACCACCTCCAGCACCGCGCTCTTCCCGCTACCGTTCTCGCCCATGAAAAGATTGCCCCGCTCAAGGTTCATCTCGAAGTTCACAAGCGACTTGTAGTTGTCGATGTAAATGCGCTTGATCATCACCTGCTCCTGCTCGCGTGGCACCGTCTCACCCCACTTCTACCCCGATTGCCAAACCCTGCCAAACGCAAGAGGCTTTCGCCGCGACCCCGATTCGCTTACACTGCCCCCTCTCGCTCTCACTTCAGAGGCCGCCAAAGCGGTCGCGTGAGAGCGCGTGAAGCGGGGGAGCCACATCGCAAGGCCAATACCCATGAAGGTTTCCATCTGCCACGTCCCCATCTGGACAACCCAGTCGCCGCCGCTCGCACCGGCCTACCTCGCCGCCACGCTCGCCGCCAACGGCCACGACGCGACCATCTTCGACATGAACGCCGAGGTCTTTCACCGCCTCGCCGACGAAGGCAAAGAACTCTGGAGCCGCGCATACCTCCACGCATGGCACGTCGAAGAACCCTTCTACCGACAAATCGCCCCCGTCACCCTCTACCCCTACCTCGCCGAATACACCGACAAGATGCTCGCGGGCGGCGTCAAACTCGTCGCCATCAGCGTCTGCTCGCCCTGGTACGCCATCGAAGTCGCACGCGCCATCAAAGAACGCGACCGCACCGTGCAGGTCATCGTCGGCGGACAATGCTGCGAAAAAGACTGGTTCGGGCTCATGCTCGCCAACTGTGGCGCCGTCGACGCCGTCGCCATCGGTGAAGGCGAAGTCACCCTGATGAAAATGCTCGACGCCGTCATCGCGACAGGCAAGGTCGCCCCATGCCCCGGCGCACTCGTCTGGCACGACGGACAACTCGTCGACGGCGGCCCCGCCGAACTCTTGCCCGACCTCAACGAAATACCCCTCCCCATCTACCCCGGCATCGACCTCGACAACTACTGGTGGGAAGGCCAACGCGCCGCCGAAGGCCACCGCACCTTCTCACTCCTCGGCACCCGCGGCTGCGTCCGCCACTGCGACTTCTGCCTCCAGCAAACCATCTGGGGCTCAAAACACCGACTCCGCAGCCCCGAAAACATCGCCGACGAAATCGAACTCCGCGTCAAACAGGGCGCAACCTACCTCTTCTTCAACGACCTGCTCGTCAATGGAAACCCACGCGACCTGCGCGTCCTCTGCGAAATCCTCATCGAACGCGGCATCAAAGTCCCCATGAGCGGAAGCTTCATCGTCACCCGCAAAATGACCCGCGACTACATCGCCACACTGCTCAAAGCCGGCTTCTCGCACTTCGACTTCGGCATGGAACACATCAGCGCCAAAGTCCTCAAAGCCATGGGCAAATACTACGACGAAGCCCTCGTCAAAGAAGTCCTCGAAAACTGCAAAGCCGAAAACGCCGACTGGTCCTCAAGCTGGATAGTCGGCTACCCAGAAGAAGACAGCGACGACTTCCTCATGGTCGTCCGCTTCCTCCTCGAAAACCGCCACCTCATCCCTCGCGCCCCCTCCTTCTCACTCTGCGCCGTCCTCCCCGGCTCAGACCTCTGGCGCAAACGCGAACAACTCCAAATCACCATCAACGGTCAGGACTCCATGAGCTGGTACCTCGCCGACGGCACCAACACCCTCCCCATCCGCCGCGAACGCGGCGAACTCGTCCAGATGATCCTCAACCTCCTCTGGGATAAAGCACTGCCCATCACAGGCTCGATGAGCGACGATCGCATCTGCAGCGACATCAACGTCCAAAAAGTCGTCGGGCTCAACTTCACCCGCGCCATCGAACGTCTCGACACCCGCATCAACGAACTCGCCCGCCTCCGCAAATGGAAGTCGCTCGGCATCATCGGCGAAACCCTCGCCCACAACCGCGCCAACGCCGAACTCACTGCCGTTGA
>CAZXXB010000083.1:4502-14608 GCA_964644185.1 uncultured Myxococcota bacterium
TACACTCTTTCCCTAGACGTGTGCTCTTCCGATCCTCGACATCATGCTCACCGAACTGCGCGGCACCCGCGAACTCATGGAAAAGGCGCGCATCGAACGCTACGGCGGCATCGCCGAAAGCGACTTGAAGCGCCCGGCCAAGGCAGGCCCAGCCATCGGCCTGCAAAGCGATCGGTAAACGAAGCGTGCAGGTGACCCTCGGCGCAATCGTTGCCTGTGCGCTTGTCTCGCTCGTCAGCGCGGCCACGCCAGCCCTCGCCCGCGACACCACCCCCGCACCTGACTCCGCCGACTCGCCCACCGCGGCTGATTCAGCCAACTCAGCGAACACACCCACCTCACCAGACTCACCAGACACCACCGCCACGCCCGCATCGCCCACGAGCCTCACCACACCCGCCGCCGCCACACCCAACGACTGGTTCTACAACCTCGACATCGAAGCCCTCGACAACGACCTCGCCGCACGGGCCCCCGTCATTCGCGACGTTGAGGTCATCGGCGCCCGCGACGAAGCCGCCGCCATCGAACGCCTCTCGCAAATCACCCCCGGCACCCGCGTCTCACCAGCCCTCTTCGCCCGCACCGCACGCCGCATCTTCGCCCGCGGAAACCTCTCCGCCGTCGATATCCGCTCGCGCCGCAACCCCGACGGCACCGTCACCGTCTTCATCGAAGTCACACCACTGCCCACCATCACCGAAATCGAAATCATCGGCGTCACCCTCTTCTCGCGCAACGAAGTCCTGCGCCAACTCGAACTCGCCCCCGGCGAACCCCTCCGCCTGCGCCGCGCCGACAGCTCCATCCGCCGCTTCAAAAACGAATACGACCGCCGCGGATACATCAACGCCGAAATTCGCCTCACCTTCGACGACCGACAGGGCCCCATGGGCAAACTCGTCGTCACCGTCGTCGAAGGCGAACCCCTGCGCATTGACCGCCTCCGCTTCACCGGAAAGCTCGGCGCACCTCGCTCACTCTTGCGTGCAGCCTTGGGTGTGCGACCCGGCGACATCGTCAACATGGAAGACCTCGAACTCGGCATCGACCGCGTCCTCGCCCTGCTCCGCTCACAACACTACCTCGAAGCCCGCGTGCCCCCCCGACCCATCATCAAATACCTCGACGAAGCCCGCACCCGCGCCGACATTCGCATCGACATCGCAGCAGGCCCCAAAGTCACCGTCACATGGCAGGGCCCAGAAGCCATGCCCGTCAAAACCCTCGCAGAGTGGGCCCGCCTCGACCAAATCGCAGACTACTCCGACGCCGGTGTCGCCGACATCGCCGAACGTCTGCGCGAAGCCCTGCTCGACCGCGGATACTCACTCGCCCGCGTCACCGCAAAAACCCGCACCTCCCCCGACAAATCACGACGAGACGTCCTCTTCACCGTCCGCGAAGGTATCCAGACCCGCGTCGAATCCATCCGCTTCGTCGGACCAACCGGCGTCGGCGAAGAACGCCTCCACACCGTCTATCGCGACCTCGTCAGGCAAGCCACGCTCGACGATGGACTCTACGCCTCAGGCGCACTTCAACCCATGGTCCCCGACATCGACCACCGCACCGCCACCAACGAATACGCAAAGCAAAACGAACAACGCCGCGTCACCGAAAACGACCCCACGCGCCTCTACCGCGCACGCCACTTCGAACGCGCCTGCGAAGCCCTCGCAGGTCAATACCGCCGCTGGGGATACCTCTCCGCAAGCGCCCGCCTCACCCAAATCCGCCACCGCGACGAAGGACGCCTCGTCGCCCTCACCATCACCGTCGACGCCGGCGTACAAACCCAAATCATCGAAGCCAGAGTCGAACGCCCACGCGCCATCCTCCCCGACTTCGAAACCGCCCTCAAAGTCAGCTCAGGCACCCCCTACGACGAAGTCCTCGTCGAGTCACAACGCGCCGCCATCGAACGCCAGCTCCACGACGAAGGCTACCTCTACGCACAGGTCTTCGTCCGCACCGACTTCAGCCCCGACAAACGCACCGTCCGCCTGACCTGGGAGAGCGATGAAGGCGTGCAGGTCAAAGTCGGCGAAATTCGCTTTCGCGGACTCATCGACACCAAACCCCTCGTCATCGAAGAAAGCCTCATGTTCAAACGCGGTGGAGTCTTTCGCCGCGCCGAAGTCGAGGCCACGCGCCGCCTCCTCCTCAACACCGGCATCCTCTCCAGCGTCTCCATCAACGTCGTCGATCTCGAACTCGTCGAAGACACAAAAGACGTCGTCATCGAAGTCCGCGAACGCGCCCGCAACGTCATCGAACCCGGCTTCGGACTCTCAACCACCGACGGCGTCCGCGCCTTCGTCGAATACCGTCACTTCAACCTCTTCGGCTCCGCCGTCGATCTGCTCGCCCGCGCCCGCGTCAACTACCGCGTCTTCGACATCCTCATCGACCCCGCAGCCCGAAACCGCCTGCTCGACCTGCCCGTCTACCAACAAATCGAACGCCTCATCGAGCTCGGCTTTCACTACCCACGCATCTTCGGTTGGAGCAAACCCTACAAAATCCCCCACAACGTCGGCGCCCGCGTAGACCTCGTCAACGAACGCGACAACGGACGCACCTTCGGCCTCGACCGCTTCGCCATCGCACCCGGCATCGACATCGAAATCATCCGCAAACTCACCGCCACCGTCCAATACGAAATCGAATACGCCAACCTCACCGTCTTCCCCAACGACCAAATCAACCTCACCCCCGATGAACAAGACATCCTCCGCCTCCCCGAAGGCCAATCCATCATCGGCACCCTGCGCAATACATGGACCTACGACCTGCGCGACAATGCCGTAAACCCGCGCAGAGGCGCCCTCTTCACCGCCACTGCCGACTGGGCACAAGAGTTCGGCGGCGACATCGAAGTCCGCTACGTCAAACTTCACGGACGCATCAACGGCTACCTGCCCCTCTCATTCATCGGCGACAAATGGGTCCTCGCCGGTGCCGTCAGCGGCGGCAACATCTTCTCATTCTCAAACAGCAACTCGATACTCGAAGACCGCCTGCAAACCCCCCTCAACCGCCGCTTCTACCTCGGTGGACGCGCAACACTCCGCGGCTTTCCTGAAAACGGACTCAGCCCCACCTACGCCCAGCGCAGCATCGAAAGCATCCGCGCAGCACAGGCGAGCGACGAGACCGTGCAATCACTCGGCGGCAACACCTTTTTGCTCTTCAAAGGCGAGCTACGCTTTCCCATCGTCGGCGACCTCGGCGGCGCCGTCTTTATGGATTGGGGCGGACTCTGGCTCACCGCCGCCGACTTCAACTGGCGCGACCTTCGCCCGGCATCGGGCTTCGGCATCCGCTACGCCACACCCGTTGGCCCGCTCGCCGTCGATCTCGGCTTCAACATCAACCCCAACCGCGCCTTCCGCGAAGCCCCGTTTGCTATCCACTTCGCGATAGGTGCGTTCTGACGCACCGAAAGCGAAGCAATCAACTCAGCGCGATAGGTGCGTTCTGACGCACCGAAAGCGAAGCAATCAACTCAGCGCCATCGGAGCGTTTTAGTTTTCTGTGCGTTCTGCGCGTCACGGCTCGCGCAACCAAGCCGGTGCTTCTCGCGCCTCACGGATGCTCTCGGTGAGTAGATCAACGTCCGTCGATGGATTCTTCTGCTCGACGATTTTGCCCTCAAAGTCTGGGTCGGCACGAAGTCGCTGCGACCGCTTCACTGCGTCACCGTAGCCTGGCCAGAGCTTCTCCCAGTGCTTGTCGTCGAGATGCTTCTCGTATTTCGGCGGGTCAAGTAACTTCGTCAGCATCGCCGCCACCTGGTCGCGGCGCTGCATACCCGGCGGTTCGCGCAGATGCAGCAGCAGCCACAATTCGAAGCTTGGGTTTGAAACGGCGACGTTGACGTTATTCGCGTTGGCCCTTTGCCGCGCATTGTTCAAATCGGCTGATGGTTTGGCGTCGACATCGTAGACGCACCACAGCTCATCGTGCGCTTGCCACCTGTTTTCGCCTTCAAGCTCCTTCCGCTTCTCCAGCGCAGCTTGGACGACGCCGCAAGCATGCGTGCCCTTGCTCGACTGCAAGGGGATCACGTCAACGAGAGGGTTGGTCACCCAATTCTTGAAGAACGTGAAGTATTCGAGCTCGGTGACCTCACCCTCGCACACGATGAGAAACCGTTTGCGCGGCTGCTTTTTCTCGGGGCCGCGACCTGAGTTGCGCGGGCGTTGCGCGGGTTTGCTCATGGCGCGACCCCAAGCGACGCACTCCCCTCACCATCCCCACCGGTGCCTTCGGCATCCACCGCCGCCGTGCGCGGAGTCTCGAAAATGCGCCGCAGTTCACCCACAAAAGGCAACGCCCCAAAGCGGCCATCAAGGTAGTCGCGCTCAAGGTCAATCCCCTCGCCGAGTTGAAACTCTGACAGCGGATAAAGGTGCGACGCCCCGTGCGCGTCTTTCTCGACAAGCCAGATGTTCTCTGGCGCGAGAGGCCCAGAGCGACCGACCCCGCGCAGCAGGTTGGTATCATGCGTCGCGAAGATCAGTTGCGCGCGACGTGCGTTGGTTTCTGCCCGAGCGAAAAGAGACACTAGCTCAGTCGCAAGCACCGAGTGCAGGCTTGATTCCAACTCGTCGGCAAAAACCGTCGCGCCCGTTTCGAGCGCATCAATGAACCGCATTGCGCCCCGCAACAGGGCTTTCGTTCCGCGCGACTCTGAAATGAGTGGAAGCGTGGCATCAGCAGCGGCACTGTCGTGGCTGAACGAAATGCGCTTGACCTCTACCTCTTCGAATCTCGGGCGCACGTCTACGACGTCACCATCGTGATCGAAAATCGGATCATCGCCAACATGCCGTTCTTCAGTGGTGGCGTGGATAAGAATGTCGTGGATACCCAGGTCAGCATGTCGAATCAGGCGCAAAAACTGAGCGCGCTCGTCACTCGTGTCCGCGTGCTTGTCCAGCCACCTTGCCACCGAAGTCTCAAGAACAATGAAGCCCTCGCCATATGGCGGCAGATAGTCCACCGCTCCGAACCATGCGAACACCTCCAACGCCCAGCGAACCCTGAACTGGGCTTGGCGCGACAACCACAAGGCGTTAATCGGTACGGTGCTATCGGGTGAACTATCTTCTCGTTCAGGTGGGGGCACGACTTCTTGCCCCTCCCGCTCAAAGACCCGCTCACCACTACCCAACTCGAAGAGCCACTCGTTCTCGAATCCCTTGCGCGAGACCTCGAACCCATAGCGGTAGACTCTGGCCTCATACAAAATCACGAATTCGTACAGGCTCGGCTTCGCAGCCCATTCACCCCACGCGAACGGTGAGTGGGGCACGCGCCGTGCTGTTGGACTCCAGCTTCTAAATGAGAGCCGAACCGCCGAACGCGCCGCACTCATCGCATCAAGCACGTTGCTCTTCCCGCTCGCGTTGGCCCCGTAAATCGCCGCCACGGTCAACAAACGCGCGCGCAACTCCTCAGGCGTGAGCTTCGCGGCATCTTCCACGCTCAACCCTTCCGGCAGCATGGAAAGCACCTGCTCTTCACGAATCGACTTGTGATTGCTGACGCGAAATTCAAGCAGCATGGCAACCTCAACCTTGCACGGAAGCTGACCACCACGCAACGCCCCACCCCCACCGGCACCCTCACCGTGACCCCGCTCACCGCGCCCACTCACTCTTCGGGTGGGGGCTGAATCTCTTCAACCCCACCCACCTCACCTTCCCGCACCTCACCCTCCCGCACCTCGTCTTCACGCACATCCCCTTCCCCTGCCTCCGCCGCCGCCCCCGCCGCTGCCGCCTCGTCGCTCGCCTCAACCGCCGCATCCGCAACCGCATCCGCCGCACGACCAAGCCCGCGCCACCGCAACAACCCCGGCACGCTCACCGGCTCTTCTTCAGGCTCATCAAGCCCAAAGTACCGCCGCAAAAACTGCATCGCGATCGGCGCCGCATCGCTGCCACCGTGCCCCCCGTGCTCGTGAATCACCGCCACCACAATCTCCGGATTCTCCACCGGAGCCGCCGCCACAAACAGCGCATGATCACGCAACCGCCACGGCGTCTCTTCTTTCGTCTTGCGCTTCTTACCCAGCGACGCCACCTGCGCCGTACCCGTCTTACCCATCACCCGCACCTCGGGTATCCGCTTCGCAAACGCCGTACCCCCGGGCACGTTCACCACGTAATCAAGCCCCTTCGCCACCGCATCCCACGCCTCACCCGGCACCCCCGCCGCATCGGCCACAAACTCCGGCTCAAACTGCCGCACCACCGTCCCATCCACCGCCGCGATCTTCTGCACAAACTGCGGACGTGGCACCCGCCCACGATTCACCACCGCCGCATACAGCACCGCAAGCTCCATCGCCGTCGCCGTCGTGTCGCCCTGACCAATGATCGAGTTCAACGCAAACCCCAGCCGATACCCACCCGGCGTCACCTTGTCGTGCCGCTCACGCGTCGGCACGATACCCACCCGCTCGCCCGGCAACGCCAACCCCAGCGACTGCCCCATCCCTAACATCCGCGCGTACTTCGCAATCGTGTCGATCCCCATCCGCTCGGCAAGCTTGTAAAAATAGACATCGCACGAGTACTGCAACGCCTGCACAATGTTCACCTCACCGTGCCCGCGCTCGCTGTGACACCGAAACCGATACCCACCCACCGCATGCGCACCAGCGCAATTCAACCGCGTCTCAGCCCCCACCATCTTCTCAGCCATCGCCGCAATCGCCCCCACCACCTTCCACGTCGACCCAGGCGGATACGTCGAGGCAATCGCCCGCGGCAACAACGGTTTCAACGGGTCATCCACAAGCGCGCGATACTCACCCACCGTCATCCGCCGCATCATCTGGTTCGGGTCATACCCCGGCTGCGACACAATCGCCCGCACAAACCCCGTCCGCGGATCAAGCGCCACAAGCGCCCCCGCACGATGCTCCGCAAACGCCTCCTCAGCCGCCTGCTGCAACTTCACGTCAATCGTACTGTAAAGGTCATCACCACTGCGCGATGGACGTATCACGGGGTCGGGTATCAACTCGCGCGCAAGCTCTTCATTCAACGCCCGACCCAACACATCCACCACCACCTTGCGCTCGCCATCTTCACCCGCAAGCTCATTCTCAAACGCCGCCTCAATACCCGCCCGACCAATCAAATCACCCGGCCCATAATCACGCCCCTTCGCCTTCAACTCCTTCAGCTCTTTGTCGCCAATCTCATTCAAATACCCCACCGTGTGCGCCGCCAGCGACCCGTGGTTGTAGTACCGCTCTGGCACCGGAATCACATCAACGCCCGTCAGCTCACTCCGATAAAACTCCAGCCGACTCACCATCTCCCGCGCCACATCCGCCTTCACAAGCTGCGGACGAAACCGATTCAACCCCCGCGCCTGCTTCAACCGCTCACGCACCCGCTCAAGCTCGTCGCTCGTCATCTCAAGGTATTCATCGAGCCGCGTCAGCGTCGCATCACGGTCGGTACAAAACGCCGGCGTCAAATACACGTTGTACGCCGGACGATTGCTCGCCAGCACCTCGCCGTGCCGGTCGAAAATCATCCCCCGTATCGCCGGAATCTCACGAAACTGCACAAAGTTCGCTTCACTGCGCGACGCGTAATGCTCGCCCCTCACCACCTGCAAAAAGTACAACCGCCCAATCAGCAACGCGAACGGAACAACAAGCAGCACGCTAAACACGACGAACCGCCGCGCATACTCTTGCGGTGCCTCTGCGCTGCGAATCGACTGCACCATTCACCCACCCCTCACGCTCCGGGCAGCGCCAATCCCTCGTTCGCCCGCGCCACCCGCTGCTCAAACTTTCTCAACGGAACCCCACACGCCGCCGCCACAAGACCCGTCAACACCCCCGTCCGCAACAGCAACGCAAAACCCAGCGACACCTCACCCGCGAGACCGAGCGACGCAAGCCACGACCCAAACCCGTGTATCACCATCGCCGTCACCCCCGACCCCGCCGCAAACGCCCACAAACTCGTCGTGTTCACCAGCGTCCGCAAAAACCGCAACAGCGCCGCGCACAACACACTCGCCGAAAGATACGCCCCCGCAGGCGTCCCCGCCGCCACATCCGCCGCAAACCCCACCACCACCACACCCGCAAATGGAGCCACACCCGCCATCACAAACCCAAACTGAAACACCGCCACAGCAGCCGCAAGACACAACGGCTCATGCGTCGAGAGCGCCGCCCGCAACCCCGCCATCGCCGCATCAATCATCAACGCCCCAATCGCCACCACCGCGACAATCACGGCGCAAACTCCGCCGCGCCCGGCTGCCGCTCAACACCACGCTGCGGCGCCGCATCAGGGTCACCCCGCAACAACTCACCACCCGTCGCGCCACTCAAACGAAACACCTCAGGCAAATCAAACAAATCATCCTCACCCCGCGCACCCGTCACCACCACCACCTCCTCAAGCCGCTTCAAATCCGCATCCGGACGCAACCGCGCCTCTGCAAACAACGCATTCTGCTGCCGCGTCACCCGCTCGACCCGCCCAATCGGCAACCCCGCCGGAAGCACCCCGCCCACAGCCGCCGTCACCACCGCATCACCCACCTCCACCGACTCCGTCACCTCCAGATGCGCAATATCCAGCGACGCCAGCCCCGTCCCACGAATCGTCACCGGAGTCCGCGTCCGCGCCACACGCGCCGGCACCGCCGACCGCGGATCATCAATCAACAACACATCGCTCGCGCCCGCATACACCCGATGAATCCGCCCCACGAGACCCCGCTCTGAAACAACCGGCATAAACCGCCGCAGCCCATCACCCTCACCCCGATCAATCCGCACAAGCCGCGTCGCCGGAGAAATATCAACCCCCGTCACCCGCGCCGACAACCACCCCGTCGCATCGAGCCTGCCCCCCATCTCAGCCAACTTGCGCAACCGCTCATTCTGCGCCGCCAACTCATCAACCTGCGCCGCCTTCAACCGCGCCGTCGCAAGCTCGGCCCGCAACGCCTCATTCTCACTACGCACATCCAGCAACGCCACATACCCATCCCACACATCGAGCAACGCCCCCGTCACCCGCGCCACCACCGCCGCAACGGGCTGCTGCACAAACACAATCAGCCGCGCAACGGGCTCATCGCGCGTCGGCACCTTTATACTCGCGTAGAGCAAACCAAATGGAGCGACCAGCAGCAACGCAAGCCCAATCACGCGCGCATACTTGTGCAGTAAATCGCTCATCGCTCCGCCCGCTGCGCCTCAAAAAACAAACACCGCGCAGCCCCACCATGCTACGCCGGAAGGGCCCACGCGGCAATCGAATCGCCTTTGTGCCTGGTCAACTCGTGCGCGTCGCAGACGCACGCACCTCAGAAATTCGGCAGCTTCAAACGCTTCGCCTTGTGGCTCGCCACCGACCGCAACGGCTCGACAAGCGACCGCAACTCGCGCGACAAATCGGCGTTGCTCTCGCCCTTCGCCGCACGCGCCGAAAGATCATCGAGCTTCTTCGCCACCGCACGCAACTCTTCAAGGTCTTTGCGGTCATGGTCTGAAAGCGTATCGAGCATCGTCTTGAACGCGTCGAAAAACTCACGCAGCTCGTCGTTCTTCCGCAGCGGACGAAGGCTCGGATACTCACCCGCACCAAGCTGACGCACATACCGCGTCATAATGAACATCGGCCCCGCAACCCGATGCGTCATCACGATGCCCCAAATCACGAGCCACAAACAGATAGCCGTCACCCCAAGCCCGATGATCAGCATCTTCTGCGCGTCGCGCTCCTGAATCTGCATCTGCAATTCAGGAAACTCGGCCATCATGTTCGCGATCTCAGTCGATTCGCGAATCGAGTCATACAAAAACCACCCAAGTAGCGCCGCGATGCCCGTGCCAAACACGGTGATCATCATCGTGTACTTGAACTGGAACCCGCGGTCGACAACATACGTGCGCCGCTTGTACCTCGCTTGCTGGGCTGCTGCCTCGCTCATCTTCGCCGCCTCATCGTTGGTCTGCCGCTCAACGTATCGGTAAATCGGATTGCTTGACAAGCCTTACCACCGGGATAAACCGCGAGTCACCCGCGCGCACCACCCACCCA
>CAZXXB010000084.1:0-2121 GCA_964644185.1 uncultured Myxococcota bacterium
GTCAGCCCTTTAGCGACGCATCGTCGAGGATGCGCAGACAGAGTTCATCGAAGGTGATGCCACGGGCAGCAGCGACCTGCGGCACGAGGCTGTGAACGGTCATACCGGGGAGCGTGTTGACTTCGAGCAACACGGGTGTGCCACGTTCGGGGACGATGAAGTCGGCGCGGGTTGCTCCACGTGCGCCAATGACGGCGTTGAGGGTGCGGGTGGCTTCGACGATTGCGCGCGAGGCGTCGTCGTTGAGTTGCGCGGGGGTCTCGTAGCGGGTGTCGTTCGAGAGGTATTTGGCGTGGTAGTCGTAGAACTCGACAGCGGGCTTGATCTCGATGGTGCCGATGACTTCGCCCGTGAGCCATGCGCAGGAGATTTCGCGTCCGGCGATGAACTGCTCGACGACAATGTCGCCGCCGAATTTTGCGGCGGCGGCGATGGCGGGGCCGTAGTGGGCGGCGTCGTGGACGATGCTGACGCCGACGGAAGAGCCCTCGCGTGCGGGCTTTACGACACAGGGGAAGCCGAAGGGCGGCGTGGGTGGGTTGCTGGAAGTGCCGTCGGTGAGAATGAGGGCGTCGGCCATTGGGAGTCCGGCGGCGGTGAAGACGCGGCGCGAGAGGACTTTATCCATGCCGATGGCGCTGCCGGCGACGCCGGTGCCGGTGTAGGGCAGGCGCATCCATTCGAGCAGACCCTGCACACAGCCGTCTTCGCCGAATCTGCCGTGGAGGGCGTTGAAGACGACGGTGGCGCGCAGGTCGGCAAGACGCGTGGCGAGGTCGGGGCCGGCGTCGATGAGGTGGGCGTCGAGCTGCTGACGTCGCAGGGCTTCGTGGATGAGGCGCCCGGTGTTGAGCGAGACGTCGCGCTCAGCGGAAGGGCCACCATAGAGCACGGCGACGCGGGCGTTGCGGTGTGGCGAAGCGGCGGTCACGGTGTGGCCCCCTTTTGCGGTTGTGGGTTTGTTGCGCTGTGAGATTCCATGGCGGCGACGAGTGGGCCGACGTCGCGGTCGTCGAAGCGTCCGAGCAGTCGCACTTCGGGTGTGAGGTGGATGCCGCTGACGCGGGCGACGCGCTCTTGAGTGGCGCGCAAGAGGGTGTAGACCTCGTGGGCGGTGGCGCGCGTGGGGTCGGGGACGACGATGAAATTGGCGTGTCGCGTCGAGATGGTGGCGCCGCCGAACGAGGTGCCTTTTAGACCTGCGTCTTCGATGAGTTTTGCGGCGTGGGTGCCGGGTGGGTTTTTGAAGACCGAGCCACACGAGGGTTCGTGGTAGGGCTGTGTTTTGGTGCGGCGCTGGAGTTCGTCACGCATGGCGGCGCGGGCGGCTTCGAGTTCGGCTTCGGCACCCGCGCGCAGTTGCAGGGTGGCGCCGAGTACGACGGAGCCGATGGGGAGGCGCGAGCGGCGGTAGGCGAAGCCGGCGTCGGCGGCGGCGAGGGTCTGGGTATCGCCGTTTTGCAGCATGAGGTCGAGCGACTCGACCATTTGCGAGGTGTCGCCTGCGCGCGTGCCTCCGTTCATGACGACGGCGCCGCCGACGGAGCCGGGGATGCCGGCCCAGCCTTCGGAACCGAGCAGGCCGTGCTGTTGGGCGAAGCGAATGGCGCCGGTGGCACGCATGGCGGCACCGACGTAGACGCGGGTTTCGTCGATGCGGCGGGCGTCGTTGAACTCACCGTCGAGTTTCACGACCACCGCGTCGAGTCCCTCGTCGGAGATGAGGACGTTGGTGCCGTTGCCGAGGATGACGGGTTCGAGATCGATGCGGTGGGTGAGGGCGAGCACGGCGGCGAGAGCGGTGCGCGCGCGGACGGTGACGAAGACGGTGGCGACGCCGCCGAGTTTGTAGCTCGTGAGGGGTGCGAGTGAGAAGGCGGGCTCGACGGTGAGCATGCCGCCGTGGGTTTGGGTGAGGCGCTCAAGTTCGGGGATGAGCGCGAGTGGGCTCGTGTAGCTCATGGGGCTCTCCCTTCGGTTGGTGCGGCGTCGTGGGGGTGCGGTTGTTGAAGCGTGAGGTGTTGAAGAATGTCGGGGCCGATCTGCGAGATGCTGCCGGCACCTAAGGTGAAGACGAGGTCGCCGGGCTGTGCGAAGGCGGCGACGCGCGCGGGTAGGTCG
>CAZXXB010000084.1:2203-8533 GCA_964644185.1 uncultured Myxococcota bacterium
ATGCCTTCGATGGGGGCTTCACCTGCTGCGTAGATGTCGGTGATGAAGACGTGGTGGGCGTCGTCGAAGGCGGTGATGAAGTCGGCAAAGCAGTCGCGTGTGCGGGTGAAGCGGTGCGGCTGAAAGGCGACGACGATGCGGCGGTCGTGGGCGCGACGTGCTCCGGCGAGGGTGGCGCGAATCTCTTCGGGATGGTGTCCGTAGTCGTCGACGACGAGTACGCCCGCGGCTTCGCCTTTGAATTCGAAGCGGCGTTCGACGCCCTGAAACGCGGCGAGTCCGGCGATGGTGGTGGCGAAGGGGATGCCGAGTTCGTCGGCGACGGCGATGACGGCGAGCATGTTGCGGACGTTGTGTTCGCCGAAGAGGCGGGCTGAGACGGTGCCGATGGGTTCGCCGCGACGGACGACGGTGAAGCGGAGGCCGGTGGTCTCGAAGGCGATGTCGCGTGCGAGGTAGTCGGCGGTGTCGGTGGTGATGCCGTAGGTGACGAAGCGGCGCTCGATGGCGGGGAGAATGGCGCGGACGCCGGGGTGGTCGGCGCAGAGGGCCGCGAGTCCGTAAAAGGGGAGGCGGTTTACGAATTCGATGAAGGCGGCCTTGATGGCGTCGGGGGTGCCGAAGTGGTCGAGGTGTTCGTCGTCGATGTTGGTGACGATGGCGATGGCGGGTGAGAGGAGGAGGAAGCTGCCGTCGGATTCATCGGCTTCGGCGACGAGGTATTCGCTTTGGCCTAAGCGCGCGTTGCTGCCGAAGGCGCGCAGTTTTCCGCCGACGACCATGGTGGGGTCGCAGCCGGCGACGTCGAGGACGGTTGCGACGAGCGAGGTGGTGGTGGTTTTGCCGTGTGAACCGGCGACGGCGATGCCGTATTTGAGGCGCATGAGTTCGGCGAGCATTTCAGCGCGGCGAATGACGGGGATTTTTTGGGCGCGGGCGAAGCGCACTTCGGGGTTGTCGGCTTTGACGGCGGAGGAGATGACGACGACGTCTACGCCTTCGATGTTGGCGGCGTCGTGGCCGAGCATGATGCGGGCGCCGAGCGATTCGAGTCGGCGCGTGACCTCGCTTGCGCGCAGGTCGCTGCCCGACACGCGAAAGCCGAGGTTAACGAGCAGCTCTGCGATGCCGCTCATGCCGATGCCGCCTACGCCTACGAAGTGAATGCGATACGGCTTGCTGCCAAAAAGTACCATCGATGTCGCCTTACGAACCGAGAAACCCTGAGAACCCGAACAGGCGTTTGAACGAGTCAAACGCAGAGACAACGGACGACTGATTTTGCGGCACCGCTCACGTGCCACTCGTGCGACGCGTCAGGCGTGAAGCCCGGCGAGACGTTCGAGTTCATCGACGACGAGCGACCCGGCGTGTGGTTTTCCAAACGCCGCCGCGCACTTGCCCATGCGCGTAAGTCTGTCGTTGTCGAAGAGCAGTTCACCGATGACTTGCCCCAGGGCGTCGCCGGTGAGTTGAGCCTGACGAAACATGAGCGCGCCCCCTGCATCGACGACCGCGCGAGCGTTGTGCTCTTGATGGTTGTCGGTGGCGAAGGGGAACGGCACGTAGATGGCGGGCTTACCGAGAGCGGAAAGCTCGGCCACGGTGGTTGCTCCGCTGCGGCAGACGACGAGGGTCGCGGCTGCCATGCTGGCGGGCATGTCGTCGATGAAGGGGACGACTTCGGCGTTGATGCTGGCGTTCTTGTAGGCGTCGCGGGTTGCGGCTTCATCGGCGGCACCGGTCTGGTGGGTGATGCGGATGTTTTTTGCCCGCGCGCCAAGTGAGGTGAATGCGGCGACGGCGAGTTTGTTGAGGGCCGATGCGCCTTGCGAGCCGCCCGTCACGAGTACGTGGGGCGGTGTGGCGGGGACTGTGGTGGCGCTTGCGTTTGTGGCGTGAAGCTCATCGACGCGGCGGACGAAGGCCATGCGCAGGGGGTTGCCGGTGAGGACGAAGCGCGAGGTGGGGAAGAAGGGGCGGCTTTCGTCGAAGGTGCCGAAGACGCGCGACGCGAGTTTGCCGAGTGCGCGGTTGGTGAGTCCGGGTCGGGTGTTTTGTTCGAGCACGGCGAGGGGCAGGCGCAAGAGTGCGGCGGCGAGGCCGGCGGGGCCCGCGGCGTAGCCACCGACCGAGAGAATTGCGTGGGGTTTGAACGCGCGGAGGATGGCGGCGCATTCGAGTACGGCGGCGGGGAGGCGAAAGAGGGCGGAGAGTTTTTGCGCGATGCCGAGGCCCTTTAGTCCACTGATGCGAATGAGGCGCAGGTCGAAGCCGAGTTGCGGCAAGACGCGGGCTTCGATGCCGCGGGCTGTGCCGATGAAGAGCACTTTCGCGGCGCTGTCGCGGGCGAGCAGGGCTTCGGCGACGGCGACGCCGGGGTAGAGGTGTCCGCCGGTGCCGCCGCCAGCGATGATGAGGCGCATCGCGGTCATGATGCACCTCCGTGGTGGGCGGGGGCGGCAGCGTGGCCTGCGCCACCTGTTGCGGGGCGTGGGGCGTCTTGCAGGCGGCGGTTGGCGCCGCCGCGTTCGCGGGCGTCGCGCCCGACGCCACCGGCGTGGATGTTCATGAGGACGCCCGTAGCGACGAAGGTCATGAGGAGTGAGGTGCGCCCGTAGGAGACGAAGGGCATGGGGAGTCCCTTTGTGGGGAGCATGCCCATGGCGACGGCCATGTTGAAGAAGGCCTGGAAGCCGATGGAGAAGGTGATGCCGAGGGCCATGAGCTGGCCGAAGGCGTCGACGGCGTTGACCGAGATGGTGATGCCGCGAACGATCCAGATGGCGAAGAGGACGAGGAGGAGGCAGATGCCGACGAAGCCGAGTTCTTCGCCGACGACGGCGAAGACGAAGTCGGTGTGGGATTCGGGGAGGAAGTAGAGCTTTTTGTGGCCTTCGCCGAGTCCGTGTCCGAAGAGGCCGCCGGAGCCGATGGAGATGAGTGATTCGCAGAGTTGGTAGCCGACGCCGAAGCGCTCTTGAAAGGGGTCGCGGAACGACATGAAGCGGGCGAGGCGGTAGGCTTTGAAGCGGATGGCGAGGGCGAGGACGAGGATTGTGGGGATGATGACGATGGCGAGGTGGCTGATGCGGGTGCCGGCCATGAACATGAGGAAGAAGAGGATGGCGAACATCGTGGCGGGTGTGCCGAGGTCGGGCTGGAAGACGATGAGGCTCGCGAGCAGAAGGGTGACGAGGCCGTGCGAGAGGACGCCTGTCGTGAAGTGTCTCACCTTGTTGTCTTTTTTGTAGGCGAGCGATTTTGCGAGGTAGAGGACGAGGGCGAATTTTGCGAACTCGCTTGGCTGGAAGCTGAAGCCACCGAGGTCGAGCCAGCGGGTGGCGCCGTTGGTTTCACGTCCGAGGCCGGGGACGTAGATGAGAACGAGGAGGAGGATGGCGGCGAAGAGCGCGACGCGGACGAGTTTGGCGAAGATTTGGTAGGGGATGCGCGAGGTGATGGCCATGAGGATGAGGCCGAAGACGACCATCGAGAGCTGGCGGCTGGCGTAGTAGAATTCGTCGTGGCCCATGCGATCGCTGGCGGAGGCTGCGATGGCGCTCGCGGAGTAGATCATGGTGACGCCGAGCACCGAGAGCGCGACGGTGGCGACCATGAGGACGGGGTCGAAGGTGCTTGCGGCGGCGCGCAGGCGTGGGAGGGTCAGGCGCATGATGCCCCCCCTGCCCCGTTCGACGGCGCGGTTGAAGATTGCTGGAGTTCGCGCACGAGGCGGCGGAAAAGCTCGCCGCGTTGGCGGTATCCGGTAAATTGGTCGAAGCTGGCGCAGGCGGGGGCGAGCAGCACGGTGGCGTTGGCGATGGGGTGGCTCGCGACGTGGGCGACGGCGGCGGCGAGGGTCTCAGCGGCGATGAGTTCGGCCTCGTGCGCGAAAGCGGGTGCGATGCGCGCGGCGTCTTGTCCGAAAACGTAGGTGCGGGCGATGCGTTTCTGGGCGGCGGCGACGAGGGGTGAGAAGTCGTCTTCTTTGGCGACGCCACCGAGCAGCAGGATGAGTGGGCCCGCGGTGCCTTGGATGGCTTTGGCGGCGGCGGCGACGTTGGTGGCTTTGCTGTCGTTGATGAAGCGCATGCCGCGCGCGTATCCCTCGTCGATGAAGCGGAAGGGGAGCGCGGTGAAGTTGCGGACGGCGGTCTCGATGGCGGCGAAGGGGACGCCAGCGAGAATGGCGGCGAGGGCGGCGAAGGCGGTGTTTTCGAGGTTGTGGGGGGCGATGAGCGCGGGGTTTGCGACTTCGAGCACGTGGCGCGCGCCGAACTCGATAGCGATGCGGGCGGGGGCGGAAGCGGTCTCGCGGGTGATGACGGCGCGTGGGCCCGGGGCGAATGCTGCATCGTCGAAGCCGACCCATGCGCGTTGGGCTCTTCCGGTGCGGGCCCAGTCGTTTTGTGCGTCGATGGCGCGGACGAGGGCGAAGTCGTCGGGCGACTGGGTTTCGAAGAGGCGGGCTTTTGCGGCGGCGTAGCTCGCCATCGTGTCGTAGCGGTCGAGGTGGTCGGGGGCGATGTTGAGAATCGCGGCGATGTCGGCACGGAAGTGCTGGATGGTTTCGAGTTGAAAGCTGGAAGCCTCGACGACGGCGATGCCGGCGCTGGGGAGATCGAGGGGAAGTTCGGCAAGGGGGGTGCCGAGGTTGCCGCCCGTGAAGGGGTTGCGGTTGGCGGCGGTCATGATGTCGCCGAGCAGCGAGGTGACGGTGCTCTTGCCGTTGGTTCCGGTAATGGCAACGAGGGGGCAGGTGATGAACCAGCTTGCGAGTTCAAGCTCGCCGATGACGGGCACGCCACGCGCGCGGAGATCGTCGAGGATGGGTTTGCGCGTGGGCACACCGGGCGAGATGACGACGACGCCTGAGCAGGCTGCGAGGTGGGCGGTTGCGGGTGCGCCCGAGAGGAAGAAAACGGAGTCGGGTAGCATCGCGGGGCGGTGCTGTTCGCGCTCGTCGATGAGGGTGACGATGGCGCCTTCACGCAGCAGGAGGCGCGCAGCGGCAATGCCGCTTAGACCCGCGCCGACGACGCAGGCATGAGCCCCCGAGAGGCTCGCGCGATCACATGCTGGTGAGAGATTCCACACGCGGGGTTACCTCAGCTTGAGGGTCGCGAGGCCCGCGACCGAGAGAATGACGGAGACTATCCAGAAGCGGACGACGGCTTTGGTCTCGGGCCATCCGGGACGGTCGAAGTGGTGGTGGAGGGGGGCCATGAGGAAGATACGTCGGCCTTCGCCGGTGCGGGCTTTTGTGTATTTGAAGTAGCTGACCTGCATGAGGACGCTGAGTGCTTCGACGAAGAAGATGCCGTGGAGGATGATGGAGAGGATTTCGTTTTTGGTGAGGACGGCGAGGGTGCCGAGTGCGCTGCCGAGAGCGAGTGAGCCGGTGTCGCCCATGAAGAATTCGGCGGGGTGGCAGTTGTACCAGAGGAAGCCGACACCAGCGCCGGCGAGGGCGGCGGTGACGACGACGAGTTCGACGACGCCGGGGAGGTGGGATTTTGAGGTAGGCAGCGATGTTGAATCCACCGACGACGACGCCTGCGCCGTAGGCGAGGAGGGTGAAGGTACCGGCGGAGACGATGACGGGGCCGATGCAGAGTCCGTCGAGTCCATCGGTGAGGTTGGCGGCGTTGGCGGTGCCGACGATGACGAGTCCGCCGAAGAGGACGTAGGCCATGCCGAGGTCGAGGTGGAAGCGGGCTTCTTTGATGAAGGGGATGGAGACGGTGGTGCTGTAATCGTGGAACTGGATGAGGAGTGCGAGGACGATGAAGCTGACGGTGAATTCGACGGCGAGGCGGAGCTTGCCTGAGAGTCCTTTGGTGCCGCGCTGGCGCAGCTTGGCCCAGTCGTCGAGGAAGCCGACGGCGCCGAAGGCGAGGGTGACGAAGAGGGTGGCGAGAACGTAGCCGTTGCTGAGGTCGCCGAAGAGCAGGATGGCGAGTGTGAGCGCGACGAGCATGAGCAGACCACCCATGGTGGGTGTGCCTTTTTTGCTGAAGTGCGAGGCGGGTCCGTCGTCGCGGATGTATTGGCCGAACTTGACCTTTTTGAGCCAGCGGATGAACGCGGGGCCGAGCAGGAGGCAGATCGTGAGGGCGAGGAGAAAGGCCATGCTGGCGCGAAAGAGCGGGTAGCGCAGCACGTTGAAGATTGGGAATTCGTGACGCAGGGGTGCGAGCAGGAGGTACAGCATCATGCACCCCCATGTTGCGTCGCGGAGAGCGCGGTGAGTTGCGCGACGACGCGTTCGAGTTTGACGCCGCGCGAGCCCTTGATGATGACCCCATCGCCGGGGGCGGTGAGGGC
>CAZXXB010000084.1:8640-10419 GCA_964644185.1 uncultured Myxococcota bacterium
CCACCGAATGCGATGAGGGCTCGCGCACCTGCCGTGGCGGCGTACTCGCCGATTTCGGTGTGGCACTCACTGGCCCACGCGCCGAGCTCGAACATCTCACCGAGGACGGCGATGAAGTTGTTGGGGCCGAAGAGCGATTTCATCGTGTCGAGTCCGGCGATGATCGACTCGGGGTTGGCGTTGTAGCTGTCGTCGATGACGTGGCGGTCGGCGATGTTGAGGGGTTCGAAGCGACCGTGAACGCTCTCGAAGGTTGAGAGTCCGGCGACGATGGCTTCGGGTGCGACGGAGAAGGCGAGTCCGACGGCGGCGGCGGAAGCGGCGGCGAGGGCGCTGTGACGTCCGAAGGCGCGGAACGGGAAGTCGAGGAGGCGGCCCGCGATGTCGAGTTTGACGCGAATGCCGGCGAAGCCGAGCGGTTCGTGCTCGACGAGGCGCACGTCGTTGCCGGGGGCTGAGCCGTAGGAGACGACGAGGCGTCCGCGCAATGTGGGCATGGCGGCGATGCGTGGGTCGTCGTGGTTAACGATGCAGCGACCACCGGGGCGGACACCGGCGAAGATCGATTGTTTTTCGCGAATGACGCCGTCGATTCCGCCGACGCCTTCGAGGTGGCAACGGGCGATGGAGGTGACGAGGGCTGCGTCGGGCTCGGCGATGCGGGCGAGTTCGGCGATTTCGCCGGGCTGGTTCATGCCCATCTCGACGACGGCGAAGGCGTGTTCGCGGCGGAGGTTGAAGAGGGTGCGGGGCACGCCAATGCGGTTGTTGTAGTTGGCCTCGGTGCGCAGGGTGGGTGCCGACTGGGCGAGGACAGCGGCGGCGAGTTCTTTGCCGGTGGTTTTGCCGTTTGAGCCGGTGACGCCGATGACGCGGGCGCGCATCACGCGACGCCATGCGCGAGCCATGTCGCCGTAGGCGAGGAGGGTGTCGTCGACGGCGATGAGGGGCAGCTTGATACCGGCGGCGCGCAGGGCTGCGACCTTTGAGCGTTCAACGACGGCGGCTGAGGCGCCGCTTGCTTCGGCTGTGGCGACGAAGTCGTGTCCATCGCGGGCGGCGACGAGCGCAACGAAGAGCGCACCGGTGCCGAGCGCGCGGGTGTCGGTGGTGACGGTGCTGCACACGGCAGGCAACACGCCATCGACCGACGCACGGGCAGCGTCAGCGAGCAGGCGAAGCTCGTAGCTGTGGCGCGTCTCGGTCACGCGGTCTCCTTGTTTGAGAAGGCGGCGAGGGCTTCGTCGCGGTCGCTGAAGTTGTGCCGGATGCCGTTGATTTCCTGATAGTCTTCGTGGCCTTTGCCGGCGAGGAGGACGATGTCGCCGGGGTTTGCGAGGGCGATGGCGAGGTGAATGGCGGCGCGGCGGTCTGGCTCGACGGTGAAGAAGCGGTCGCTGGCGCGGGCGGCGTCGTGGGCGTCTTTGACGGGCACTTCGCGGACGCCGGTTGAGCGGACGCCGGGGAGGATGTCGTCGATGATTTCGTCTGGTTTTTCGGTGCGTGGGTTGTCGCTGGTGACGATGGTGATGTCGGCGAGGTCACCGGCGGCCTGACCCATTTGTGGGCGCTTGCCGCGGTCGCGATCTCCGCCACAACCGAAGACGGCGATGAGGCGGGCACGCTTGACGGCGCGCAATTCGGCGAGGACGCGTTCGAGTGCGTCGGGGGTGTGTGCGTAGTCGACGAGGCAGCGGACGTCGTGCGCGTTGGGGACGCCTTCCATGCGTCCGGGTGCGCCGTGGCAGGTGGCGAGGCCGGCGGCGATGCTGTCGAGGG
>CAZXXB010000084.1:10527-14563 GCA_964644185.1 uncultured Myxococcota bacterium
ACGGTGGATTTGAGGGGGCGGATGTCGGTTGAGGCGTCGGGGTTGACGCTGGTCGAGATGGTGCGGCCTTCGAGGATGGCGGCGAGGTTGGTGCCGTAGGGGTCGTCGCGGTTGATGACGGCGGTGCCTTTGGGGGCGAGTAGCTCGGTGAAGAGGCGGCGCTTGGCCTCGAAGTAGTTTTCGAAGGTCTTGTGGTAGTCGAGGTGGTCCTGCGGCGACGTCGACGGCTTCGTCTTCCTGGTGAAGGCGGCGACGTCGAAGGCCATGCCCGCCAGGCGCTCTTGATCGATGGCGATGGAGCTTGCTTCCATCGCGACGCCACCGACACCGGCTTCGAGCATCTGGCGCAAGACGCGTTGCAGGGTGATGGCTTCGGGGGTGGTGTGTCCGGCGGGGATGACGCGGTCGGCGTAGCGGTAGCTGACGGTGCCGATGACGCCGGGCGAGACGCCCGCGGCGCGAAGCATGGCTTCGACGAGGTAGGTGGTGGTGGTTTTGCCGTTGGTTCCGGTGACGGCGATGAGCTTCATTGCGCGCGCGGGAAACTCGTAGAGGCGCTGGGCCATGAGCGACATTGCGACGCGCGAGTCGTCGACTTTGTAGACGGCGGCGTCGCGGGTGTAGGCGCCTTCGGGTACGGCTTCGACGATGACGGCGGAGGCACCACGGGTGACGGCGTCGGCGATGTGTTTGTGGCCGTCGTCGCGTTGGCCGCGACGTGCGATGAAGACGCTGCCGGGCTGGCAGCTACGCGAGTCGAACTGCACGTCGAGCAGGTGCGCATCGACAGGTCCGCGGACGTGTGTCGCGGAGATTCCCTGTAGAAGATCGGATAGTCGCACCGTAATCACGTCACACCTCCAGAAGGAACGTTGATGGGGTTAGTCACCCGTGTTGAGCACCAGTCTCACGACCCCGTCGTCGGGCTCATTTGCACCGGCGCGGGGGGCTTGTTTGACGACGACGCCACTGCCTCTTGCCTGGACACGGAATCCGTTGCGTGAGGCGATTTCGACGACTTCGACGAGGGTTTTTCCGCGCAGGTCGGGCATGCGGGGGACGCCTTCGTTCATGAAGCCAGCGACGTCGCCTTCGCGGGATGTGGGGGTTGTCTCTTCGGCGTTGGCGGCGACGATGCCGTGGGCGAGCGCGGCGAGTGAGGGGTTTGCGCCGGGCTTTGCGGTGGCGACGACTTCTTCGGTGCAGGCGACGCCGTGACGTTTGAGGGCGAGTTCGGCGACGGTTGAGAAGACAGGTGCGGCGACGATGCCACCGTATTTGATGCCCTTTGGTTCATCGACGACGACGACCATGGCGAAGCGTGGGTTGTGTGCGGGGACGAAGCCCATGAATGAGGAGACGCGCGCGGTTGCGGAGTATCCACCGGTGGCGGGGTCGGGCTTCTGGCTGGTGCCTGTTTTGCCGGCGACTTTATGGCAGGGGATGCGGGCACGTGTGGCGGTGCCGCCGTCTTCGGTGACCATCGACATGATGGAGCGCATCTCGCGGGCGGTCTCTTCGCGAATGACGCGGCGGATGGCGACGGGTGGGCGGGCTTCGACGATTTTGCCATCGCGATCGACGATGCGATCGACGATGCGCGGTTCGTAGAGGGTTCCGCCGTTGGCGATGGCAGAGACGGCGGTGAGCAGTTGAAGGGCGGTGGCGGTGATGGGGCCCTGGCCAAAGGTGAGGGTTGCGATGGAGACGTCGCTGTTGCGTGGGTTGCGCAAGACGCCCGAGGCTTCGCCGGGGAGGGCGATGTTGGTTTTTGCGCCGAAGCCGAATGCGCGGAAGGTGTCGACGATGGCGGTCTGGCCCATCTTGAGTCCGATTTTGATGGAGCCGATGTTGCTGGAGAATTTGTGGATTTCGCGGACGCTGAGTACGCCGTGTGGGTGGGCGTCGTGGATGATGCGGTCGCCGACGGGCCATGCGCCGTTTTCGCAGTCGAAGAGTTGGTCGGGTTTGACCGCTTTGCGGTCGAGCGCGCCAGCGACGAGGAAGGTTTTGATGGTTGAGCCGGGCTCGTAGGTGTCTTGAATGACGCGGTTGCGGCGGTCGTTTGGTTTTGCGCGCTCGTAGTCGTTGGGGTCGAAGCTTGGGACGGTGGCCATGGCGATGATGTCGCCGGTGTGGGGGTCCATCATGGCGGCCCATGCGGATTTGGCTTCGTGGTTTTTGACGGCTTCGGCGAGTTGTTTTTCGAGTTCGTTTTGTACGGCGGCGTCGATGGTGAGTTGAACGTCGGCGCCTTCGAGGTTGACGGTGGGCACATAGCCTTCGCTGTAGACGGGTTGGCCGAGTGCGTCGCGCAGGCCCATGAATTTGCTTTCTTGTCCGGCGAGGGCTTTGTCGTTGGCGAGTTCGATTCCGGCGAGGGGTTTGTCGATGCCGACGTAGCCCATGAGCGGGGCGGCGAGTTGGCCGTGGGGGTAGAAGCGGCGGGGTTCGAGGGTGAAGCCGACGATGCCCTTGAGGCGCTTTACGGATTTGACGATGAGGGGGTCTTTTGTGTCGGTGGGGACGCCGAGAATTTCGGCGAAGTCGAGGGCTTTGACGGCGGCGGCTTCGCGTGGGGAGACGCGGCGTTTGACCCACGTGAAGTAGCGGTTGCCGGTGAGTCGCTGTTCGAGCGATTTGGCCTCGGCGGGGTTGAAGGCGAGGGCTTTTGCGAGGGCGCGTGCGACGAGTGGGCGCTCTTCTTCGCGGATTTGGCGGGGGTGGGCGTAGATGCTCTCGACATCGACCGAGACGGCGAGCTGGTCGCCGAAGCGGTCGAGGATGTAGCCACGGCGCGGTGGCAGGGTGACCTCGCGAAGGTATTCGTCTTCGGCCATGCCGCGGTAGAGATCGCCCTCGACGATGGTGAGTTCGTAGGCGCGGTAGCCGAGCGAGAGGATGCACGCGGCAAAGACGAGCAGAAGCACTGCGAGGCGCAAGCGAAACCGCTGGCGCCGCGTGCTCTCGTGCTCGGCGTTGTCGTGGCGCACTTCGTCGTGGGTCACCGCACGGCCTCCGCGGTTGAGGTGGTGGAGGGGGAAGGTCCGCTTGCCATGGCGGTTGTGAGGCGCACCATTTGCGAGCTTGCGGGGGCGACGAGGTTGAAGCGGTTGCTGGCTTCGGCGATGAGGCGCGCGGGGTTTTTGAGGCGCGCGACTTCGAGTTTGAGCTTGCGGTGCTCTTGCGTGAGGGTGTCGTGTTCGGCGCTGGCGCGGCTGATGGCGTAGCCTTCGCGGTAGACGCCGAGTCGCAGCTGGGCGTGTGAGATGAGGGCGGCGGTGGTGGCGAGGGTCATGGCGAGGGCGAGGGCGTAGTCGATGAAGAGCCACGCGCGGGTGTTGGCGCGGGCGACTTGTGGTGTGGCGACGCGGCGGGCGCGCGACTGCATGTGGTCGTAGACGGCGGGGAGTGTTTTGTTGCCGACGCGGAGTTGGGCGGTGGAGACGCCATCGAGCCCGACGATGCGGGCGTGGGCGTGACGCTTTACTGAGCGAGGCGAGGCTGAGCGGTGAAGTGCCATCATGACCCCCATGTTTGCGCCGCGATCAGTGGTGCGGGCGCGGTGAGTTTTTTGCGGCAGGCGCGCAGGCGTGCGCTGCGGGCGCGCGGGTTGGCGGCGGCTTCGGCGTCGGTGGGTTTGAGCGCCTTGCGGGTGATGAGGTCGAAGAGCGGGTTGGGCTCTTGCCCTACGGGCCATGCGTGCATGCCGCGCGGGGGCGGTGGTGCATCGC
The DNA here is from genome assembly GCA_964644185.1 of uncultured Myxococcota bacterium. GTDB lineage: Bacteria > Myxococcota > JAJVIH01 > JAJVIH01 > CAZXXB01 > CAZXXB01. Next base: position 14,262 of record CAZXXB010000084.1, read on the forward strand.
AGAGGGCGCGCAGGCGGGCTTTGACGCGGGCGTCTTCGAGCGAGTGAAAGCTGATGAAGCATGCGCGTCCACCGGGGCGGAGGAGGCCGGGGAAGACGTCGAGGGCGGTTTCGATTTCGTGCAGTTCGTCGTTGACGGCGATGCGCAGCGCCTGAAAGACGAGGGTGGGCGCGGGGTGTGAGCGGTTGTGTCCGACGGCGGCTTCGACGACGGTGGCGAGTTCGCCCGTGGTGGTGAGGCGGCCTTCGGCGTGGGCGCGGAGGATAGCGCGGGCGACGCGACGGGCGTCGCGCAGGTCGCCG
>CAZXXB010000085.1:0-7300 GCA_964644185.1 uncultured Myxococcota bacterium
ACAAATCAAAGTCCGCCACCGTCATCCCGAGCCGCGCCAGCAGCTTGCGCGTCGCAGGCACTGGCCCAAGCCCCATCACCGACGGGTCAAGCCCCGCAACCGCACTACCGAGTACCTTCGCGAGCGGAGCCACACCAAACCGCTCCGCCACACCCGCATCGCCAATCACAAGCGCCGCCGCCCCATCATTGATGCCGCTCGACGAACCCGCCGTCACCGTTCCATCCTTTCGAAACGCCGGACGCAACTTCGCCAGCATCTCACGCGTCGTCTCCGGTCGCGGATGCTCATCGCGATCAACCACCGTCACCTCTCCGCGCTTACCCGCCACGCTGACCGGCACAATCTCACCCTCAAACACACCCCGCGCGATGGCCGCCGCCGCCTTCTGCTGGCTCGCAAGCGCAAACGCATCCTGCTCTTCACGCGTCACCCCCGCCTGCTCCGCCACAACCTCCGCCGTTTCACCCAGCGCAATCGTCCACTCAGACCGCATCCGCGGGTTGACGAACCGCCAACCAACCGTCGTGTCGGCCATCTCCGGAACAGCCCGCGCGTACGCCTGCGCACTCTTCAACATCACATACGGCGCACGCGTCATGCTCTCGACCCCACCCGCCACAAACAACGTCCCCTCCCCCGCGCGAATCGCCTGCGCCGCCGACGCGCACGCCTGCAACCCCGACCCACAAAGCCGATTCACCGTCTGCCCCGGCACCGTCACCGGCAACCCCGCCAACAGCACCGCCATCCGCGCCACGTTGCGGTTGTCTTCACCCGACTGGTTCGCGCAACCGAAAATCACGTCATCGATCGCATCCGGGTCAACCCGCGCCTTCTCGACCACCGCCTTCACCACCGTCGCCGCAAGGTCGTCTGCCCGCACGCTCGCAAGCGCACCGCCGTGCGTACCCACGGGCGTGCGCAACGCCGCATAAATGTACGCGTCACGAGCCATCACTCGAGCGAGACCCACACCGATTTGGTTTCAAGATACCCGTCAATCGCCTCACGCCCCAGATCGCGCCCATACCCCGACGCCTTGAACCCGCCAAACGGCGCCGCCGAGTCAAACATCCCGTACGTGTTGACCCACACCGTACCCGCGCGAATCGCACGCGCCATCCGATGCGCCCTGCCAATGTCGCGCGTCCAGATACCCGCCGCGAGCCCATACATCGACTGATTCGCGAGCTTCACCGCCTCCGCCTCATCTTCAAACTTCAACACCGCGAGCACCGGACCAAAAATCTCTTCTCGCGCAATCGTCATCTCAGGCGTCACACCGTCAAACACCGTCGCCTCGACAAAATACCCCTTGCCGTTGACGCTCGCGGGCTTACCACCCGTCACCAGCCGCGCCCCCTCTTCAACACCCTTCGCGATGTACCCCATCACCCGCTCACGCTGCTTGTGCGACACAATCGCCCCAAGACGCGTCGTCTTCTCGAGCGGATCACCATGCGTCAGCTTCTTCGCCCGCGCCGCCAGCTTTTCAACCACCTCGTCATGCACCGACGACGCCACCAGCAGCCGACTTCCCGCCGAGCACACCTCGCCCTTGTTGTAAAAAATCCCGTTCTGCGCGCCACGCAGCGCAGCCTCAATGTCGGCATCACCAAACACGATGTTCGGGCTCTTTCCACCAAGCTCAAGCGTCACCCGCTTGTTCGTCGCCGCCGCCTCACGCGCAATGATGCGCCCGACAGGCGTCGAACCCGTAAACGTGATCTTGTCCACGCCCGGGTGCTGCACGAGCGCCATCCCCGCCGTCGGCCCAAACCCCGGCACAACGTTGAACGCCCCCGGTGGAAACCCCGCATCCACCAGCAACTCCGCAAACAGCAGCGCCGTCAGCGGCGTATTTTCAGCCGGCTTCAGCACCACCGTGCAACCCGCCGCGAGTGCGGGCGCAAACTTCCAGCTCGCAAGATTGAGCGGAAAATTCCACGGCGTGATCGCTCCCACGACACCAATCGGCTCACGTGTCGTGAAAAACAGAAAGTTGCCTTCAACCGGCGTCGTCTCGCCGGTAATCTTGTCGGCCCACGCCGCGTAATAGCGCAGCGTCTCGACCGTCGAGCCGATCTCAATCTTCGACTCAAAAAACGTCTTTCCGTTGTTCTTCGTTTCAAGCGTCGCAAACTCGTCGCGCCGCGCTTCGAGCAAATCCGCCGCCTTCGCGAGCAACTTGCCTCGCTTACGCGCCGACAGGTCACGCCACCCCGCCGACTCAAAGCACGCACGCGCCGCCTCAACCGCCGCACCCACATCGGCCGCATCACCTTCCGCGACCTCCGCCAGCACCTCTTCCGTCGCCGGATTGATCACCGCGAAGGTTTTGCCCGAAGCCGCGTCACGCCACTCGTTGTTGATGAAGATGCGGGTCTGCATGGCACTTTCTCGTGATTCCCCTGCACGCTCGCGCACCGGGGTTGTGACGCACCGATAAAACCTCGCCGCCCGCAAAGGCGGCGGGGGTGACAATTCGCTACCCCTCAGGGGTCGCCGCCCGCAAAGGCGGCGGGGGTGACAAGTCAGCGGCCCTTGAACTCAGCGACGCGCTTCTCAACGTGCGCCGCAATTCCCTCTTTCGCATCCTCGCTCTGAAACAACTGCTGCTGCAGTTCACGCTCGAGCGTCAGCGCCGACTCGAATGGAATCTCAAGCCCCGACTGCACCGCACGCTTGATGTTGCCAACCGCCTTCGACGCCTTGTTCGGCGGACAAAACTGCTTCGCGTACGCCGTCACGTCGGCCCAGAACGTCTCACGTGGAAACACCTGATTCACGAGCCCCCACTCTTTCGCCGTCTCGAACGAAAACAGCTCGCCCGTCACCATCAGTTCGATCGACCGCGACTTACCAAGCAGCCGCGACAGACGCGCCGTGCCGCCCGTACCCGCGAGCACACCGAGGTTCACCTCAGGCAGACCCATCCGCCCACCGTCTTCTTTCGCAAGGCGAATGTCGCACGCCATCGCGATCTCGAGCCCACCACCAACCGTGTGCCCGTTCAGCGCCGCAATCGTCAGCTTCGGCGTGTGCTCAAGCCGATTCAGCATCTCGTTCGCCTGCAGGCAGAAAAAGTACTTGAACCGCGGCGTCACGCTGTTCAGCATGTTGATGTTCGCACCCGCCGAGAAAAACTTCTCGCCGTCGCCCCGCAGCACAATCACGTGCGCGCTATCATCCATCCGCGCCCGCAAAATCGCCGCATCCATCTGCAGGTTCATCTCGTACGTGTACGTGTTCGCGGGCGGGTCGCACATCGTGATGAAGCAGATGCCATCCTGCACCTCATACTTCACCAGTTGACCTTCGCGCGGCTTCCATACGTTGTCAGAAAGTGGCTTGTCGGACATGATTCCTCCGGCTCAATTCAGGGTTGCCCGATGGCACGTTGTGCGACCGGGCAAGCAGGTTTCGACTTGGGTGCTTCGACTCGGGTGCGATGAGCACACGTGTGCGCAAATTCGAGCGTCTGCGCGTACGCGACGCCACCCCGCCCTGTCAAGGCTACGCGCGTCAGCGCTGCTCTGCCGTCGTGCCGGGCTTCGGTGCCACAACGCTGCGGTGAACAAAGTAGCCGAGCAACGCGATCGACCCTACCCACGGCGTCAGCGCGATGTACGGCCACACGCGAATGCCTCGCGCCCGCGCATCGGGCACCGCCACCACCCAGAAGCACGTCGCCGCGACGATGAGATCAATGAAAATCTGTAACGTCCACCCCCCGCGCACCTCATTCGTGAAAAACGCGACAATGTCGTGATTCGCCGCGACCGAAGCCGTGTAGGCGGTAAAAACAACGAGGGAAACGAGCGGAACAGCAACACGTGGCATCGGCAACTCTCCAGTCTGCGACCACGCAAGCCCCTCGCTGGCAAGCGATTCAGGCCCGACATCGTAGCCTCACCCACATGCAGGGTGAAGCCGCAGCGCGTCAACACGTGTGCGCGCCTTGACACACCCGAACCGCTCCATTATGAGGCCACGGGCACAAAACTCCCCGTCTGCCCGGTACTTTCTGCCGGTCTGTCGGTGCGTTCAGAGTTACGAGACAAATGACCCAATCGAATGCGCTGTCGGCTGCCGCTGAAGCCGAACTGCAAGACATTCTGCGGCGCTATCCAAACAAGATGGCGGCGATTGTCCCCGTGCTGCACCTCTGCCAGCGCGAGCGCGCCACCGACGGATGGTTCGTCACACCCGAACTCGAAGCCTTCGTCGCAGACCGGCTCGACATGCCGCTCGCAAAAGTCCGCGAAGTCATTTCGTTTTACACCATGTTCAACAAGCGCCCCGTTGGGCGCTACCACCTGCAGCTCTGCTCGACCCTCTCATGCGCGCTTGCCGGCTCTGACCGCATCTACGAGCACCTCTGCGCTCGACTCGGCATCGCAAAGGGCGAAACCACCCCGACGGCATGTTCACCCTCTCGCGCGTCGAGTGCCTCGGTAGCTGCGGCACCGCACCCTGCATTCAGGTCAACTACGAAGAATTTGAAGAAAACCTCAACGAAGATCGCACCGAGGCGCTTCTCGAACGTCTGCGCAAACGGGGTTGAGCCGCCAACTCAACCCACCTCTCGGCGCATCCGTCGAGTTCACAGGCAGGGTCAACGGCAGTCTAGTTAGCTTACAGAAACCGTGCGAAATTCCGCACCGCAAGAGAGACCGAGCGAGCGAACCATGAGCAACGGAAAATTTCAGACCGGCCCGCGCCGCGAAGAAAGCACCGACCAGATTCGCATCTTTTCGAAGAGCTGGAACCAGCCCGAAAGCTGGAAGCTCGCCGCCTACGAAAAATCCGGCGGCTACGAGTCGCTCAAGTGGGCCTTCAAAAACCACGACCCCGCCGGCCTTCTCGATGAAGTCAAACGCTCCAGCCTTCGTGGACGTGGCGGCGCAGGCTTCCCCACCGGCATGAAGTGGGGCTTTCTCCCCAAAGGCAACGACAAGCCCGTCTATCTCGTCATCAACGCCGACGAGTCCGAGCCCGGCACCTTCAAAGACCGCTACATCATGGAGCTGTCGCCGCACCTCCTACTCGAAGGCTGCATCCTCACCTGCTGGGCCATCGGCGCAAAAACCACCTACATCTACGTCCGCGGCGAATACACCAAGAGCATGGAACGCCTCTGGGGCGCCATCAAAGAAGCCTACGCCGCCGGCTACCTCGGCAAAAACATCCTCGGCTCTGGCTTCGACTGCGACATCTTCGTCCACTCAGGCGCCGGCGCCTACATCTGCGGCGAAGAAACCGCCCTCCTGAACTCGCTCGAAGGCAAAAAAGGCCAGCCGCGCCTCAAACCCCCCTTCCCCGCCATCAAGGGACTCTTCGACAGCCCCACCATCGTCAACAACGTCGAGTCCATCGCCGCCGTCCCCTCCATCGCCATGTATGGTGCCGAGTGGTTCTATCACCTCGGCTGCGAGAAAAACGGCGGAACCAAACTCTTCTGCGTCTCAGGCCACGTCAAACACACCGGCGTCTTCGAGACCTACCACGACATCACGATGCGCGACTTGATCTTCAAGTACTGCGGCGGACTCTCACGCGAAGGCGCAAAACTCAAAGCCGTCATCCCCGGCGGCACCTCCATGCCCGTCCTTCGCGCCAGCGAAATCGACGTCCGCCTCGACAACGAATCCATGAAATCCGTCGGTAGCGCCCTCGGCACAGGCGGCGCAATCGTCATGGATGACTCGACCTGCATGGTCCGCGCACTCCTCAACGTCAGCCGCTTCTACGCCCACGAATCGTGCGGCCAATGCACCCCCTGCCGCGACGGCACCGGCTGGATCGTCAAAATCGCCCGCAAAATCGAGCACGGCCACGGCACCATCGAAGACATCGCGCTGCTCAAAAACGTCGCCGACCGCATCGAGGGCAACACCATCTGCGCACTCGGCGAAGCCGCCGCATGGCCCGTGCAAAGCTTCGTCGCCAAGTTTATGGATGACTTTGAAGAACACGTGCGGCAAAAACGCTGCCCGTACCAGAAAGAACCCGTGCGCGTCGTGTGGAACAACCGCTACGACGTGATTCGCACCCACGTGCCGGTCTAAAACGAGGCAAACCCAACGGCAAGTCTCCGACAAGGCGGGGGAGCAAATGGAAGCGTTTCTGTTCTACATCTTCGGTGGCGTCGCCGTTCTCTGCGGCATCCTCACCGTTTTCAACCGCAACGCAATCTACTCGGCCCTCTCGCTGATTGGTTGCTTCGGCGGTCTCTTCTTCATCTTCCTCATGCTCCACGCCCACTTCCTCGCGTTCATCCACCTCATGGTCTACGCCGGGGCCATCATGGTGCTCTTCACCTTCGTCATTCAGTTGCTCGATCAGCGCAACGAGAGCCCCCTCCCCTCGCAGGCCCCCTTCGGCCTCGGCATCGGTCTCGCCGCCGCCGCGTTCATCGGTGCCGTCATGCTCGGCATCGCCGTCTCAGGTGACCTCGCCGGGCAGTCAGGCCCACGCGTCCCCTCCGATTTCGGCACCATCGAGCAGGTCGGACGTCTCATGTTCTCGCGCTTTTTGTTGCCGTTCGAAGTGACGGGTGTGCTGCTGCTGGCCGCGATGGTCGGCGCGGTCGTGCTCGCAAAACGCAAGGTGTGACCCAGGGGCGCCCCCCCTCGCGGCGGGTGTCTTCGGGTCACGGGTTCGGTGTTACGAAGTTGGCGGTGACTGCCCAATAAGCAGCCCCGCTGGATGTGGAAGGTGAAGCGATGTCGCTGACTGAAATCGGCATGGGGCACTACCTCGCGCTAGGTGCGATTCTCTTCGCACTCGGCACCGCTGGTGTGCTCATGCGCCGCAACGTCATCGTCATTCTGATGAGCGTCGAGCTGATGCTGAACGCGGTCAACCTCACGCTCATCACGTTCGCGCGGTTTCGCCCCGAGGCCCCCCCCGCCGGACACGTCTTCGCCTTCTTCATCATGGCCGTCGCCGCCGCTGAAGCAGCCGTCGGCCTCGCTCTCGTCATCGCCATCTTCCGCTTGCGCGAATCAACCTCGGTAGACGACCTCGACCTCCTGAAGGACTAAGACGACGGCCCAACACCGTCCACAGGCAGACCATGTTCTTCGAAGTGCTACAATACCCCGGGACGCAACGCTACGATGTGCCTATTCTGCACTGGATAGTCCTGCTCCCACTCTTCGGTGCCTTCTTCAACGGCATCCTCTTCCCCATCCTCAACAAGCTCTCGGTGACGGCCATCAACCGCCCCCTCTCGAAGCTCATACCGAGCGTCGTCGCCGTCTCGGTCATGCTCTACGCCTTCGCGCTCGTC
>CAZXXB010000085.1:7368-12975 GCA_964644185.1 uncultured Myxococcota bacterium
GGCGCCCGCGTCATCTTCACCGAAGCATGGTGGAAATGGATGAAGGTCGGCGACCTCGACCTCAACGTCGGCTTCCTCGTCGACCAGCTCACGATGATCTACCTCATGATCATCACCGGCGTCGGCACCCTCATCCACATCTACTCGCTCGGCTACATGGCCGACGACCCCGGCTTCGTCCGCTTCTTCACCTACCTCAACCTCTTCGTCTTCTCGATGCTCACCCTCGTCATGGGCGACTCGCTCCCCATGATGTTCATCGGCTGGGAAGGCGTCGGCCTCTGCTCCTACCTCCTCATCGGCTTCTGGTTCGAAGAGACCGCCACCGCACAAAAAAACAAAAAAGCCTTCGTCGCCAACCGCGTCGGCGACCTCGGCGTCCTCATCGGCATGTTCGTCCTCTTCTACTTCGCCCGCGACGTAAGCTGGCTCGGCCTCGAAGAGTTCAAGTGGCAGGCCGCCCACCTCCCGTTTCTCACCGTCGCCTGCCTCTTCCTCTTCCTGGGTGCCACCGGCAAATCGGCCCAGATTCCCCTCTACGTCTGGCTGCCAGACGCCATGGCAGGCCCCACCCCCGTCTCCGCCCTCATCCACGCCGCCACGATGGTCACAGCCGGCATCTACATGCTCGCGCGCCTCAACTTCCTCTACGTCATGAGCCCCGTCGCCATGACCACCGTCGCCGTCATCGGCGCAATCACCGCCCTCTTCGCCGCCACCATCGGCGTCTTCCAGTACGACATCAAAAAAGTCCTCGCCTACTCCACCGTCTCGCAACTCGGCTTCATGTTCATCGCCGTCGGCGTCGGTGCCTTCTGGGTCGGCATCTTCCACGTCATGACCCACGCCTTCTTCAAAGCCTGCCTCTTCCTCGGCTCAGGCTCGGTCATCATGGGCATGCACCACGAACAAGACATGCGCAAAATGGGCGGACTCTCCAAAAAAATGCCCATCACCTACCTCACCTACGCCATCGGCTGCTTCGCCATCGCCGGCTTCCCCTTCGGCGCGGGCTTCTTCTCCAAAGACGAAATCCTCTGGAAAGCCTTCTCCACCGGCAACCTCGCCGGCGTCCCCGGCATCGTCATCTGGGCACTCGGTGCCATCGCCGCCGCCTTCACCGCCTTCTACATGTACCGCAGCCTCTACATGACCTTCAGCGGAGAAAACCGCGCCGACGAACACACCAAAGCCCACATCGCCGAGTCGCCCAACAGCATGACATGGGTCCTCGCCGTCCTCGCTTTCCTCAGCATCTTCGGCGGATGGCTCGGCTGGCCCCACCTCTGGCACTGGCCCTTCCCCAACTGGCTCCACCACTGGCTTGAGCCCATCTTCAAAACCGCCGACACCAGACTCAAGTGGGTCGAATACTCTCACGCCGTCGAGTGGGGACTCATGGCCCTCTCGGTCGCCATCGCAACAGGCGGCTGGCTCGTCGCCCGCACCCTCTACAAAGACGCCGCGAGCCCCGTCCCCGCGCGTCTCGCCGCCGACTACCCCGCCATTCAAAAAGGTGGCCTCAACAAGTGGTACGTCGACGAACTCTACGAGGCCGCCATCATCGGCCCCATTCACCGCGGCAGCGTGATGCTCTGGCGCGTCGTCGACGCCCTCATCATCGATGGAATTCTGGTCAACGGGTCAGCATGGCTCGTCATGACCGTCGCTGAACTCACCCGCCGCTACCAGAACGGAAACCTGCAGCGTTACGCAGTGACGCTCGCAGCCGGTGGCGCCGTCCTTATCTACGTGCTCTTTGCGAACCTTGGCTGAGGCTCCTTCACGATGACGTGGATTGAAGAAAACCTCCTTACCGTGCTCGTGTTGCTGCCCTTGGGCGGCGCCCTCACGCTCATGGTCTTCCCCAACGAAGAGAAGCCCGCCATCCGTGGCACCGCCCTCTTCTTCACCCTTATCAACTTCTTCGCCTCGCTCTGGCTTTTCTTCGGCTTCGACACCGCAAACCCCGGCATGCAGTTCGTCGTCCGCTCTGAGTGGGTCCCCGCGCTCGGCTTCGAGTACTACGTCGGCCTCGACGGAATCAGCCTCTTCCTCGTCCTCCTCACCACCTTCCTCATGCCGCTCATCGTCCTCTCGGCCTACACCGCCCACGAGACCAACGTGCGCGAATACATGGCCTCGATGCTGCTGCTCGAAACCGGCATGATCGGCGCCCTCGTCTCGCTCGACCTCGTCCTCTTCTACGTCTTTTGGGAACTCATGCTGATACCGATGTACCTGCTCATCGGTGTCTTCGGTGGCCCACGCCGCATCTACGCCGCCGTCAAATTCTTCATCTACACGATGGTCGGCTCGCTCCTGATGCTCGTCGCCTTCCTCTACATCTACAACAAGTACGGACAACAAACCGGCACCTACACCTTCGACCTCCTCAAACTCTACGGCGTCCGCCTCGACGCCGACGAACAACTCTGGTGCTTCCTCGCCTTCGCCCTCGCCTTCGCCATCAAAGTCCCCATGTGGCCACTCCACACATGGTTGCCCGACGCCCACGTCGAGGCACCCACTGGTGGCTCAGTCATCCTCGCCGGCGTCCTCCTCAAAATGGGCACTTACGGATTCATCCGCTTCGCCCTCCCCATGTTCCCCGACGCCGCCCGCGACATGCTCCTCCCCATCGCCATCCTCTCGGTCGTCGGCATCATCTACGGCGCCCTCGTCGCGATGGTGCAGCCCGACATGAAAAAACTCGTCGCCTATCCCTCAGTCTCGCACCTCGGCTTCGTCATGCTCGGCATCGCCGCGATGAATACCACCGGCGTCACCGGCGCCATCTACCAGATGCTCAACCACGGCGTTTCAACAGGCGCCCTCTTCCTCCTCGTCGGCATCATCTACGAGCAGCGCCACACCCGCATGATCGCCGACTACGGCGGCATTGCAAAACTCGTCCCCATCTACTCCCTCATCTTCCTCATCGTCACCATGAGCAGCATCGGGCTGCCCCCCCTCAACGGATTCATCGGCGAATTCACCATCATGATCGGTGCCTTCACCTCGCCCTACTTCGCCCGCGGTGACACCCTCTACGCATGGCTCCTCACCGGGCTCGCCGCCACAGGCGTCATCTTCGCCGCCGTCTACATGCTCTGGATGGTCCAGCGCGTCTTCTTCGGCCCCGTCCACCCCGATCTGCTTCACGGCCACGACAGCCACGGCCACGACAGCCACGGCCACGACGCCGGTCACGCTCACGGTCTAAAAGACATCAACCTGCGCGAGGGAATCATTCTGGCCCCTCTCGTCGTGTTGATCTTTGTCATGGGGCTCTTTCCGCAGGTGTTCTTCGATCGCATCAACCCCTCCGTCGAGAAGTTCGTCAAAGACTTCGCAGACAGAGCAGGTGAGGTCGCCCGCAAGTAACGCCCGCACGCGTCACTCAGTCGTCGCAAGCAGCGCCAACCGCTGAACCGAGTACGGCCAAAGTATGGAAACGCAACTTCTCGAACTCATGAGCGCGGCAGCCACCGGTAACACCGGACTGTTTCGCTTCGCTCGCTCGGCAGACGTCTTCGGTGCTCTGCCAATGCTCATCGTCGCAATCGTCGCGGTCGGCGCCCTCATGGCGTCCGCTTTTCTCCGCACACGCCGCCTCGACACCATCGGCTACCTCTCCGTCGCCGGCCTCGCATTCGCTGCCCTCGCAAGCTGGCTCTTCTGGACATACGACCTCAGCCCCCTCGGTAAGCCCCTCTTCAGCGGCATGCTCGTCATCGACCACTTCGCCCTCTTCTTCAACTTCATCGTCCTCTTGGGTGCCGCCGCCTCCATCCTCACCTCCTTCCGCTACATCGAGGCCAACAACGCCCGCTACGCCGAATTCTTCCCCCTCATGCTCTTCGCCGCCTCCGGCATGATGCTGCTCGTCGGCGCCAGCGACCTCCTCACCCTCTTCCTCGGCGTCGAACTGATGTCGATCCCCATCTACGTCCTCGCCGCCATGCTCCGCCACCGCGCCCGCAGCGTCGAAGGCGGATTCAAATATTTCGTCCTCGGAGCCTTCGCCACCGGCTTCCTCCTCTACGGCTCCGCGTTCCTCTACGGCGCCACCGGACAAACCTCATACGCCGGCATCGCCCGCGCCCTCTCGGCCAAAGGCGGCATCGGCGAAGACACCTTCGCCCTCATCGGCATCACCCTCTTGCTCATCGGACTCGCCTTCAAGGTCGCCCTCGCCCCCTTCCATATGTGGACCCCCGACGCCTACGACGGCGCACCCGCCTTCATCACTGGCTTCATGGCCACCGCCGTCAAAGCCGCCGGGTTCGCCGCCTTCGTCCGCGTCGCCGCCACCCTGATGTTCGGCTCCGCCGGTGGCGACTTCGCCGTCGCAAGCGGTGAAGCCCTCGCTCTCATCGCCATCGCCACCATGTTCATCGGCAACCTCTCCGCCCTCCCGCAGACCCGCCTCAAACGCATGCTCGCCTACTCCTCCATCGCCCACGCAGGCTACGCCCTCGTCGGTGTCGTCGCCGCCTCACGCGGTGGAGACGTCGCGCGCGCCGCCATGGCCGCCGTCCTCTACTACATGGCCGGTTACGCCGTGATGTCGCTCGGTGCCTTCGCCGTCATCACAAGACTCGAACGCGACGACGGCAAAAAAGGCATCACCCTCGACGATTACGCCGGCCTCGCCCACCGCAAGCCCGGCCTCGCCCTCGCCATGGCCATCTTCATCTTCGCCCTTGCGGGTATCCCCCCATTCGCCGGATTCTTCGGCAAATTCTTCCTCTTCAAAGCCGCCGTTGATGCAGGCTTCACCTACCTCGCCGTCCTGGGCGTCATCAATTCGTTCGTCTCGGTCTACTACTACCTCAGCGTCATCGTCGCGATGTACATGAAAGAGCCCGCCGAAGACTTTGAGACCCCGCCCAACCCCGCGCTCAACTTCGCAGTTGGCGTTAGCATCGCGCTTGTGATTTATCTCGGCGTGTTCGCCGCGACGCCGTGGCGGGCCGCCCTCAAAGGTGTCGCATCGATCCTCAGGGTCTGAGCCGACGTGCGTGCCGGGCTCCGACGCCACCCCGCAACGACCGCACGCTGAAAGCCTCGCCCCGTGACAACGACCCACTCGTCGATTCGCCCCTCGCGCCTCTTCATCATCACCCGCTGCGCGACCTCGCTCGTCGCCGTCTCGCTCGTCGCCGCATCACTCGCCGCGTGCGCCACCACCTCGTCTGGCACACCCACCTCCACCACCGCGACACCCGCTGCCTCGCCCAACTCCACGCCCACTGCCACGCCGTCTCAACCCGACAGTTCTGCCGACGCCGCAAACCCCGACGCCCCAGCCGGACAAAGCTCGCGCACACCCACCGTGCCCCCCGTTGATGCCAACGCCGAAGCACAACCCGCCCCGACCCCATTCGTCCTCGCCGCCAACGACCCCTTCACCCCACCCCACAACGCCGTCCCCGACCCCAAAACCGGCGACGCCACCGCCACCGACCCCCTCGGCGACAACTACCGCAAAATGGTCGAGGCCGTTCACGCCGCAAACCCCACCGACGCCGCCCCCCTCGCCGCCGAAATCGCCGACGCCGACGCCACCTACTTCTACGCCGCCTACTACGTCTTCGGACT
>CAZXXB010000085.1:13016-14525 GCA_964644185.1 uncultured Myxococcota bacterium
CGACCAATTCTGGGGACAGGTCGCCATCGCCGACGGTTTCTACCACCTCTTCCTCCTCGAACGCCTCGCCTTCCCCACCAGCACCCGCTATACCATCGAGACCCGCGACGCCCTCTCGCGCGCCCTGCAAATGGGTGCCTCAGACCCCAAACAAGACCTGAGCTACCTGCGCGCCGCCATGGCAACCATGACGCTTATCGCAGGCGACCGCGAAGCCGCCGACAAACTCGCCGCGCAGGCCGCCGAAGACACCCGCAAAGCCAAACTCACCAACACCGCACTCGTCGATTACTACGTCTTCCGCGCCGACCTGCCCCGCGCCCGCGCCGAATACACCCGGCAAGTCACCGACAACCCCCGCGACGTCTTCAACATGTCGCCCATCGCCCTCGCAAGCGGCATCATCGGCACACGCGACCCGGCCCCCTACAAACGCTACGCACTCATGGCCGGCATCGAAGCCCGCCTCGTCTTCATGGATATCGGACGCCGCGTCCGCGCCCAGAAAGAATCCCTCGACACCTACCTGCGCGAAATGGCCGAGCTGCGCGACAAACCCGAAGAAATGTCGGCCTTCCTCGCCGTCGTCCGCCCCGAGATCAAAGACTTCGAAGAACTCTTGCGCACCGTCGTCAAACAGATGGTCCGCCTCAAAGAACTCCACGCCACCTTCCCACCCGGCGATCTACCCCCCGCCTACGCCCAGTTCTCACGCGGTGCCGACGACTTCACCCGCCTCTACCAGCAGGTCCTCATGTTCCTCAAAACCTTCGACGCCATGGAAGAACGCCTCTCCCGCGACAAAGGCCAGTCACTCTAAAGCCCTGCCCCGCCGCCCCCCGCCTCACCGCCGACGACGCGCATTCAGCATCACCAGCGCCGACAGCGCCACATACGTCACCGGTACCGACGCGTGCCCCAGCAGCAGGTGCTCGATGCTCATGTCGAGGCAGTGCATCGACAGCGCAAGATAAGCCCCCACCCCTGCCCACGCGCCCCCAATCATCGGACGCCACGGCGCCCCTGGCTCGCGACGGTCCAGCAACATCAAAATCGCAAACACAGGCAGCATCCACACAAACCCCGCACCAAAACACTTCGCCGCGCTCGCGTGACCCTCCGTCGTCTCACCAAACATCGTCTCCGGCATCACCGACGCAAACAACGGCACACCCACGCACAAAAGAAGCGTCGCCGGCGTCAGCCAGAACGGCGCCCGCTTCGACGGCAACGGTCGCTGCGCCTGCCACAACCCCAACGCAAACGCCGCCGCCAGCAGCACAAACCCAAACCCCGTCATTACCGGAAACTCAAACCGCGGCTGCCGCCCCATTGCCGGAATCACGTTCGCCAGCAACCCAAACGTGCAAAGCATCGCCCCCGCAGCAATCCCCGCCCGCGTCACCGTCCGACGCTCGCGCAGCCACGCCGCAACACCACGCTCGCGCGCCAGCGTCGACGACACCTCCTGCCACAGCGCATCCGCCTCGGCTCGGTCAAGCGTCACAA
>CAZXXB010000086.1:0-4736 GCA_964644185.1 uncultured Myxococcota bacterium
AGCTCACCGAGTTCGCCCACGAGGGCATCAAGCTCGACGTGCTCGGCATGGATTTAGGCCTCGCCGCCTCGCGCCACAAAGGCTTCGGCAAAGCCTTCATGCACGAGCTCGCCGACCTCGCCAACTGGGCCCACTGGGGCGCCGCAATCGAAGCCGAAGCCAAAGGCAAAATCCGCCCCGGCCTCGGCAAAGGCAACGTCAACATCTTCTACACCCCCACCCGCAACGACATGCTCAAGATTCGCCGCGGACTCGTCATCGCTGGTGAAGCCCTCTTCGCCGCGGGCGCCGAATACATCGAGCCCGGCGTCGCCGGTTGGCCGCAAAAAATCCACACCCTCGACGAGCTACACCGCTTTGGCCGCGAAGCCCCCGTCAGCCCCGGCAACTACGCCATGATCGTCAGCCACATCTTCGGCACTACCCGCATGGGCAGCGAACCCGAACGCAGCGTCGTGCGCCACGACTTTCGCCATCACACCATCGACCGCCTCTACGTCGCCGACTCCGGCGTCTTCCCAACCAACACCGGCGTCAACCCCATGCTCAGCATCGTCGCCCTCGCCACCCTTTGCGGAAACCGCGTCGCCGCAGCATGACGAAACGAACACGAGAATTGGCGCTTTTTTGATTGCGCGCGTCAACGCGGGCCGCTAGCTTCGACCTCGCGCCAAATCGCTGCGGGGGGCGCAGATCGAGCCACCCATGCCGGTACAGCCGTACGACATCGCATTAGTGCATGCACCCAAAGAGCGTCATGTGAGCCCAGAGTACGGCTTCACGAGCACAATCAATTTCATGCCGATGGGACTCTTCAGCATCGCCGCCCATCTCGAATCGCTCGGCTTTCGCACCCGCATCATTCACCTGGGCGTCGAGAGCATCAACGGCAACGACGCTGAAGCCGTCGCCAGACGCATTCGCGACGCAGGCGTAAAACTCGTCGGCGTCAGCCTTCACTGGCACCCCTCGACCTGGCACGCGCTCTCCTTCGCGGCCCGCGTGAAAGCACTTGCACCCCGCATACCCGTCGTCTTCGGTGGCATGACCGCTTCGTTCTACGCTCAGGAAATGTTCGAATTCGCCGCCGTCGACTACGTCATCCAGGGCGACGGCGAACACGCGATGGGTGAGCTTGCCACCTCGCTCCTGCGACGCAACGGCGACCGCCTCGACGCCGTGCCCAACCTCTGGCGACGCGACCCGCTCACGTCTAGCCCCCTTGCACCGACCCAGCAGCACACCGACACCGCCGAGCAAATCGCCACGCGCGACTTTTCGCGCCTCGACCTCGTCGACGGCCGCGACACATGGGTGCGCCTCCACTGGAAACTCCCCGTCGACGCCCCCCTCACGCGCAGCATGATTCTCCACCGACCCATGCACCGCCCCTTCACCCTCTACATCGCGCGCGGATGTCAAATCAGCTGCCCCAACTGCGGCGCCAGCTTCTTCACCCATAAAACCGTCTTCAACCGTACGACGCTCAACCCCGTGCCCGTACCGCAACTGCTCAAGGTCGTCTCAAACGCGCTCGATCTCGGCTTCACCCGCTTCACCTCGAGCACCGGATACGGCTTGCCCGACGACCACTACCTCGAGATGTTCGAGGGGCTGCGCCGCTTCAAAAACCCCGTCCTCTGGTCGACCGATTTCATCAAACTGCCGACCGTCGCCATGGCCCGCGAGTACGCTCGCTCAGTCGCCCCTGGCTCACAGCTTGGCGTCTCGCTCGAAAGCGGCTCAGAGCGTATCCGCAAGCTCTACCGTGGCCCCGCCTCGTTCGCCAACGACGACCTCATGCGCCTCGTCGAAGCCCTCACCGACACCGACCTCCGCATCCAGGCCTTCTTCATCCCCAACATTCCCGGAGACCGCGCCACCGCGTTCGAGCACATCGAAGAGTCGCGCAAAATGCAGCAGCGGCTCGCCCGCTTTCGCAACGTCGACGTCTACAACTACGAGATTCAACTCGACCCTGCTTCGCCAATGCAGCGCCACCCCGAATACTACCACTGCACACCGCACTGGAACTCGCTGCGCGACTACTACGAAGCCCACAGCCGCGCCGACTCGGGCCCCTGCTTCACGCCACACTTCACCCCGCCACCGGGCGCGTGGTCACACATCAACACCACCGCCTCCGAAGTCGTCTCGCGCGCCGTCGAACGCGCCGCATCGCTAGAGCGCCGCGCGCGCCAACTCTACGCCGCGAGCCGCCGTTCAGCCGTTGAGGGCACCCGCGGCGCGACCTTCTGATCGGCCCGCAAAAACCGCCCAAACGCCCGCGTCGTGCCGTACCCCTCAACGAACCGCCCCCGCTCATAGGCGATCTCGCCACCGATGATCGTCGCCGTCACCGCCGCATCGTTGCGACGCACCATCCGCTGCACCCCCGCCGACCCGGGCATCGCCGCCTCGTGAATCACATCAAGGCTATCGTCGAGCCCCGCCGGGTTCACAACCACCACATCGGCGCGGTCGCCCACCCGCAAATGCCCGGCGTCGAGCCCATACCAGTCGGCTTGCTCTGCCGTCACACGCGACACCGCCCGACCCATCGTCATCAACGCGGCACCGCGCTCTGCCGCCCGCTTCACCGTGCGCAAAAACACCAGCGGAAAATTGTAAAACGCCATGTTGCGAATGTGCGCCCCAGAGTCGGCAAACCCAATCTGCACCGATGGGTGCGCGACAAGCCGCTCAAGCTGCGGCAACCGATGATTCGCAATCGTCGTCCGCCACCTGAGCCGCGTGCCATGCTCCATCACCAGATCGAGAAACACATCGACCGGATGCTCGTTGCGCGCATCGGCAATCTCACCAAACGATTTGCCCACAAGCGACGCGTCGGGCGCATCAACCACGTGCGCATCGTAGAAATCGCGATGCCACACCCGCGGCGCGAACTTGCGCGCATAGTCTTTGCGAAACCGACGCCGATACGCAGGGTCGGCAAACAGCTTGTCGCGTTCAACCCGCTCGGTCAGGTGCAGCGCCTCTTCACCCGCGCCAAACTCTTCAAACACCACGAGATCGATTCCATCCGCGTACACCTCAAACGGCATCGGAACCGACTGCCAGCGCACGTTCGCCCCCAACACCCGGTTCGCAAACTCGACCCCATCGGTCACGACAGCCGACAACGCCGGATTCGCCTTCACATCCGCCGCCGTAATCAACGTCGTCTTCAGCGGCTTGCGTACCCCGTAGCCCGCGCTGCCCGCGATAAACAACAGCGCATTCACTTTCGTCGTGATGTTCGGCGCCGACTGCAAGATACGATTGCGCTCACGCAAAATGCGGTTGAAGCGCCGATACTCACCCCACGTCGCATACGTCGAAGGCAGCCGCCGGCTGCGATACCGGTCGCCACCCACCTTGTCCCAGGGGTTCGTCATCGTCGAGAACCCCATGAACCCCTCGTCGAGCGCATCACCCAGCATCCGCTCCATCGCCTCCTGCTGCGCCTCGCTCGGTCGCACCGCACCATCGGTCGCCGCCCCAAGCCCCATCACCGCCGTCCGCACATCCGAGTGACCAAGGTACGACGCCACGTTCGGCCCCAGCATCAACCCATCAACCGCCGCCGCATACTCACGCGGCGTCGCCCACGTCTTGTGCCGTGTCAACGTCTCCAGCACAAACGGACGCGGTAGCGCCTCGACACGCGAAAACAGGTCGGCGCAATCTTCCGGCGTCGCCGCAATCGTGCTCAACGAACACGACCCCACCGCGACCGTCGTCACCCCGTGCCGCACCGACTCGTTCAACCCCGGTGCCGCCAGCAGCTCGGCGTCGTAGTGCGTGTGATTGTCGATGAACCCCGGCATCACCCACTGCCCCGTCGCATCGACGACCCGGTCGGCACGCGACGCATCAAGCCCCAGTGCAATCTCGACCACGCGCCCCGCACGCAGCGCGACGTCGGCGACAACCCCCTCTTCCGACACCCCGTCGAACACGGTGCCACCCTGCAGCATCACGTCATAACGCATCGACCGTGCCTCCCCTGGGGCAGCGCCCCAGCACGTTGGACCCCTGCAGCCCAATGCATCTCGACTTGCACGTGCGCCCCAGCCTACCCGTGCATCTCGGCCTGCGCGCGTCGCCCTCGCGCAACCACTTCGACTTCCTCGCATCGTGACGTTTCGAGAAGTTTCGGTCAACGACATTTTTCCGCCACACCACCCACACGCCCGAATTGACTTCATGCGTCGAAGCACGCAGGGTACGCATCAATCTTCACCAGCACGTCGGGGGCGACCAATCACGGCACAGCACCCGGCCCAAACACACGGGGAACCCCATGGACTCGCTCACCCAAAATCCGATGCTGCAAAACATCATCAACATCGGCCTCGACATCGGTCTCAAGGTCGTTGGTGCCATCATCCTCTGGATCGTTGGCCGCGCCGTCATTGGCTTCGCGATGCGCGTCACCTACCAGGCCTTCATCGTCCGCAAGGTCGATGAGACCCTCGCAAAATACCTCGTCTCGGGCATCACGATTCTGCTCAACGTGCTGCTCGTCGTCTCGATTCTCTCCATCTTCGGTGTCGAGACCACCTCGTTCGCCGCCATGTTCGCC
Organism: uncultured Myxococcota bacterium; assembly: GCA_964644185.1. GTDB lineage: Bacteria > Myxococcota > JAJVIH01 > JAJVIH01 > CAZXXB01 > CAZXXB01. The sequence goes on from CAZXXB010000086.1 coordinate 4,592, forward strand.
GCAGCAGGCGTCGCCATCGGCATGGCATGGTCGGGCCTGCTCTCAAACTTCGCCGCCGGTGCCCTCATGCAGGTGCTGCGCCCCTTCAAAGTTGGCGACTTCATCGAAGCCGCCGGAGTCATGGGCACCGTCGAAGAAATCGGCC
>CAZXXB010000086.1:4855-11885 GCA_964644185.1 uncultured Myxococcota bacterium
CACCGCACAGCTTGGCGTCGGTGCCGACCCACAAAAGGCGATTGCGATTCTCAAAGAGGCCGTCGCCAAGATTCCAAACGTCGCGAAGACCCCCGCCCCCGAAGTCGACATTCTCACCTTCAACCTCGCCGGTGCCGTCATCGCCGTCCGCCCCTACACCCACAACAACCACTTCTGGCAGGTCTACTTCGACACCAACATGGCGATCTCGACCGAACTCGGCAAAGCCGGATTCCCCACTCCCCAATACTACTACACCGTCTCGGGCAGCCCCGCTCTGCCCCCGCCGCAGCGCTAACCCGCTGTCCACGCGGACTCAACGCGAAAGCAAAAAGCCCTGCGCAGCACACGCCGCGCGGGGCTTTTCTTTATTGTACGTCGCGTCTCTATTGCGCGTCGCTTCTCTATTGCACGTCGTCTTCTCACCCGCGCGATCACCCCCCTCACAAACCACTCACCCCGCACCCCTCACGACTTCGCCGGACGCGTGTCGAGCCGCAGCCCCGTCGCCGCCACAAACAACCCCGCCATCGCCACCAGCGCATACAGCACCCGTATCCGCTCGGGCGGCGCATCGGCCCCCAACACCACCACCGCCACCGCCACACCAAACACATTGCCAAACTGCCGCGTCGCCTGGTTGACCGCGTTACCCACCCCAAACCGCGACGCCGACATCGCATGCACCGCCGCCCCACTCAACGATGGAAACGCCAACCCCACCGCCACACCCGTCATCAACGCCCCCGGCAACCACAACGCAACAAACGACGGCTCACTCGCCGCCACCGCCACAAACCACAGCGCCGCCGCCGCATACAGCAAACCACCCACCGTCACGAGCCGCGCGTGCCCATGCCGCGCCGCATACCGCCCACCCAGAATCGCAACCGGTATCACCGTCAGCGGACCCGGCGTAATCGCAAGCCCCATCCGCCACGTCTCGTAATTCCACTGCTTCGTCAAAAACGCGACGAACCCCAGAAACATCCCCGAAAACGCCGCCGAAAAAACGAGCGCCGCCAGATTCGACCGCCGAAAATTCGGCTCGGCAAACAACGACAAATCAAGCATCGGCGCCGGATGTCGCCGCGTCCAAACCCAGAACACGAAAAGCAGCAAAAACCCAACCCCCATCGCCCCCCGCCCCCCCCCACCCGCCGGCCCCCCCCCCCCCACCCCCACACTCGTCGGCCCCCACCGCTCAACCTGCACCAGCCCCAGCGCCGTCATCGCAATCGCGCAACTCAACAGCACCGCACCCGGTATATCCGACTGATGCGACGCATCTTCCGCCACCGTCTCACGCAACTCGCGCCGCGCCCGCAGCACCGCAACCAGCGCCACCGGAAGATTGATCAAAAACACCGACCGCCACCCAAACAGATGCACCAGCGTCGCCCCCACACCCGGCCCCACAGCCGACGCCAGCGCCCCCACCGCCCCCCACGTGCTGATCGCCACCGCCCGCTTCTCACGCGCAAACACATCGAGAATCAACGCCAGCGAGGCCGGCGCCAGCAACGCCGCGCCAATCGCCTGCATCGCCCGCGCCGCAATCAGCATCACCACATTTGGCGACACCGCGCACAACACCGACGCCAGCGCAAACAGCGTCGTCCCCGTCACAAACGCAAAGCGTCGCCCCTTGCGGTCAGCATACCGTCCCGCCGGCACCAGCGCCGCCCCAAACACGATGCTGTACGCGTTCAAAACCCACGACAGCGACTCTGCACCCGCCTCTGGAAAACTCGCGTTGATCGCCGGAAACGCAACGTAAAGCACCGTCGCGTCGAGGCTCACGAGAAACACCGCCGACGCCGTAATCGTGAACACGCGCCACGGCGATGGTTGCAACGTGGCCCCTGTCATCCACAACCCCTCTCGATGCTCACTCAACGCGTTGAACGCGCTACTTGATGATCGCAATCGTCTGCGTGTTGATCGACACAAGCTTGCCGTCGAGCGTCCACAGCTCGCGCACCTCGGCCGCATAGCCCCCCGTCACCGTCGGCGACCACGCCCGATGATACAGCGGCGTCTGCTGCGCCACCGCCTCGGCATCACCCACCTGCGCCGCCCCATCATGCAAACTCAACGTAAACGTGATCGTCGCGGCAGGCCGCGGCATCGTCACCATCGTAAACCCGCACAGCCACCACGCATCGGCCATCGCAATGATGTACGCCGAATCGCGATTCACCGCCGGCACGATCGGCCGAATAAAACCCGACACCGTCGGCTCGGCAGCCCCCGAAAATGGAAGGTTCCCCGTCGAGCGAAACTCAAGGTTACCCGTAAACACCGGCGCAAGCCCCACCGGCAAATCAAGCGGCGCAACCCCGCGCCAGTCGGGTATCGTGGGCGGCACCAGCATGTTCCAACCCACATCCGGCGCACGGTCGGCACCAAACACCCCCACCACATGTGCCTGAATCTCGTTGCCCTGCCGCAACTCAGCCCGTAGCGTGCTCACCGCATTGCCAATCCGCACCGCAAACACATGTATCTCCGCCGCTCCAACCTGCGTCGGACCAACAATCTCCGCCGTCAGCGACCGCAACTTGCGCGCCGGGTCACCGACCGCATCCATCATCGCACGCGTCATCACCCCCAACACCAGCCCGCCATACGCCCCGCGACCCTGCTGCCACCCATCGGGAATTTCCGTCGTATACACACCGTGCGCGACGCGCGTCGGCGTCAAAAGCTGATCAAGTGACTGACTCATCGTGGGGGGGTACGCTTTCTTTCGCCGCGTCGCGGGCCCTTACCGAGACCCGCCGGGCTTCACATGCGGCCACCCGCGCGCTATACCGCCGCGCGGTCGCCCGGGCGGTTCATACGCGACGCAGCGCGGCATCGCAATCCGCCCGACCACACCCACGCCAAAAACCGAAACAAAGTGCCTTGACACGTGATGGCTTGAGGGCTATACGCCGCAACCCCGCGAAGAGCGGACCGCCGTTCACGGCCTTTGCGTGCGTTTCGCCCGCCACGGCACCGTGTTCTGGCACCGATGAAGTCAACGACTGAGGGTATCATGGCTCAGCAACTCGAAGCCGCAACCGCTGGCGAACGGACGAAAAAGACGCCCCTGATTGGGCGCACACCGTCCGCTCGCCGTGAAGACATCGCCGAAAAATGGTGGGTCATCGACGCCAACGACCTCGTCGTCGGTCGCGTCGCCACCCACATCGCCGACCTTCTCCGCGGCAAAAACAAGGTCAACTTCACCCCGCACACCAACTGCGGTGACTTCGTTGTCGTGATCAACGCCGAAAAGGTGCGCTTCACCGGCAAAAAAGAGACCGACAAGTTCTACTACAGCCACATCGACCGCAAGCCCGGCTCGCTCAAGGCGATTGCACCCGTGCGCATGCGTCAAAAGCGTCCCGAGTACATCCTCGAGCACGCCGTCGCAGGTATGCTGCCCAAGACCAAACTGGGCCGCGACCTTCTCCGCAAGCTCAAGGTCTACGCTGGCACCGAGCATCCGCACGCTGCCCAGCAGCCCGAAACGTACACCGTCCGCGCGTAAGCCTTACGCTTACCGTTTAGCAGGCAGGCACGACATGGCCATTTCGAACCGCATCTACGCTACGGGTCGCCGCAAAGAAGCGACGGCTCGCGTCATGCTCACGCCGGGCAACGGCGCCATCCAGATCAACGGACGCGACGTTGACGAGTACATGCGCCGCGCAACCCTGCGCATGGTGCTCTCGCAGCCCCTCGAACTGACCCAGACACTCAACGCCTTCGACGTACGCGTCAACGTGCGTGGTGGTGGCCTCTCCGGTCAGGCCGGTGCCATCCGCCACGGCATCTCGCGCGCCCTGCTCAAAGCCAGCGCCGAGCACCGCTCGCCGCTCAAACGCGCCGGAATGCTCACCCGCGACGCCCGCGAAGTTGAACGTAAAAAGTACGGCCAGTCAGGCGCTCGCCGTCGCTTCCAGTTCAGCAAGCGCTAATCGCCTCTGCGTCGTCGGCTTCACGTCGCGCGACGCGGCAACAAGACAATACGGCGCGGTGCCTAACTCGCCGCGCCACTCGCCAAAACAAGAAGAGAGACCAACATGGCAGATCGCGAAGGCGGATACAGCAACGGTGGTGGCCGCGGCGGCAACGGCGGCGGCAGCAGCAACGGCGGTGGAAACTCGCGCGGTGGGGCAATGCGCCGCCGCAAGGTCTGCCCCTTTCTCGCCGACAAAACCCTCGTCATCGACTACAAAGAGCCCGCTCTGCTCTTCCGCTTCGTCACCGAACGCGGCAAGATCACACCGCGCCGCATCTCGGGCGTCTCGTCGAAATACCAGCGCAAGCTCGCCACCGCCATCAAGCGTGCGCGTCACCTTGCCCTTCTGCCGTACGTCACGGCGACGGAGTAAGCGAAAATGGCCAAGGGTTCACGCGATCTCGTCATTCTCGAGTGCACCGAGGCCCGCGCCGCTGGCGCGTCGCCCTCGCGGTACTACACCAGCAAAAACAAAAAGCGCATGACCGAGAAGGCCAAAGAAGGCCGCATCGAAATGATGAAGTACAACCCCTTCATGCGCAAACACACGCTCCACCGCGAAGTCAAAAAATAACCTTCGCGACGGCGCGTGCCCGCCAACTCTTGGCGAGCACACAAGACGCAGCACAAGACTCAGCATGCAAGACACAGAGCCCGCCCCGCGCGGGCTCTTGTCGTTCTTGTTCTTCGCACCTCATCTCATCGCCACCCCTCACCACATCTCTCCCGATCTCAACCCCACCCCAAACACCCCCTCTCAAGCCCCTCGCGACTCCATTTCACCCCCTTCAGCCTTTGTGTTTTTCGCACAGCGCGGATAAATCACCGCCATGCTTCTCACACGGCTCATCGTGGGCTTTATCGGCGCGCCCATCATCATCGCGTTCATCTGGTACGGCGGCAACGCCTACGCTGGGCTCGTGCTCGCCGCGACCCTCGTCGCCAACGTCGAAGCCCTCACCATTCTGCTGCCAGAACCTCACATGCGCCCCCTCAAGTGGCTCGGCATCGCCCTCGGCATGTTTCTCGCCTACACATGGCAACACCTCAACCTCGGCAACGCACTCTTCACCGTCACCCCCGTGCTCGTCTTCATGACGCTCACCATCGCCGCTATCCTCTTGCGCCTGCCCATCGAAGGCGCCAACAACGCCACCGGAAAAGCCTTCTTCGCCATCCTCTACGCCACCATCCCGCTGCAACTCCTCGCCCGCATGCGCAACAGCGACCTCGAATTTTCACTCAACGAAGACCTCCTGCGCTTCTGGTGGGTCATTCTCGCCATGGGCCTGCCGTGGATGGGTGACACGGGCGCCTACTTCGCCGGACGTGCCTTCGGCAGACACCCCCTCGAATCACGCATCTCACCCAAAAACACCATCGAAGGCGCCATCGGCTTAGCGACCAACCCGGTCTTCACGACGGCGGATTTCAAGGCGGTGCCGTCGTCGCCACCATCTGGGTCTTCGCCATCGGCGCCGCGATGGAACCCCTCGGCTACTACCTCCACCCCGTTCACCGCGTCATGATCGCCGTCCCCGGCTCGTTCATCGGCGTGCTCGGTGACCTCGCCGAGTCAATGTTCAAACGCGACGCCGGCGTCAAAGACAGCGGAAAAATCCTCCCCGGACACGGCGGCATTCTCGACCGCATCGACGCCCTCATCTTCACCACCCCCTACGTCTACGTCTATGCCGTCTGGCTCTTGCCCACACTCAATCGCTTCACCGACTGACACCGCCCAATGAATCAGCCCCAAGCCCACAGCGCCACCGACAGCGCGACCGACAGCGCCACCGTCACGCGCCCCGCCGACATGCCGCGCGGCATCGCCGGCCTTCTGTGGCTCATGCAACGCCTGCGCGCCGAAGACGGCTGCAAATGGGACCGCGCGCAAGACCACACCACCCTGCGCCCCTACGTGCTCGAAGAAGCCCACGAAGTCGTCGAAGCCATCGTAAGCGGCGACCCCGACAAGCTGCGCGAAGAACTCGGCGACCTCATGTTTCAGGTCGTCTTTCACACCCAGCTCACGAGCGAGCGCGACGCCTTCGACTTCAACGACGTCGTCGAGGCCGTCACCGAAAAAATGCTGCGCCGCCACCCCCACGTCTTCGGCGACCGCACCGTCCACTCCCCCGAAGAAGCCCTCGACACCTGGAACGAAATGAAGCGCCGTGAAAAGGCCACTGCATGGCTCGAAGGCCAGAGCGCCCTCACTGGCGTGCCACGCACCCTGCCCGCCTGCCTGCTCGCCCAGCGCCTCGGAGAAAAAGCCGCCGGCATCGGCTTCGACTGGAAGTCCGCCCGCGACGTCTTGCCCATCATCGACGGCGAGATGCGCGAGCTACTCGACGCCCTCGACGAACCCGATAAGGCCCGCCGCAAAGCCCGCCTCCACGACGAGCTGGGCGACGTCCTCTTCAGCGTCGTCAACCTCGCCCGCAAACTCGGCGTCGACAGCGAAACCGCCCTGCGCGACGCCGCCCTCAAATTCGCCGACCGCTTCGAAGTCACAGAGCGCATCGCCCGCGATCGCAACATCACCCTCACCCCCGACGACGTGCCTACCCTCGACGCGCTCTGGGCCGAAGCCAAACAGCAACTCGCGAAGTAACATCGGGCAATAGCGCCACCCCCGGCAGCAGCATCGCAAGCTCACCGACAAACTTGAACCGCGTGTCGGCAAACGTCAGCGCCACCACCGGCCACAACGCAAAAAGCGGAGCAAACCACATCGCAAGCTCACCCCGCGGCACCCCACCCCGCGTCATCCGCCACACCGCGCACAGCACAAGCCCCAGCGTCACGACCCGCCACGCGAGATACGGCGCCCCCGGCCACCGCGACTGCGCCCCCTCACGGTGCACCTCGTCACTCGTCGCATCGATCCACGCTGCCCCACTCACCCGCGGAATCTTCTCCAGCGCCGCAAAGTGCCACACCGTCTTCAACGTCGTCCGCCACAAAAAACCCACCGGATCATCAACCATCGCCCGCACCGCAAGCCGCGTC
>CAZXXB010000086.1:11895-14247 GCA_964644185.1 uncultured Myxococcota bacterium
TACACTCTTTCCCTACACGACGCTCACCCTCACCCGCCGCCTGCGACCCATCTGCACTGGGTAAATCGGCAAGCTCAACCGCAAATCGCTCGCGCTCGAAAAACGCATCGATGTCATGGTCTGGGTGCCCCCTGAGGTAGTCTGGATGATTGCCGATGTAGAGGTTGTACCCACCGCTCGTAGCAAGCGTGTACGCGTCAAACCGCATCTCGTTCACCTGACACAACAAGACCGCCGCAACGAATGGAGCCGCAAACACGAGAAGCAGCGCCCCCCGCACCGCCACCAGATCACGCGCCATCTCGCGCGCTCGTGGATGCAACAGAAACGCCGCCAGACCCAACCCCGACGTCACAAAAAACCCCGTCACGCGCGTCAGCCCACACAACACCGCAACGACCGACGCCGCCACCGCAAGCCCCACCATCACCCGCCCCCGCGCCCGCAACAGCGCCGCCAACAGCCACGCAAACAGGGCGAACGTCGCAAACTCCGCCGCCGTGTCGCGCCCCCGCATCGCCCACGCAACAAAATAGACGTTCGCCAGCGTCAGCCACCCCACGACAAGCCCCCGCGTCAGCGAACCCGTCACGAGCCGCGCCGCACAAACCCAAGCCACAAACCCCGCATTGATCAGCACCCCGTTGAACCAGAACGGCTCTGGCATCGCCCCCGTCACCCGCGCCACCGCAACCAGCATCCACGAAATCGCCGGTGGATAATACCCCGTCGGCGGCACCCACGTGTCGCGCGCCAGCATCACCTCCGCATACCGCACATCAAACAGCGCAAGCTGCGGATACTCACCACGCAGCCGCGCGAAATGCGCCACCGCAACGCACGCCACATTCAGCGCGACAAACAGCAGCAGCGCCGCCACGACGTGCGCCGCCTTTACGCGCCCGCCCACGCTCGCCGCGTCACGCCGCGCCAAATCTTCATCGTGAGAAGCCATCTCTGCGACGCTACGCAGCCACAGACACCCGCGTCAATCCACTTAACCATCGCCGCCAAAGGTGCTATCGCCCCCACCGCCATGACCGAACGCGCCGACTCACCCAAAGCCCCACGCGACGATCTCAACAGCGTCTGGTCGCACCGTTCCGGACCAAAACGCGCCCTGCACATCACCAAAAGCCTCGCCGCCACCCGCGTGCGTTTCGTCCTCATCGAACCACGCCGCGGCGTCAACGTCGGACAAGCCGCACGCGCCCTCAAAAACTTCGGCTTCGCCCGCCTCATCACCGTCGGCGGCGCCTACGAAGAGAGCGAAGCCCGCGGCATCGCCACCCAGTCGAGCGAAGTCGTCGAAAACCTCCAGCGTGTCGCCTCGCTCGACGAGGCCATTCGCGGCGCAACCCTTGTCGTCGGCACCACCCCCCGCAAAGTCGACTTCCGCTCAGACCCCTACACCCTGCGCGGCGCCATGCCCCACCTCCTGCAAGCCATCGACGCCGCCGAAGAAGGTGGCGCCGACGGCGAACTCGCGATTCTCTTCGGCCCCGAGTGGCGCGGACTCTCAGACCCCGAGCTCGACCTCTGCTCGCACCTCGTCACCATTCCCACCGCCCCAGAGCAGCCTTCTCTCAACCTCGCCCACTCGGTCGCCCTCGTCGCCTACGAAATGTTCATGGCCCTCTACGACCCGCCCCCCCGCGAGCGGACAAAACCCATCGCTTCGCACCACGAGTTGCTTGGTGCCATCAACCACCTCGACGAAGTGCTCGTCGATATCGGCTTCATGCCGCCACAGGGCAACGAACGCATCACCCGCTCGACCCGCGATTTCGTCTACCGTCTCGCCCCCACCAGCCGCGAAATACACACCCTGCGCGGTGTCTTGAGCCACGTGCAATTCTGGCTCGAACAACGAAAGGTCGAGCGCGTCGAGCGTCGCGAACGTCAAAAATCGCTGCAAAAGCCAGGCACCTGACCACGTCACCGCGCCGATTCACGCGCCTTCTGCACCCGCGCCGCATTGCGCGGACTCCGGTCACTTACCGCCCGCTTGCGCCCATCTTTCGGCTGCACCCGCGCATCACCCTTCGCATTCGCGTCGATCAGCAACGCATGCCGCTCCCGCGCCGACGCAATGCGCCGCTGCACCTCCGCAGGGTCGGGGTGTGCCGATAGCGCCGCCTGATACGCCGCCTGCGCCTGCTCATACTGCTGCAACTGAAACAGCGCCGCCCCCAGCGCAAAGTTTGCCCGCGCTCGCAACGTCGGCAACGACGGGTCATCACCCGCACCATTGTCGAGCGCCGCAAGACTGCGCTGCAACTCGCTCGCCGCCCGCTCATGCAACCCCTGCACCCCATAACCCTCCGCCGCCAGTATCGACACTTCGAGCCG
>CAZXXB010000087.1:0-238 GCA_964644185.1 uncultured Myxococcota bacterium
TCATCACCGCACCGTCGCGATACTCGAGGTTCCACACACCCGCCCCCACATCGAGCACAATCGCGTTGCCCCCACCCCGCAACATCGCCGCCTCAAACGACGTCCGCGTCCGCAACGATGGATTGAAGAACAGCATGCCCAGAATCTTGCCCGCAAACAGTGTCGGATGCGCGGTCTGCTTCAACGCATGCGCACGCTCGACAAGCGCCTGAAACCCGGCCACGCCAAAATCTTCAAT
>CAZXXB010000087.1:248-3785 GCA_964644185.1 uncultured Myxococcota bacterium
GTGGGTTGCATGCCGTATCGTCATCGCAGTCTCCCCAGAAATCGCCCGGTCAAAACGCGCGGATAGCTTCCGCCAGCAATTCGACTGACCGCTCACGTATTACGAGCGGAGGCATCAGCCGCAGCACATCGGGGTTCGACGACGACCCCACGAGTATCCCGCTCTCTTCAAGATGCTGCTTCAACGCCGCCGCCTTACCCGGCACTTCGAGCCCCAGCAAAAGCCCCTCACCCCGCACCCGCGTCACGCACGTACCGGCGAGCGCCCCCTTGATCATCCCCGAAAGCCGCGCCGCCCGCGCCACAAGCCCCTCTTCCGCCACCACATCAAGCGTCGCATCAAGCGCCGCGCACGCCATCGGCCCACCGCCAAACGTGCTTCCCATGTCGCCCGGCTTCAACGCCGACGCCACGTGCTCTGGCAACAGCAACGCCCCCATCGGAAACCCCGACGCGATGCCCTTCGCCGTCGTCATGATGTCGGGCGCAACCCCATAAAACTGCGCCGCAAACGGGGCACCCAGCCGCCCCATCGCCGTCTGCACTTCATCGAAAATCAAAAAAGCCCCGCTCTTTCGGCAACTTTGCTCAACAAACCGAAACCATTCGTGCGATGCCGTCACAATCCCCGCCGTCGACTGAATCGGCTCGAGTATCACCGCCGCCACCTGCGACAGGTCAACCTTCGCCAACGCCTCAACGTCACCAAATGGCAGCCGAATCACGTCAGGCAGCATCCCCGCAAATGGCGCCGAGAGCTTCGGCGTGTCATTCACCGCAAGGCACCACGCGCTGCGCCCGTGAAACGCCCCATCAAACGCCACAAACTTCTTCCGCCCCGTCAGCATCACCGCAAGCTTCAGCGCATTGTCGTTCGCCTCCGCCCCGCTGTTACAAAAAAACACCCGCGTGATGTGCTCCGGGGCAAAATCGACCAGCTTGCGCGCCGCCCGCTCACGCACCGGAATCTCCGCCGCCGTCGAGTAGAACCAGAACTCATGCGCCATCGCCCCCACCGCATCGGCCACCTTCGGGTGCCCATGCCCTGTGAGACACACGCAATGCCCGCCATAAAAATCGACGAACCCCCGCCCATCCGCCGAAAAAACCATGTCACCCTCTGCCCGCACCAACTGAAATGGGTACGTCGCGTAGGTTTTCAAAAGTGCCGGAGATGGTTTCATCGCTGCCCTGACTCTGCTTTCGCGCTGCTTTCACGCCTGACTCGTGCCGCTCTTGCCCTGCCTTCACGCGCCCGTCACCCTCACCCCGGATACGTGCCCGCAAACCGCAACCCGTCGCTCTCGTCGCGACCCAACATCAAATTCATGTTCTGAATCGCCTGCCCCGCCATCCCCTTCACGAGGTTGTCGAGCGCGCTCATTACCACCAGCGTCTTGCCCCGCGCCGCCACCCCAATGTCGCAAAAATTGCTCCCCGTCACCGCCGCAACCCGCGGCGACCCTTCAACCACGCGCACAAACCGCCGCCCCCCATACGTCGCCTGCAACCGCTCGCGCGCCCACGCCTCACTCACCGGCTCATTGAACAAAAGATGCAGCGTATCAAATATCCCGCGAATCATCGGCGCGCTATGCGGCACAAAGCTGAGTGATGGCTCAAACCACCCCCGCTGCCGAGAAACCATCGCAATTTCAGCCTCATGCCGATGCGCCAGCATCTTGTACGCGCGAAAATCGTTCGCCCGCGTCGGATGATGCGTACCAGCCTCAGGCGTCGCACCCGACCCCGACGACCCCGTTTTTCCGTCAATCGCCACAAAGCCGAGTGATGACTCACCCGCAAACGGTGCCAGCGCAAGGTTCGCCGCCGTCGAAAAGCAACCCGGATTCGCCACCCGCCGCGTCGCCCGAATCGCCTCGGTGTTGATCTCTGCGAGCCCGTAGACGAACTCCGCCAGCCGCTCGGGGCACGGGTGCCGCTCGCCATACGCCGCCTCGAACACCGCTGCATCGTCGAGCCGAAAATCACCCGAAAGGTCAATTATGAGCACCCGCTCACGCAGCCCTACCTGCGCCAGCTCACCCTCAATCGCCTCGTATTGACCTGCAAACGCAAGGTGCGGCATCGCCGCAAACACCACCGCCACCTCACCCTCGGCAAGCCAGCCCCAGTCGGGCTCGGCATCGAACACCCCATCAACCACCCCCCTCAAATTTGGATGCTGCGAAAAAAGCGGCTTGCCCGCATGGTTGCGCGACACCCCCCGCACCCCGAACCCCAGCGGATGCTGCGCGAGCAAACGCAGCAGCTCACCCCCGCCGTACCCCGACGCACCCAGTATCAGCGCCCGCGCACCCGCGGGGGGTGGGCGATGAGCGCTTGCGCGAAGAGCCGCAGGTTCAGCCAGCGCCCGCGCACCCGCGGGGGGTGGTTTCTCTACCGTGCTCACGCCGTCGCCTTTCGTTGCGTCTGCGATTGCAGCAACTCGACCATGTGCCGCCCCAGCGCCTCCGAGTGACTACGCGCATTGATCGCCGGCAACCCCACGTGCTGCTCAACGTACCGCGTCCCCACCGAGTTATCCGTCGCCGGACCAGAAACCACCGACACCTCGATGCCGTACTCAGCCTTGAGTAGGTCAACCCCGCCATACACCCCCACAGGGTCGTTCGCGCACAAAATGAAGCCCGCGTTCAGCGCCATCAACTCATCGTCGCGCAGCAGCGCCTGCACCCCGTACTCACCGAGAATCCCGTCGCCCATCTCCGCCACAATCACATCCACATCGCGCGACGCGAGATACGAAAACAGCAACCGCGAAATCGTCGGGGCCACCTCCGCCGTCGTGCACACCGACCCCGCATCGGTAAAATCGACCGCCTCCGCCCCGTAGTCCAGCATGCTCAACTTGTCGCGCATCAGCGACACACCCGTCAGCTTCGCCCCACCGACCCGATAACCCGCCCGCGAAAGCTGATGAATCAGCGAACACGCCGCCGCCGTCTTACCCGCATTCATGCACGTGCCCGCCACATAGATCACCGGCGTCCGCAACCCATCGCCCGGGTCTTTCAGCGCCCCCATCTGCGCAAACGCAGGCTCACCGCGACGCGACTGAAACGTGAGGTACATCTGCACCTGACCCAGCACCTCAACCTCAAACGGCTTGCCCACGCTCGGGTTATGCGAAATGCAGCTTCCAATCACCCCGCCAAGATTCAACAGATGCAGCACGTCGCCCCGCTCGACCCGCGATGGAACAACCCCCTCATACCCCTGCAACGCATTGCGATGCCCAAGCGCCCCCGCAATCACATCGCCGTGATGCAGCGTGATCATTCGCCCGTGCACGTCTTCAATCTGGTTGTAGACCGACTTCTGCCCCAGCACCCGCGCCGCCAGCACCGCCCCTTCCACCGCCTGAATATCCGACGTGATCGTCACCTCGCGATTCAACCGCAGGTTACGCGTCACCGACCCAATCTTGTTCAACAACACGCGCATTGACAGCCCCCGAAGGCGATGGACCAGCTCGCTTCACAGCCCCGGCCCAAAAATCATCGCAAACAGCATC
>CAZXXB010000087.1:3805-6402 GCA_964644185.1 uncultured Myxococcota bacterium
AAGCAGAAGGCCCGCACCCCGCGAGACCGCAAGAAATACACCTGCGTGCCGCGATGCGCGCGCACCACAGGTCACCACGGGTTACAGGACTTTCTTCTCGCGCGAACCAAGCGCCCGCGCCTTCAACGCCAGCACCTGCTGGTTGCCATACAGCTTCGCAAACCCTGCCGCCTCAGCCCCCGTCCACCGCTTGTTGCTCTCACCGTAGCTCGCCACCTCGGGGTTCATCATCGAAAACGGCGACCGCACCCCTTCAACGAAGTACCGCCCATGGTCGAGCCGCAACCGCACCTCGCCCGTCACCACCTCTTGCGACGACGTCAAAAACGCCTCGAGGTCGCGACAAAGCGGGTCGAAGTAATGCCCCTCATGCACCATCGAGCCGTACAGATTGCCCAGCGTCTCTTTCCAGAACGCCTGCTTGCCCGACAGCACCAGCTTTTCAAGTTCGCGATGTGCCCCCAGCAGCAGCATCGGCGCCGGCGACTCGAACCCCACGCGCCCCTTGATGCCGAGTATCGTATCGCCGAGATGAATTCCCTTGCCAATCCCGTAGGTTTCGCCAATCGCCTTCAATGAAAGCACAAGCTCAACCGGCCCCATCGCGACCCCATCGAGACGCGTCGGAACCCCACCCTCAAACCCCACGTTCAGCGTCCGCGCCGCCGCCCCCGCATCGCGCTTCTCTGCACCCGGATAAACCGCCTCAGGCAGCGCATCCCACGAACCCAGCGTCTCTTTGCCGCCAACCGTGCTGCCCCACATCCCCACATTCACCGAGTAGTCGCGCGTCCTGTCCGACACCGCAAACCCACGCGACCGCAGATAATCGGTCTCTTCGGCCCGCGACAGCGCCAACTCGCGAATCGGCGTCAACACCGCCAACTCTGGCGCCAGCGCGTGAAACGCCACGTCAAACCGCACCTGGTCGTTACCCGCCCCCGTCGAACCATGCGCTATCGCCTGCGCACCCATCGAGCGCGCCTCGATCGCCACCAACGCCGCCTGACAAATGCGCTCTGCCGACACACTCAGCGGATACAACGCACCACGCTGCGCGTTCGCAAAAAGCAGGTACTTGAGAAACTTGTCGAAAAGATAACCGCGGCCATCCACGGTCTTGTGCGACACGGCACCCAGCTCAGCCGACCGCACGGGCATCGCCGCAAGCTCGGCCTCGCCAAAGCCGCCCGTGTCGACCGTCACCGTCGCAACGTCATACCCCTGCTCACGCAGGTACACGACGCAGAACGACGTATCGAGTCCGCCCGAAAAAGCCAGGACAGCAAGGGGTTTCGGTTCAGCACCGGGGGGTTTGCCAGCCTCTGAAGCTTCCAATGTCGCCACAACCTCCGCGTAGGCGCGGGTCACCCGACCCACGCAAAACAGAGCCCGCGCATTTACTGCCAAACCCCCCGCTGCGCAACGGATATTTTCGGCTTTGCACCCCTTTTGCCCGAAAAAATTGCACCGCCCCCACGTCGAGCCGCACACAGGCCCCCCGCCCCCCCCCCCCCCCCCCCCCCCCCCCCCCCCCCCCCCCCCGCCCCCTCCCTGCCCGAAGAAAAAACTCCCCGCAAAAAAACCCCTTGACACGGTATCCGTTGCAACGTATATCGTCTGCACGATGAACGCAGACGTAGACATCGCCACCACAGAAAACGCCGCAGCAGCAACCGCAGGCGCAGGAACTGCGGGCGCAGCCAACGCTGCCGACCCTGTCACTGGCCTCACCCCAGATGGCGTGCTCGTCGGCCCCCACATCGCCCGCGATACATGCATCGCCGTCCTCCGCGCCTACATGCACCTCCAGCACGAGCTTGCCCGCTTCTTCCGCGCCGAGGGCCTCACGGGCCAGCAATACAACGCCCTGCGCATCCTCTATGTCCGCTCCGGCCCAGCCGGCCTCCCGATGTGCGAAATCTCGCGCCGCCTCATCGAGCCTGCACCCGACATCACACGACTCATCGACCGCATGGAACTCGCGGGCCTCGTCCGCCGCTCACGCACCTCCAACGACCGCCGCGAAGTCCTCATCCAGCTTCTCCCCAAAGGCCGCGAAAAGCTCATCGCCATGGAAGCTGCCCTGCTCGCCGAGCACGAGCGAGTTGTAGCTCACATGTCACACGACGAACTGCACGAGCTTCAGCGACTCGCCCTGCGCGTCGCCAACCCCGTCAACCCCGTAAGCACCGCAAACACCGACTGCCCCGTGGGCGGTGAAACCGATTCACCCTAAAACGCGTAGAGGCTCACCGTCACGCGCCAACCAGCGCACGGCGCCACGCAAGTCCAGGGACCAACGCGCGCATTCCCGCACTGGGCGGGCGGCGCGCACGCAACCGGGTGAAAAATCACCCGGCGAACAACAAGAGGTAATGGCAATGCGTTCAATGATTCGTAAAGCAGCGTTCGTTCTCACAGGTGTCGCACTTCTCTCGGTTGGCTTCGCGGGCGAGGCCCATGCCGCAGGCTGGCAGCTCGACAAAGCCCACACCGAAATCGGCTTCGCCGTCAAACACCTCGGCGTCTCGAAAGTCCGCGGTAAATTCACCGCCTATGACGCCACCATCGCCGCCGACGCCGCCGGAAAACTC
>CAZXXB010000087.1:6455-13185 GCA_964644185.1 uncultured Myxococcota bacterium
ATCGCAAAGCGCGACGACCACCTGCGCAGCGACGACTTCTTCAACGCCGAAAAATTCCCCACCCTCACCCTCAAAACCAAATCGGTGAAATTCAACGGCAACGCCGTCACCATCGAGGCCGACCTCACCATGCGCGACGTCACAAAGCCCGTCACCTTCACCGGTGAATACCTCGGCGCCACCAAAGCCAACTTCGGCAACGGCCCCCAGACCCACGCCGGCTACTCGCTCAAAGCCAAAATCAACCGCAAAGACTTCGGACTCAAATTCAACGCCCTCGCCGAAGGCGTCTCGGTCGTCGCCGACGACGTCGAATTGCTCATCGAAGTCGAGATCATCGAGACGAAGTAACTGCCGCGCGGCTCTCGGCGACTTTCACAAGGCTCAATCGGGCTACCGGCCCATAAGCGGGCTACCGGCCCCCAAACGGGCTACCGGCCCGAGCAAAAAAGACCCCGAGGCGACAACCGCCGCGGGGTTTTTTCTTTTTTGCTGTACCCGCCGTACACGCCCTCGCTCGGCACCACGCGCGGCCCCCCACACACACGCCTGTCTCACTTCTGAATCGCAGCGGCCCGTTTTTGAACTGCCCCCTGCCCCGCAAACTCTGGCACATACGCCCCCATGACTTCACCCGCCGTCGCGCACCCGACACCCTCGCGCGCTCGACGCCGCACCCTCAAAACCCACGACGAGAAAGCCACCGCAATGCACTCGCCAATGCTCTCGCCAATGCTCCCGCCACGACCGCTCAACCACGCACGTTTCGAAACCACCCGACCCACCAACCGACTCTCCGCTAGCCTCGCAGGCGCCTCTGCCCCGCGCGTCACCGCGCTCATCACGGCGCTCGCCACCATGCTCGTGCTCTTCACCGCCTCATGCGGCGATGACGACGACGCAGATACCAGCACGGACACCGATACCGGCACAGACACCAACGACACAGCCAACACCGACGACGACGACTCGAACACCGACGACACGGCCAGCAGCGACGACGACGACTCGAACTCCGACGACGACGACGACACCGCCCCCTGCGTCACCCTGCCCGACGCCACGTGCGCCGCCGAAACCTTCGTCAACCCGCCGACGCTCGCCCCCGACGAAAACGGCGTCTACAACCTCACCCTCGCCCCCACCGAAGTCACGCTTGACGGAAAACGCCACTGCGTAAGGGCCTACAACGGCGCCATCCCCGGCCCCACCATCGACGTCGCCCCCCGCAACGCAGCCGAGCCCCGCCAGGTTCGCATCAACCTGCACAACCGCTTCACCGCTCACGACTTCCACGACCTCAACGGAAAATCGTGCACCTGCACCGACACCGCCTCAAACGAAAGCTGCCTCCCCGTCATGGGCGGCCACACCCACAGCCACAACGAAGGCGAACACACGTCAGGTGACTGCGTCTGCAAAGCCGATGACGGCTCGACCTGTCACATGTTCGACTTCAACATCACCAACCTCCACGCCCACGGCTCCCACGTCCGCCCCGACTACGCCACCGGCGGTGGATGCGTAGAGACCGACACCCTGCGCTGCCGCCCCTGCACGAGCGACAACACGGGCCCACGCACCTGCTTTCTGGCCGACGACGTCATCACCCAGGTCCCCCCCGACTCAGGCGTCCAGCATCGCCTCGACCTCGATGAAGACGGCACCCACCACGAGGGCCTGCAATGGTACCACCCCCACATCCACGGCACGACCGCCATTCAGGTCGCCTCCGGCGCCGCGGGTGCCCTCATCGTTCGCGGCCCACTCGACGAAGCCCCCGGCATCAAAGACGCCAAAGAGCGCATCATCGTCTTCAACACGCCACCCCTCGGTGAAAACGGTTTCGTCCCCCTCGAAGACGGCCAGACCTGCAACGAAGAGACCCTCACCTTCAACGACTTCACCCGCCTCACCTCGACCGACGCCAAACAGACCAACCTCATCAACGGCCTGCGCCGCCCCCGCATGCTCTTGCCCCCCGGACAAATCGAACGCTGGCGTCTCCTCCACGCCGGCTTTCTCGACGAAGTCTACCTCGCTCTCCTCCCCGGCACCGACGCCAACTGCACCAACTGGGATACCTCAGCGCCCTTCACCCTCACCCAGATCGCCCGCGATGGACTCACCCTCACCCGTCCACCCAACGGCAACGAGTGGCCCTACGCACCCAACTACTTCTTCATGTCGCCCGGCTACCGCATCGAAGCCATCCTCGACGGCTCAAAACTCGACGACGGCGACACCCTCTGCATGGTCGCCGTCCGCTTTCTGCAAGAGAACCCCAACGAAGGCGAGCTGACCGAGGGGCCCATCGGCATGACAAAAGCCCCCACCGAAGACGAACTCAAAGCAAAATTCAAAGCTGGCGACCTCGTCGCCATCGTCAACGTCACCGATGCCGCCGCACCGGCAACCCAAACCACCCTGCCCGACTTCGCCGCGCTCGCCGCACTCGCACCCAGCACCACCCTCGGCGACGGCACCTCGGTCTACGACCGCTGCGACGCCGCAAAAGGCCCCAAGCCCGTCGAGTCGCTCGAACAGGTCGTCGCCTTTCAAATCGGACTCTCGCTCGAAGGCCCCGACAACTGCGGCTGCTCAGACCACAACATCAACTGCCAGAACTTCGAACACGTAAACCGCGACAGCTACCCCTTCGACCGCGTCCTCAAAAAAGACAGCATCGAGCACTGGCGCGTCTTCTCCGCATTCGACGGACACCCCTTCCACATCCACATCAACCCCTATTTCGTCTGCCCACTACCTGAAAAAGGCAGCCCCGAGCCCAACGCACTCGGACGCATCTTCGAGCCCCCATTCGGCCACTGGCGAGACACCTACCTCGTCAACCTCGCCCGCTACGCCGACGTCATCACCGAGTACCGCAAACACACCGGCACCTTCGTTTTCCACTGCCACAAGCTCACCCACGAAGACCACGGCATGATGGAACTCATGCACGTCTGCGACCCCGACACCGAGCCCTGCGACACCCTCTGCGACGGGCGCGAATGCACCTGGGATACCTGCGCTGAGGGCGACGACGAGTGCCGCCGCCAGTGGTTCGCCACCAAATGCGTGCTCACCGGCGATTGCGTTGAAGCCCCGCTCTGGTGCTCAGAGTGTACCGACGACCCCACGAGCTGCCCCAAAGGCTCAATCTGTAGCGAGCAGACAACCTACGACGACGCCCGCCGCTGCATCCCCGGCTGCACCACCAACACCGACTGCCCACCCCCACAAACCTGCACCAACGGCACCTGCACGGGCCCCGGCGGCTGACCCCCGCCGCGACCCGTGCGGTGACTCGCGCGGTGGCTCGCGCTCACACCTGCTCGAACTCGCCACCAAGCCCCGTCACCACCGCGCGCAACATCGCCAACAGCGCCTTCACCTTCGGCAGGTCAACGACGAGCGCCGGCACCACGAGCCGCAACTCATTCGTGCGCCCCACAACCCCATCGAGCACCGGCACGAGCCCCGCCGTCGGGTCGCCCGCCAACGCCACCTCCGCCTCGGGCACATACGCCACCCCCATCTCCATCTGCGCAAGCCAGCGCAACGCCACGATATCGGCACTCGTCACCCGCGGCGTCACCGCCAGATCGCCGCCCCCCACGAGCGGAACCCGCCCCTCCACCATCTCCGGCCCACGCCACACAAACAGCCCGTGCCGCATGAGCTCACCCACGCTCGCCACCTCGCCGTGCGCGGCAAGATAGCCGGGCGAAGCCAGCAACCGCTCGCGCACCCGCAAAAGCCGATACGTCACAAACGGCCCCGCCAGCGTCGTCATCCCAAAATACAGCGCAACATCCACCCCATCGAGCGGCGCATGCAACGGATCATCCGAGTAACTCAACTGCAACCGCAATCGCGCGTGCTGCGCCGCCTCGCGCACCAGCATCATCGTCGTCTCGGGCGGCAGCCCCTGCGCCAGCAGCACCCGCAGCGTCCCCGCGGGCTCGCTCCCCACCTCCCGCGCATGCGTCAATATCGCCCCCGCCTGCTCGAGCAACGCGCGCCCGCTCTTCGCCATCAACTCACCCGCCGGCGTCGGCGTCACCCCATCCGCATGCCGCAACAACAGCGGCGTCCCCACACGCGCCTCCAACTCGTCAATGCGCCGCCGCAACGTCGCGCGTGGATACCGCAGCACACGCGCCGCGCTCACCAGCGATCCGCTCTCTACAACCGCAATAAACGCTCGCAACTCGTCGAGATTCATCCGTGCCTCACCCGACGCGAGGCACCCGGCCGCTACGCCGCTGCCACCGGCGGATCTATCACCACCAGCACCGCACCCCGATCACAGTTATCGCCCACCTTCGCACGAATCTCCGCCACCACACCATCTCCCGCCGCCTTCAACTCGTTCTCCATCTTCATCGCCTCTACCGCGATCACACCCTGACCCGCCTTCACCACCTCACCAACCGCCACCGGTATCCGCACCACACGCCCCGGCATCGGAGCCTTAATCTCCATCCGCCCCGAAGCACTCGCCCCCTTCGACACGTGCCGCAACAGCAACTCACGCTCGGCCACAAGCGGCCCGTGAAACACCTCTGCCCGATTCGCCACAAAAATCTCGTCTTCCACCAACTGGTCGAACGCCACCGTATGCACCGCGTCACCGAGTTTGAACGTCACACCCATCTCGGTCTCGACGATCATCTCCACCGCATACTTCGTCGCGCCCACCGCCACCACGTACTGCCCCGCCGCCTCGCGCGTCACCACCACCTTCGTCTTCACACCCTTGCCCGACGCACCACTCCCGTCGGCACCCTCCGCCGCCTCCTTCCCATCCGGATTCAACACATACGCCAGTGACACTCGATTCTGCATGATAAACACCCACTCACACGCTATTGGTTAGACCCGCTCACTTACAACGCCCGTTCTCGACCACACCGTCACCGCCGCATCGCTCCCGGACGCGACCCATACCGCCACGGCGAGTCGCCCGTTCCATTCGCGCCACCCCCGCCACCATTCGCCGCAGAGGCACCTGCCGCCCCACCAGCCCCCTTCAGGTCGCGCTCAAACTTCAATATCGCCGCCGCAATCAACGGCGCCACCTCTTCCGACGTCAGCGCCTTATCCGTCCAACCCTTCATGTGCTTGTCAATGAACCCCGTATCGTAATCACCCGCCCGAAACGCCGGATGATCCACCACCGCGCGCAGGTAACTGATGTTCGTCGTGATGCCCTGCACCACATACTCACCCAGCGCGCGAATCATCCGATTGATCGCCACCTCGCGATTGTGCCCCCACACGATCAACTTACCCACCATCGGGTCGTAATACCGGCTCACTTCGCTGTTCCGATACAACCCGATGTCGTTCCGAATCCCAGGCCCCTGCGGAAGATTCAGTACGTGAATCTTACCCGGCGCCGGAATAAACCCATTCGACGGATCCTCCGCATAAATGCGCGCCTCAATCGCATGCCCCCGCTGCCCCACCGTCTCCGCGCTGAACGACAACGGGTGCCCCTCCGCCACGCGAATCTGCTCATGCACAAGGTCAAGCCCCGTCACCGCCTCCGTCACCGGATGCTCAACCTGCAACCGCGTGTTCATCTCCATAAAGTAAAAATTCCGCTCCGCATCCACCAGCATCTCAATCGTGCCGGCCCCCACATACCCCACCGCCTTCGCCGCCCGACACGCAATCTCGCCCATCTTCGCCCGCAACGCCGGCGTAATAATCGTCGACGGCGACTCTTCAATGATCTTCTGATGCCGCCGCTGCACGCTGCACTCGCGCTCAAACAGGCTCACCACGTTCCCGTGCTTGTCGGCAAACACCTGAATCTCAATGTGGTGCGGCTGCGACAAAAACCGCTCAATGTACACCGCATCATCGTTGAACGAACTCTTCGCCTCACTCACCGCCCCATTGTACGCCGCCTCAAGGTCCTCCATCCGGTCAACCTTGCGCATCCCCTTGCCGCCACCACCCGCCGCCGCCTTCAACATCAGCGGAAACCCAACACGCGCCGCCTCACGCTTCAACTCCTCAATGCTCGTCACCGGCTTCAACGTCCCCGGCACGACCGGAACCCCCGCCGCATCCATCACCTGACGCGCCCGCGTCTTCTCCCCCATCTCCACCATCGCCTTACCCGGCGGCCCAATAAACACCAGCCCCGGCGTGTTGTTCACCGTGTCGGCAAACTCCGCATTCTCCGACAAAAACCCGTACCCCGGGTGCACCGCATCCGCACCCGACCGCTTCACCGTCTCGAGTATCCGCTCGACGTTCAGGTAGCTCTCACGCGACGGAGCCGGACCCACGCAATACGCCTCGTCGGCCATGCGCACGTGCAGCGACTTCGCGTCGGGCTCCGAGTAGACCGCCACGGTTTGAATGCCCAACTCACGGCACGCACGAATGATGCGGCACGCGATTTCGCCACGATTGGCAATCAGGATTTTGTTGATGGGTCGAATGTCAGCCACCGCCCGCCTCCACCGAAAGGGGCGCTCGGAATCTCAAGCGCCGTGTTGTTTTGAGACCGCGACCCTTCTATCAACCCGCGCGCGTCGGGTCTAGACCCACGCGCACCCGCAGCTCAACGAATCGGTGACATTCACCCAACGCCACAACCTTGCCCACCGATCCCACTACGTAACCCTCCCGCCTGCGCCCTTCGCCCACCGCCACCCGGCCCCACGCTAATCCGCCTCCGAAATCACGATGATGTCACCCGGCG
>CAZXXB010000087.1:13195-14050 GCA_964644185.1 uncultured Myxococcota bacterium
ATTCTCTTCCATCACAAACGCCGGAAGCCCCAACGTCGCCGGGTCTTGCGGCACGGGCTCCCAGCCCTCACGAAACCACGGGTGTGACGCACCGTTTAGCGCCTTTCCCCCAACACAACGGCCACCGCAAAAATCGTATGCAGACCCATCGGGCGGCTCACCTTCCCACTCGCCCAGCGAGCGGATTCGGTAACGCCGATATTCACCACAAGTTCCACTCTCGCACTCCGACGTATCCTTGCAAAGTGCCGCCCCAGCACCGTCACGAACCTCGGTGTCATTGGCGTCCAACTCCCCAGAATACGGCAGCATAGCGATTGACTGCACACAACGGGTTCCTTCCCGTGGAACACATGTAACGCTCAATGGTCCGCACAAGCGTCTTGTCGACTTAAGCACATCCTGATGACACGCGACAAAATACACACTCGCGCACTCATCAGAGCATGCCGATGCAGTTCCATCCGGGCACCGCTCGGATACCCCTTCTTCCGGAGCGTCAGGACAATCGCGGGTGCTGTCATCGCCTCGGACCGCGCAGCCTACCGCACTGCACATTATAGTCATCGCGGCAACTAGACTGCGCATAGGGGATATGTGATATCTAGTTTTCACATTCTTCCTCGCTCTGAATGTTCTTCTGCCCGTCGAAATTTACGCACGAGCGACCAATCATCCCAGCCCAACCCGGCCATGGGGTGCGGCCCCCCCCTCACCCCGCCTCCGAAATCACGATGATGTCACCCGGCGTACAATTCTCTTCCATCACAAACGCCGGAAGCCCCAACGTCGCCGGGTCCTGCGGTACAGGCTCCCAATACTCTTCATCATCGAACCATGGTGTCGATGCTCCGC
>CAZXXB010000088.1:0-6245 GCA_964644185.1 uncultured Myxococcota bacterium
AATCAAAATCGCCGAAGTCTCGCGCACGAGCGCCGCGACTTCCTGCACGGGGTTGTAAGCACCCGTCGAGGTCTCTGACGCGACCATGCAGACGCCGCGCGCATCGGGGTGAGCCTTCAGCATCGCGCTCACCTCATCTGCCGTCACCGACTCACCCGATGGCTTCGCAAGCTCGACGACGTTGAGGCCGAAAGCCTTCGCCATCTTCGTCCAGCGCTCACCAAACTTACCCGTCGAGATGTTGATGAGCTTGTCGCCCGGCGAGAAAAAGTTGCTGAACGCGCCTTCCATGCCGCCCGTGCCTGAAGCCGTCAGCACCAGCACCTCGTTCTTCGTCTGAAACAGCCACTTCAGGTCTTGCTCAACCTCACCGAGAATCGCCTTGAACACCGGCTTACGGTGATGCAGCACCGGACGCGAAAGTGCTTCGAGCACGCTTGGCGGTACGGGTGTCGGGCCGGGGGTGAAGAGAAATTTCTTTTCCATGGTGGTCTGTCTCTGGCGGACATTTGCCGCCGTTCGTGCGAGCCGACGTTTCTGGCGACCCGGACACGCGGGGTTTCAAGTTCGATTGCGCCGCGCACGCTAGTCTCGCCCACCGTGACGCGTCAAGACGTGCAGGGCCAACTCACCATTGACTTCCACATGACGCCGACGCGCACGGCTGCTAGGCTGCCCCGATGGTCACGCGTTTCAACATCGTTTCGGTGAGCACCTGCCTCATCGCAATCACCGCAATTTACGCCACCCACGCCGCGCACGCCGACGCCGCTCTCGTCGTTCGCGATGCCAACGGTGCGCGCCTCGCCTCCATTGACGCCAACGGAGCCGTGCGCGCCGCCAACGGCTCGACCATCGCAACGATCCAGTCGGGGTCAAGCACCGGCACCGTTCGCGATGCGTCAGGCCGCACCCTCGGCACCACATCTCGCGATGGAACCATCCGCGCCGCAAACGGCTCGCGA
Organism: uncultured Myxococcota bacterium; assembly: GCA_964644185.1. GTDB lineage: Bacteria > Myxococcota > JAJVIH01 > JAJVIH01 > CAZXXB01 > CAZXXB01. Next base: position 966 of record CAZXXB010000088.1, read on the forward strand.
ATCGCAGACGTCACCGCAACCGGTCAGATTCGCGACGCTGCTGGCCGCCTCACCTGCTCACTCGCGCCCACCGGAACCCTCCGCAACGCCAACGGCTCGACCATCGCAACTGTCAGCCGATACACCGACAGCGACCGCCTGCGCGTCGCCGCCTACGTCACGCTCGTCAACGCCCTTTGCCGATCTCCATGACGCGATCTCGGGTGTGCAGAACTTCGCCGTCGAGCCTGTCGAGTTCAACACCCATCGCAGCGGGTACAGCACTCGCCGCGTACTTGTTGAGCGTCTCGTGCAACCGCGTCAGTTCATCGAGCGCACGACCATGCAACTTCGCGAACGACGCCGAAGCACGCTCGTCGCTCATCGCAGGAAGCTCGCCGCGCAGCGACTCGGCATCGAGGCGAATCATGCGCAGCGCATCAACCGAGAAAGCAACGCGCTCGACGATGCTGGCAAGGTGACGGTAGGCTTTACCTCGATCAGTCGATTCTGCACTCGCAGCCCGCGCCGCCTCTGCAACCATGGAGACAAGCCCCCAAAAAGCTTCACCGTCGCGAGCCGGGGCGTTTCGATTCAACTCGAGTAGCGGGGCGACACCCACCGAGTTGTACCGATACTTTGTCGGGTCGTTTGGCAATTGTGCTCGCAGCGCTGAGAGCGAGCGCGCCCCTTCATCCGAGGCGAGGGTCGCCAACTCTCGACTCAACCTGACGAGTTGCCCCGCCAGCTCATCGCGTGAACGCGACATCCCCGCCTGTGTCGGTTCAGCCGCGGCATCTGCCGCCGTCGCGTGCACGGAAGAAACGACACACACACCGAAAACGACCAGCCAGCCGAACGCACGAGCAAACATAGCGAACCTCTCTGACGCGACCGACGCGTCACCCACGCCGCCATGCAACATTGACGTGAATCAATTCAAACCGACTTGAGCACCGCGCCGCTCCGGCGTACCGTAACGCTAACCGCGTCGTGTGCAACAACGCAAGCTGAGCCGCGCTCTCGCGAGAGTGAGGCTCTGGCAAGCCCGTTCGCGGGGCGAAACACTTGGGGAGTCTCACCATGTCCACGCAATTCACATCTCACGCAGCGGGCGCGCGGCGCCTCTTCGTGCTCACCGTTCTGCTCTCGCTCGCACCCTCATGCGCGCAAGAAGACGTCTTCGGCGAAACCGATCTGCCAGCCCAGGGCAACGACGACGACGCAACCGCCACCTCGACCGACGATGACGACGCCACCTCATCATCAGATGACGATGACAACGACGACGCCACCGTGACCGACGACGACGACGACACCCTCACCGACGACGACGACGACGATGCGACCGTAACCGACGACGACGACAGCACAACCACCGACACCGGCACCGATGACGACGACGCCACGACCGGAGAGTTCGCCTTTGGCCCTAACTGCCCTGCCCCTGTCGCCGGCGACGAGACCACCCTTCGCGCCGGTGCCACGACCGATGGACGAACCATCCTGCCCGAAGGTCGCGCCATCAAACCCGCTGGAACCACCGTCAAAACCGGCATCTGGTCGAACGGAGCAACCCTCAGCCCCGATGGAAAATTCTACCTCACCGCCGACTCAGGCGACGCACCCCACACCATCACCGTCATCAGCACCGCCACATGGCAGGTCGTCCACACAGAACCCATGCCCGCCGTCTTTGTCGGCCTCACCTTCGACAAACAGGGACGTCTCTGGGCCGCCGGCGGACAAGCCGAAAAGGTCTTCCGCTACAACTTCGACGCAGCGGGTAAACTCACCCTCGACCGCGCCTTCGACGTCGCCGGATTCCCCACATGGGTTGCCTTTTCACCCGACGAATCGCTCGCTTACATCACGCTCAACCTCAGCAAGCTCGTCTCCGTCCGTAAAATCGACGACGACTCGTTCTCGCTCGTCGCCGCAATCTCCGTCGGTGACTACCCTTACACCGTCACCCTCGACGCCGACGGCAGCTTCGCGTACGTCTCAAACTGGGGTGTCGGAGACACACAGGCACTCGACCGCAAAAACACCGTCAAAGTCATCGACACCGCCACCAATCAGCTTGTGGGCCAGCCCATCGTCGTCGGCAAAAACCCCTCGCACATTCTTCGCTCGCGCGACGCCTCAAAGCTCTACGTCGTCTCAGGCGACGACGACCGCATCGACATCATCGACACGGCGACGCGCACGTCATCAGGGTTCATCGACCTCGACGCCAGCCCACGTTACAGCGTCGCCCCCACGTTCGTCGCCGAGTCACCCGATGGCGCAACGCTTTACGTCGCGAGCGCCGCACGCAACGCCATCGAAGTCGTCGATGTGGCCACAAAGCGCGTGACAGGCAGCATCCCCACCGCGTGGTACCCTGTGTCGGTACACGTCTCAGAAGACGGTGCGACCCTCTACTGGGCCACGATGAAGGGTGTCGGGTCGGGCCCCAACGCCGGTGGCGAATACATCGGCAGGCAGATGGTTGGCGTCGCGGGCAAGGTCGCCGTACCCACCGCTGAAGCCTTGCCCGCCTTCACCTGCACCGTCGAGCAAAACCTCCAGCGCCGCAAGGAGTGGGGCACACTTGAAGGTCTACCCGAAAAGCTGTTCCCGACCGAACCCGGCACCCCCTCGCCCATCAAACACATCATCTTCATCGTCAAAGAAAACCAGACCTACGACTCGTACTTCGGTGACCTTGAGTTCGGTGAAGGCGACCCCTCGCTCTGCCTGTTCCCCGAAATCGTCTCGCCCAACCACCACGCCCTCGCCCGCCGCTTCGTCAACCTCGACAACTTCTACACCGAAAGCGAAATCAGCTCACAGGGCCATTTGTGGACGACAACCATGGCCAACAACGACTACCACGAGAAGGCGTGGCCCGCCGGCTACCGCGACAACGCACGCTTCCCCGCCACGGGCGCAGAGGCCGCCTCGATGCCTCGCTCTGGCACCATCTTCGGCTACATTCTCGACAACGCGCGCACCTACCGAAACTACGGCGAAATCACCGGCACCGGCGAAAACACTGATCGCTTCTTCCCCCACTCAAGCCTCGAATACGGCTTCTACTCGCTCGAAAAATCAGACGTCGTCAAAGCCGAAATCGTCGCCCGCGAAATTGGCGAGGGCACGCTCAACGACTTCACCTACATTAGCCTTCCGCAAGACCACACCTACGGTCGCGGCGGCAATCGCCCCACCCCCGAGTGGATGGTCTCGACAAACGACTACGCCCTCGGCCTCATCGTCGAAGCCGTCAGCAAAAGCCCATTCTGGGAAAACACCGTCATCTTCGTTACCGAAGACGACCCCCAATACGCCGCAGACCACATCGACGCCCACCGCACCATCGGCCTCGTCATCTCGCCCTGGACAAAACGCGCCTACAACTCCAGCGTCCACTACTCATTCATGAGCATGTTCCGCACCACATGGAACTTTCTCAACCTGCCGCCCATGACGGCGTACGACGCCAACGCGACCCCGTTCTTCGACGTGTGGGGCGATGGCCCCGACAACAGCGAACCCTACACCGCCATCAAACCCGACGGGTGGACAGAAACCCCCGTGCTCAACGGTGCGCGTGCCACCTTCCCCGAAGAGGTCAACGAAGCCGAGTTCGAGTTCCCCGACATGACCCCCTACGTCGGGCAAGACATCTGGCGCTGGCGTGAGCTTGACGGCGCCGTACGCACCTCGCCGCTTGACGAGATGAAGCGTGTGATTCTCGACGAAGACGACTGATTCTTCTCGTTGAGTGACGCGGTGAAGCGGGCGTCGTGTCACGCCCGCCCGCCGTCCGTGGCGATTTCCGGGCTCAGCAAAAACACGCCCCCGAGTGGTGGCAGCGTAAGCACCAGTGAATGCTCTTTGCCGTGCGACGCCACCGGCTCGCTCTTCACCTCGCCGTAGTTGCCCCACCCCGAACCGCCATACTCTTTCGCGTCGGTGTTGAGTATCTCCGTCCACGACCCCGGCGCGATCACCCCCATGCGATAATTCTGTCGCGGCACGGGGGTGAAGTTCAGTGCCACCATCACCGACCGCCCCTTCGACACCGTCGGGTCAACCTTCACCCCACCATCGGTCGCCGGACGCGTCGGTTGATACCCCTGTCTCGGATGCCGGGCGTAGACAATCACGCTCTGCAACGTGTCATTGCAATCAAGCCACTCAAAACCCCACGGCTCGCAGTCGCCCTCATGCAGCGCCGGAATCTCACGGTAGAGTTCGTTGAGTCGCATCAACAACCGCTGAATACCCGCGTGCGGTTCAAACTGCGTCAACTTCCAGTCGATCGAACGGTCGTGCGCCCACTCGCTACGCTGCGCAATCTCGCCGCCCATGAAAACCAACTTCTTCGCGTTCTGCGAATACATGTAGGCGTAGAGCGCGCGCAGATTCGCAAATTGCTGCCACTCATCACCCGCCATCTTGTGCAACAGCGACGATTTGCCGTGCACCACCTCGTCATGCGACAGCGGAAGCACGTAATTCTCGCTGCCCGCGTAGAACTGCCGAAACGTAATCAGGTTGTGATGAAACGTGCGATGCACCGGCTCACGCGCGAAGTAGTACAGCGTGTCGTGCATCCACCCCATATCCCACTTGTAGCCGAACCCTAACCCGCCGAGATAATCGGGCTTCGTTACCATCGGCCACGCCGTCGACTCTTCGGCGAACGTCTGCACACCGGGAAACTCGGTATAGACAGCCCGATTGAACCGCCGCAAAAACTCAATCGCATCGACATTCTCACGCCCGCCGTAGCGATTCGGCACCCACTCACCGGGCTTGCGCGAGTAATCGAGATAGAGCATCGACGCCACCGCATCGACCCGCAGGCCGTCGATATGAAACTTGTCGAGCCAATACATCGCGCTCGAAATCAAAAACGCCCGCACCTCGTTGCGCCCGTAGTTGAAAATCTCTGTCTGCCAGTCGGGGTGACGGCCAAGGCGCGGGTCTTCGTGCTCGTAAAGGTGCGTCCCGTCGAAGTAGACGAGCCCGTGCTCGTCACTCGGAAAGTGTGCAGGCGTCCAATCGAGAATCACCGCGATACCCGCCTGATGCAGCGTATCCACGAGAAACTTGAAGTCATCCGGACCGCCATACCTCGATGTCGGCGCGAAAAAGCTCGTCACCTGATACCCCCACGACGGGTAGTACGGATGCTCCATCACGGGCATCAGCTCGACGTGCGTAAACCCCATCCGCCGCACGTAATCGGCGATGCGCGGTGCCACGTCGCGATAGCTGAAGCTGATGCCTGCCTCCTCATCCGGA
>CAZXXB010000088.1:6260-6958 GCA_964644185.1 uncultured Myxococcota bacterium
GTGCAACTCGTAAATCGAGACCGGGTCGCACATCCGTTGCTTTTGAGTCCGCGCCTGCATCCACGCCTCGTCACCCCACACGTAGTGCGACTGGTACACCACCGACGCCGTACCGGGCGGCATTTCGGCCTGAAACGCATATGGGTCGGCCTTGTCTACGCGATAATTGTTGAGCCGCGAGACGATGTGAAACTTGTATCGCTGCCCCGCGTGCACCCCCTCGACAAACCCCTCCCACAACCCCGACGTACCCCGTGGCTCCAGGCGCGGACCATGCTGCTTCCATCCGTTGAAATCGCCGAACACGCGCACTTCAGCAGCGTTTGGCGCCCACACCGCAAACCTCACCCCGAGCTTGCCGTCAACCGTCTCGACGTGCGCGCCCAGCTTCTCGTAGAGCCGATGGTGCGACCCCTCATTGCAAAGGTGCACGTCGTAATCAGTCAGCCAGCTACCCACCGCCACAAAACCCGTTGCCTGTGATTCCACGCTCACCCCTCCTGCGTTGATACCGCGCACACCCAATGTAACCCCTCGAACCCGCCTCACCACCGTCATGCCACGCAAAACCGGCAAAAAATAAAAGGGCGGGTTCAGCGCCCGCCCTCACATCAACCCGATACATCGAGACCCGTCACATCAACCCGGGCTAGCAAGCCAGACCGTGACATTACTCGGCGGCCGTCGCCGTATCGCCT
>CAZXXB010000088.1:6979-12939 GCA_964644185.1 uncultured Myxococcota bacterium
ACCTTCAACCGGGTCAAATGGATTCGTCTGGTCGTTCTGGGGCGACGGCGTAATCACCATCGACACCTGCGTCAGCGTCGTCGGACCAATAAAAATCGTGTTGACCCCACCGGGAAGCCCAATCTTCACACGACGCAAAAACGCCCGGCAACCCGGCGACGGCGACGCATCTTCAAACAACGGAAGCGTCGTCCCTTTGGGCCCCGTGAACGTCAGCTTCACGTTCTCATCAATGTGAAACAGGTAGTAATCGCCACCCTCAGGCGCCTCGAACGTAACGTACCCAGCGTGCGAGGTCAGTACCGCATCTTCAGGCTGCTCGGCCTCTTCGGGCAGCGTCACGACAATCTTCTCTGCCTCAGGGTCCAGCGCGGGAACACTGTCCGCCGAAGACGCGGCAGCAGTAACGCTCTCGCCCTCGGCTTCCGCCCGACCGCAAATCTCTTTCGATTGCTCAAGGTCGGTGGGCACGGCGCACGACGCCGACGCCAGCGCAACGCCAGCGAGAAGACCCGCAAGCGAACCTGACCGCCGATGGGTCGCGATACTACGAACCGACACAAAACGAATGCCGCTCGACATCTGCTGCTCCTCCCGAAACGTGCCCCGCGAAAACCTCGCGGGCCGCGCGCGCATGCCTGCGCGTCAGTCACGTCTGCGTCAGATTGAGAACGTCTGTCTTATGGCGTAACGCGCCGCCACTTTCAACCTTAAGGCACCCATGAAACGCACGGAATCACTCGCCTTCTGCGACGCGCTGCGTCGCGGCGCACGTCTCGCACACCCCACGCAACTGTATCTTCACCGGCCTCTCAAACAGCCAGCGAGGCGTCTCGAGCGCACGCGCAAGCGCCACCGTCACCTCTGGCAAACACCGCACCGACCCACACTTCTCACACACAAAGTGCGGATGTTCGGGCCCATGCGCGTTCTCTGCGCCCGCAAGCTCAAACCGCCACACGTGGTCGCCAAGATCATTGCGCGTCACGAGCCCCGCATCCGACAAATCGATCAGGTTGCGGTAAATCGTCGCAGGGTCATACCCCCGCTCATCGAGCGCTTCGGCGAGCTGCCGATGACTGACCGGACCATTCGCCGCCTGCAACTCGTCATACACAGCCATGCGCGCCGGCGTCGCACGCAAACCTGCCGCGCGCAGGCGCTTGCGCAACTCATTTCGACGTGCCGTTTGTTCTGCGATTTTCATCGTGCTTTCTTCGTACCTGCCTGTATCTGCAATCGCAAGTGCAAGCCTGCCGATGACCCCACCCACCCTCACCGCGTCACAGCCCTCACCCAGCCCTGCGCTCGTGACCCCCATCAAGTGCCGCCACCGCACTCTTGATGAGACCCCGCATCCACTCGTGCGCGGCATCACCCCGATACCGCTCGTGCCACCCCATGCACAGGTCAAACCCCGCAAACTCAAGCGGCGTCTTCAACACCCGCAGCCCAAATCGCCCCGCCAGCTTCCGCGCCAACCGCTCGGGGTAAACCCCAACCAATCAGATTGCCCTGCGACACCATGTATGCCGCCAGCAAGAACGTCGGAACCCGCAACGCCACACGCCGCGCAAGCCCACGACTCTCAAGCACGTCGTCGACAAGGCTACCGCGCGTGCCGCCCGGCGCCACCGCCACATGCGGCAACGACAAAAACGTCTTCAACGTCATACGGGCACCCACCCGACCGTCATGCTGCGCTGCCACGCAAACGAACTGCTCACGAAACAGTGGCGTCCACACCACCCCGGCAGGTGCCTTCACCCGCGGACCAATCACCAAATCAACTTCCGGATTTTCAAGCGACGCCGCAAACAGCACATTTGGCGGTCGCGCCGCCGTTCGCACGATGATGTCACTCGCTGGCGATTCCGCCACGAGCCGCTGCACCACATCTGACATCAGCAAGGCTGCGGCGTAGTCAGCCGACGCAATAATGAATGTCCGCTGCGCCGTCGCCGGGTCAAACGCAACGCGGTCACGCATCACCGCATCAACGTGGTCGAGCGCGACCCGCACCCGCGCCTTCAGCTCGGCCCCACGCGCCGTCAGCTCAAGCCCGCCACGCCCCCGCACCAGCAGCTCGTCCGAAAACACCTCCCGCAATTGCGCGAGCGACCTACTCATCGCCGACTGGCTGATGCCAACCCGCACCGCCGCCTTCGAGACATGGCACTCATCCAGCAACGCATCGAGCTTCGCAAGCAGATTCAAATCGAGCGTCAAAGGCATCTGCGTCATCATGCACCTCGCGCATACTCACTATCGCAACAATGCATTGGACGCCACAACGAAGCCACGATACCAATCAGCCCGTCAACGATTCGCAACCGCGCACCGCGCATCGCAACCACCTACGGAGAATCAACCATGTATGTCATCGCTGGAGTTACCGGAAACACGGGTTCGGTCATCGCCGACACCCTGCTCGCCTCGGGCAAACAAGTCCGCGTCATCGCACGCAACGCCGACAAGGCCGCTCGCTTCGCAAAGCTCGGAGCCGAAATCGCCGTCGCCGATCTCAGCGACGAGACCGCGATTACCCGCGCGCTCACTGGCGCGACTGGAGCATTTCTGCTGCTTCCGCCCGACCCCACGAGCACCGATTTTCTCGCCGAACGCCGCAAACTCGCCGACACCCTCGCTCGCGCCAGCCGTGTCGCCGGCGTCGGCCACATCGCTTTTCTCTCGTCGATTGGCGCACAACTCGAGTCGGGCACCGGCCCCATCGCCTGCGTCGCCTATGGCGAGCGCGCCTTTGAACGTGAGGGCGTCTCGGCCACCTTCATTCGCGCCGGATACTTCCTCGAAAACTGGCTCAGCATGATCCCCGTCGCGCAAGCTCAGGGCGTGCTGCCCTCGTTTATGCCCGCCGACCTGACCGTGCCGATGGTTGCAACCCGCGACATCGCGCTCACCGCCGTGCGTGCCCTTCTTGAACCGGTCAAAGGCGTGCGCCGTCTCGAACTCTCTGGACCCTCACCCGACCCCACCCCGGCCCAGATTGCGACCGCGGTCGGTGCGGCACTCGGCAAACCCATCCACCTCGTCGTCAACCCACCCGAAGCGATCGTCCCCACCTTCACCCAGTTCGGCATCTCGGCCCACATGGCAAGCCTCTACGAAAAGATGACCCGCGCGCTCATCAATCATCAGGTCGGCTACGAGGGTGGACCCAACAACGAACGCGTCCGCGGAACCATCACCCCCGAGCAATTCTTCGCCGAAGTGATTGCCCGCGCCTGATTGCCCCCCCTTTCGCCTCACGCTCACAACGAATCGAGCCCTACCATCACTCCCATCAACGCCTCGGCTGCCGTGATACGCAGTCGGGGCGTTTTCGATTTTCACCGCGCCGCTGCGGCCGCTGCGACCACACATCCGACCCGCTTCGTGACGCACCGCGCGATTAATCAGGCATCAGTTCTTCTTGCGCGCTTCAACCTGCACAAGCTATCGTTTCTGCGACCGAAGGCCCGTCTCTCAGGCACGCAATGTGCTCTATGCTCAAGATGAATATTCTGCTGGTCAACCCAGGTGTAGAAGACCGCTCGAAGCTTGTCGGGCGCTACGCTCGTTTTCTCACCCCAGTCTTGCCCCAGGGGCTCGCTTATCTCGGCACGGTCCTCAAACACGCCGGACACCGCGTCGCCATCGAAGACCAGTTCGCCACAGGCGCCACCCACCTCGAACTCGTCGAGCGCATCATCCGCGAAAAGATCGACCTCGTCGGCATCGGCTCGCTCACGACCTTGCAGCACGAGGCGCAGAGCCTTACGCGGCTCATCAAAAAGCGCGCCCCGCACGTCGTCGTCGTCTTCGGCAATATCCATGCGACACTCTTCGCCGAGCGCACGCTGCGCGAGACCGGCGCCGACTACGTCGTTCACGGCGAGGGTGAAGAGACACTGCGCGATCTCGTCGACGCCATCGCCCGCGGCACCCCCGTTCGCTCGGTCGCCGGCATCACCTTTCTCGAAAACGACGCCGCCGTCTTCACAGGTGACCGCCCCCCTATCGCCGACCTCGACGCCCTGCCCTTCCCCGACTGGAAGATGTTCGATGTCAGCCACTACCAGCCCGCATTCTTCATGCGTAAGCGCGCACCCGTCATTCCACTTCTCATCACCCGTGGATGCGCGTACCGCTGCACATTTTGCTCACAGATCGCAATCTTTTCAGGGGGCGTCCGCAAGCGCTCCATCAAAAACGTCGTTGATGAAATCGAAGACTGCGTCGTCAACTACGGCTACACCCACTTCGGCCTCAACGACGCCATTTTCCCATACAACGACCGCCAGATGTTCGAGCTCGCCGACGAACTGATTCGCCGTGGGCTCCACCGCAAGATCGTCTGGTTCACCGAAATGCGCATCGACCTCATCACCCGACCCATGCTGCAGGCGATGCGCGACTCTGGCTGCTACCTGCTCATGCTCGGCATCGAGAGCGGCGACGACCACGTGCTCAAGGTCAATCAAAAGCGCCAGAAGGTCGCTGAGATTCGCGAAAAGGCCAAACTCATCGCCGAGTCTGGCATGGAAACCCTCGGCCTCTTCGTACTCGGCTTGCCCGGCGAGACCCTCGCTTCCGCGCAACGCACCATTGATCTCGCCCGCGACCTGCCCCTCACCTTCGCCAAGTTCAACCGCGCAACCCCCTACCCCGGCAGCGAACTTTACGACGAGTGGGTCAAAGCCGACCCCGCCCGCGCCAACTTCGATTGGGAAAAATTCAGCGCATGGGCCCCGCCTGAGTCAAGCAAAGATGTTCTCTACACCCCAGAGGGCGTCTCGGCCGCTCAACTCGCAAGGCTGCAAAACACCGCCGTCCGCAACTTCTACCTCAAACCGGCACGCATTCGACGCCTCATCTCGCAACGCCTCATCTCAGTCTCGACGATGATGGAAGGCGCGCAGATCATCGGCGGCGGTGTCTTCGATCAAATGACCTTCGACATGCCACCACTGCTTGCGACTCCAACGCAGGTGCCAGCGCGAAGACTACCGCTTTAAGCAAATTCCACCGGCAAGACACTTTCGTTTACTCTGCCGATATGATTGATTCCAAGACATTCGAGTCACGATCCCAGGGGTCGATTGTTCGTGCGCGCAGCCCGTCGAGAGACGTATCGCACGCGCAAACTTCGGTGAAATCAAGCATGGAAAAAAAGCAAAGCATCAGATTTGCGGCGCAGCAATTCAGACTCTCACCGACCCTCGACTTCTTGCGACTACTCTGGGCCATCGACCACGGACTCCACTCCGTCTCGAAGCACCTCTCCGCGACAATCGGCGTCACCGCCCCGCAACGCGCGGTGCTACGCCTCGTTGGTGACAACCCAAAGGTGCTCGCCACCGACCTCGCCGTGTTACTGCACCTCGACCCTGGCACCCTCTCAGGTATCGTGCGCCGCCTCGAAGAAAAAGGGCTTCTCACCCGTACCCGCGACGCGCTCGACCGTCGCCGTGCCCACCTCGAACTTACACCCGCCGGACAGCACCTCAACACCCCCTTCGAAGGCTCGGTCGAGGCCCGCGTCGCGACCGTTCTGCAGCAACTCACCCCGCAAGAAATCGCCACCACCCGTGCAGTCCTGGTCAAGGTCGCAGAGGCGCTCCGCACCGAATCGCTCGCACCCGACGCGGCACCCGACGACAACGCCTGATCGGTCGTTAGCGCCCCGCCTGCTCGCGCGCGCGCCGCTCTGCCTATACGCCCGACCCCGGCCCAATCAACCGCATCGCCCAGCGACCAATCCACCACAGACAAAACGCGCTCGCCACCACGCCAAGCACCGCAAAGAACACCCCCCGCCCGCCCAACTCCCCGGTCGGATTCGCGACCAGCGCGCGCACGTCAAATGCGACCGAACCCACGTAAGCGCAAAACCACGTGTATGGCGTCTGGCCAATCGCCGTCGCCAACAGCAGCGCCCTCAACGGTATCGCTGTCAC
>CAZXXB010000088.1:13020-14043 GCA_964644185.1 uncultured Myxococcota bacterium
CTGTCGAGCCGCGCAAAGCGCGGGTCGCGCCCAAATCGCGCGACCACCCACGGACGTGCAAATGTCCGCGCCGCAAAGGCCACGAGCGCAGTCGCCGCGACATTTGCCGCGATGACGAGCGGCGCCGCTGCAAGCCACCCAAACGCCATTCCACCAAGCCCAGAAAGTATCGAAAGCGGAAAGAAAAACGCCACCGCAACCGCATAGCCCGCGACGAAAGCCACCGCACCTGCGGCGCCATTTGCCCGAAGCCACGCGACCACCGGGTCGAGCAAGTCGGGGTTTCGCAGCAAGATAACCGCCAGCACAACGCCAATCGCAAAGAAGACGGCGCCCGCAAGTTTGCCCTTCCAGTTCACGCTCGGCTCACTTCGCTACGCGGTTGAATATCTCGTTGACTGTGTCGGAAAACCGCTAGTTACGGCGCGACTGCGATGAATTCAATCTCGACCGCGCCGGATGCTCTTCGGTAAACCGCGCCCCGTAGGCCGCGTTCATCGCCGCAAAATCGGCCATGTCAATGAGGTAGACGTTCGCCTTGACGACGTTGCGCAATGTCAGGCCAGCCGCAAAAAGCACCTGCTCGGCGTTGCTGATCGCAAGCTCGGTCGCCGCCCGCACGTCGTCACGAATCACCGCGCCTGATGCGCCATCGACAGGAATGCAGCCAGAGAGAAACAAAAACCCGTTCGAACGCACCGCATGAGAGTACGGCCCAGCTTTCGGCAGCGATTCTACGTTGATGCACGCCTTCATGCCGGTCTCCGCGAATGCACGCCCTGGGCGCGCGTTGCCCGGTCCAACGTCGTCCCGCCCAATCAGAACGTCCCGCCCAATCAGAACGGGCTGTCGAAGTTCATTTGAAACGACAGATACGCCGTCGTCGAGTTGTTCCAGTCCACGCGCCCGAATGGAAGCGGATTCTGGTAGCTCTTACCGTCTGTACCAAGCTGCGGCACGAACGCCGTCACACCCGCCGTCACGAAGATACCGGCGAAATTTACGTTCGGGATTGGCCCATAC
>CAZXXB010000089.1:0-4470 GCA_964644185.1 uncultured Myxococcota bacterium
CGGGGGCGGAGGGCGTTGCGGTGATTTGGCCGACCGACTGCGGGGATGGTTTGACTGCCATATCGTCTCTACCTTCTTGCGACGCCGTGTTGCGCTGCCTTGATAGCGAGGTGACGCAACGTGGATGCGGCGTCGCGCACGTAAGTCAGTATGTAACCGAGCACGTGACGAAGTAAGGATACCGCGATGACGCACACCCGCAAGCCCGCAGCGAGAGCCTATGACGAACTTGAGCACCGATTTGGTCGTGCGGCGGCGTTTCGCGAGGCGCTGGCGATTTTGTCGTGGGATATGCAGACGATGATGCCGCGTGGGGCGGCAGAGGCGCGCGGCGTGGCGATGAGCACGCTTGAGACCGAGGCGCACGCGATAGTTTCCGATGGCGAGGTGAAGAGGCTGATTGAAGAGGCTGAGGGCGATGCGACGTTGAGCGGGTGGCAGCGTGCGAACGTGCGCGAGATGAAGCGCGAGCACGCGCATGCGTCGGCGGTTGATCCGCAGTTGGTGGAGAAGCTGTCGCAGGCGGGCACGGCGAGCACGATGGCGTGGCGTGAGGCGAGGCCGAAGAACGACTGGGCGGCGTATGTTCCGCATCTAGAGAGGGTGTTGTTGCTGGTGCGCGAGGTGGCGTCGCAGAAGGCGGCTGCGCTCGCGTGTACGCCGTATGATGCGTTGATTGATCAGTTTGAGCCGGGGATGACGGCGCAGCGGGTGAACGAGATTTTTGCCCCGTTGCGGGCCGAGTTGCCGGGGCTTGCCGATGCGGTGATTGCGCGGCAGGGGTCGCTGGGTGCGGCGTTGCCGCTCGTGGGGCCGTTTGCGGTAGGAAAGCAGAAGGCGCTGGGCGAGCGGGTGATGGGGATTTTGGGGTACGACTTTGAGCGGGGTCGGCTCGATACGAGTGCGCATCCATTTTGTGGGGGGGCGACGGACGACGTGCGGATAACGACGCGGTATCGCGAGGAGGAGTTTGTGTCGTCGCTGTTTGGGATTGTGCATGAGACGGGGCATGCGCTGTATGAGCAGAATCTTCCGAAGGGGTTTGCGCGGCAGCCAGTGGGGCGCGCGCGGGGGATGGCGGTGCATGAGAGTCAGTCGCTGTTTTATGAGATGCAGGTGGCGCGGTCGGATGAGTTTGTGGGTTTTCTGGCGCCGCTGATGCGTGAGGCGTTTGGGGGCGAGGGTGAGGCGTGGGGTGCGGCGAATTTGTTGCGCAGCATGCGGCGGGTGAAGCGGGGGTTGATACGGGTTGATAGCGATGAGGTGACGTATCCGACGCATGTGATGTTGCGGTTTGAGATTGAGCAGGAGCTTTTGTCGGGCGAGTTGGGGGTTGCGGAGCTTCCGGCGCGGTGGCGGGGGTTGATGCACGAGGTGGTGGGTTTGTCGCGTGAAGAGGCGGCGGCGATACCGGATAAAGACGGTGTGATGCAGGACATTCACTGGACGGACGGGGCGTTTGGGTATTTTCCGAGTTATACGTTGGGGGCGTTGATTGCGGCGCAGTTGATGGTGGCGTTGGAGCGTGCGGTGCCGGATGTGCGGGGGCAGTTTGCGCGGGGTGATTTGGCGGCGACGCGGGCGTTTCTGGGTGAGGCGATTCACGCGCGGGGTTCGCTGCTTTCGACGGATGAGCTGGTGCTGGCGGCGACGGGTGAGCCGTTGAGCGCGCGGGCGTTTTTGGCGCACGTGAAGCGGCGGTATCTGGGGTGACGGGTTTTCGTTGCGTGATGCTGGGGTTTGGGTGAGACTTGCGTGCGAGGTGAGTAGCGATGACGACGCTGACGATACCGAATGTTCCCGCCGAAACGATGAAGCGGCTGCGGCAGAGCGCGGCACGGCACGGGCGCACCCCAGAGCGAGAGGTGCTCGCGATGATTGATGCGTACGCGGTACCTGAGGATGCGACAAGCGTGAACGGCGATGAGGCGATTGATGTCGCACGTTTCGCTGAGTCGGACTCGCTGGTCGCGACGGCGCGAGAGATACGCGCGAAGTATCGTGGTCCGGAGATGTCGATCGACGAGATTCAGCAGATGATTGACGAGGGGCGGGCGTGATCGTCGTTGATACCAACGTGATTGCGGCGGCGATTCTACGCGATGATCGCAATGTCGTCGTCGACCGACTGTTTTCTACAGACCCCGACTGGGTCGCGCCCCCGCTTTGGCGCGACGAGTTTGCGAATGTACTTGCGACGGCGCTGAGGTTGAACCGGATGGCGCTTGGCGAAGCGTTCGGCGCGATGGAGCGAGCACAGTCACTGGTCACGAACCACGATTTCTCGACACTGCCGTTGCGCACGCTTGAGCTTGCGGCGGCGAGCGGTTGCACGGCGTATGACTGCGAATATGTGGCGGTGGCGGAGGCTCTCGATGTGCCGCTGTACACGTTTGACCGGGCGCTGCTGCGGGCGTTTCCAGGGAACGCGCGAGAGCCAGCGTAGCGACCAACAGGGTGCGTTGCGCGGGGGTGGGGTTTGGGTGAGACTTGCGTGCGAGGTGAGTAGCGATGAAGGCATTGACGATACCAAATCTTTCGGATGCGGAGTTTGATGAGTTGTGCGCGGCGGCGGCACGCAATGGGCGGACTCCGGAATTTGAGGCGCTGGAGCGGATTCGCGCGCAACGGGCGGCGAATGATGCGTCGGGGTTTTCAAGGCAGCGCGTTGCTGGCGCAACGGGCGGGCGCGAAGAGACGTCGGCACAACGTACTGAGCGCGTTGCGCGGGTGCTGGAAGACCTGGCGAGGTTTCGCGCGGGGTTCGACCGCTCGGTGGCAAGCCCGGAAGAGATTCGAAGCTGGATTGACGAGGGGCGGGCGTGAACGTCGGTGCGTGATGCGTGGTGCGTGGTGCGTGGCGGTGGCGGGTTGCCGGTCGCGTGGATAGTCCATATGCTGCGCGTCGCGCGCGTCGCCTTCGGGCTCGCGCCCCACGGACCGCTCGCGGCATTGCAGCACGCGGCATCGAACGACGCGGCATTTTCGCGCACAGACACGACGATGCGGCACGGCTGCTTAGAACTGGAGACCCCATGACTCGCACGCTTCGGCTGGCACCTGCGTTGTTGATCGCTTTTGTTTCGTCCCTCGTGTTTCACGCACAACCCGCGCAGGCGGCACCGGCAAAGGGCGGTGATTACACGCTCGTCGGCACGCACAAGGGGGTTCACGAGTACCGGTTGAAGAATGGCATGACGGTGCTGCTTGCGAGCGATACGCGGGCGCCGGTCGTGAGCTTTATGGTGGTGTTCAAGGTGGGTTCGCGGATGGAGAAGGCGGGGCAGACGGGGGCGACGCACCTGCTTGAGCATCTGCTGTTCAAGGGGACTCCGACGCACAACAAGGCGAAGGGGAACAGCTACGACGCGCTGTTGCGCGACATTGGCGCCGACTACAACGCGACGACGTGGCTTGATCGGACGAACTACTTTGCGTCGTTTCGCAAAGAGCATCTGGCGGTGATTTTGAAGCTTGAGGCCGACCGGATGGCGAACGCGTGGATACGCGAGTCGGACCGGAGCTCGGAGATGACGGTGGTGCGCAATGAGATGGAGCGGCTTGAGAATCAGCCGGGGTTCATTCTCGCGCAGACGATGATGCCTGTCGTGTATCAGCGGCACGGGTACGGGCACCCGACGATTGGCTGGAAGGACGACGTGGAGAACATGACGATTGACGACCTTCGGCACTTTTACAAGACGTATTACCGGCCCGATAACGCGGTTGCGATTTTGATTGGTGACCTCGTGCCGGAGAAGGCGATTGTCGAGATTGCGGCGGCGTTTCGCGGGGTGAAGGCACCGAAAGAGCCGGTGCCGAGCTACTTTACGAGTGAGGCGCCGCAGGCTGGTGAGCGGCGCGTCGTGGTGAAGCATCCGGCGCCGTATGGGATTGTGCAGATTGCGTACCGGGCGGTGTCGGCGACGCACCCGGACGCGGCGGCGTTGCAGGTGCTCGATGCGGTGTTGTCGGGGGCGTGGGGGTCGAAGGTGTCGACGCGGCTGTATCAGGCGCTGGTGGAGAAGAATCTCGCGCAGAGTGCGGCGAGCAACCCCGACCTGCATCACGATCCGGGTACGTTTACGTTGTTTGCCGAGTTGATGCCGGGGGTGTCGCATGCGGAGGTGGAGAAGATTTTGCTGGCGGAGGTTGAGCGGGCGCGCAATGAGCCGGTGACGGCGGCGGAGCTTGAGAAGGCGAAGTCGCAGCTTCTCGTGGCGACGATTTATGGGCGCGAGGGGGCGCTGAAGTTTGCGTGGCGGTTGTGCGAGGCGATTGCTTCGGGCGACTGGAAGCTCGCCGTGGATCAGGTGGATCGGATTCAGTCGGTGACGGTGGAAGATGTGCAGCGGGTGGCGAAGAAATATCTTGTGGAAGATGCGCGGACGGTGGGCGTGTTGATTCCGGTCGAGGCGTCGGCTGCGGCTCAGGAGGCGAAGTAACATGAGGAAGAGTGAGCGGAACAAC
>CAZXXB010000089.1:4480-14009 GCA_964644185.1 uncultured Myxococcota bacterium
GGAAGAGTGTGGTGGTTGCGTGCGTCGTGCTGGGGGCGGTGGTGCAGGCGGGTGTGGCGGTGGCGCAGCCGAAGGCCGAGCGGTTTGATGTGGGGGCGGCGAAGGTTCGGCTCGTGGTGCGCGAGGTGCCTGAGAGTGGCGTGATCGCGATGCAGGGGGCGCTCTATGCGGGCGAGCAGTTGAACCCCGGTAAGCGGCGTTACATCGCTGAGTTGACGGCGGCGATGTTGATGAATGGCACGGCGAAGCAGACGAAGCTGCAAATGGCGGAGAAGCTTGAGGCGATGGGGGCGCAGGCGGGTGCCTCGGCGGATTGGGCGTTTACGATGGTCAATGCGAATGCGGTGGCGGCGCAGTTTGAGCCGACGCTTTCGTTGCTTGCCGAGGCGATGATCGAGCCGTCGTTTCCGCAAGAGGAGCTGGTGAAGTTGAAGGCGCGGATGGCGGCTTCGATGAAGAAAGAAGATGACCAGACGCGGCATGCGGCGCTGACGGCGATGCGGCGGCGGATGTATCCGGAAGGGCACCCGCTGTATGTGGCGCCGCTCGAGCGGCGACTTGCCGACCTTGAGGCGGTGACGCGCGATGATCTCGTGGCGTTTCACAGGGCGAATTACGGCGGTGATGGGTTGACGGTGACGATTGTGGGGAAGATTTCGCCGGCGCAGGCGAAGGGGCTCGTCGAGAAGTATTTTGGTGGGTGGCGCGGTGGGGCGCGCAAGAAGCCTGAGCTTGCGCGTGGGCTCGCGCCGGCGACGGCGTACACCGAGAAGATTGAGCGCAAGGGCAAGATCAACTGCGATGTGTTCATTGGGCTTCCGGTCGATGTGAGGTTTGGTGATGCGGATTACTGGCCGCTCGTGCTGGCGAACGCGGCGCTGGGTGGCAGCACGTTTACGTCGCGGCTGGGCGGGCGGATACGCGACACCGAGGGGCTGACGTATGGGGTGTTTTCGGCGCACACCGACCTTACGTATGGGCCGGGGCACTGGAACATCTGGGTCACGGCGTTGGGGTCGAATGTGCCGAAGGTGCTCAACTCGGCGCGCGAAGAGGTCGAGAAGTACGTTGCGAAGGGGATTACCGAAAAAGAGCTGGCGACGGAGAAGCGGTTTTTGATTGGTGGGTTTGCGCTGAAGCTCGACAGCAACGAAGAGCTGGCGAGCTGGCTCACGTGGATGGAGCTTTCGGGTGCGGGGGCCGATTACCTCGACAGGTTTGCCGACTATGTGAATGGGGTGAAGAAGGCCGATGTCGACCGCGTGATTCGTCGTGTGTTCGGCAACTATGCGAACGCGCAGGTGACGATGGCGGGTGAGGCGTGTGGTGGGTGAGGCGTGTGGTGGGTGAGAGTATTCGACGTCGCGAGGGTTGATGCGATGGAGCGATTTTACGGGGAGCTTGCGGCGTACTGGCCGCTGATTTCTCCGGTTGCGGAGTATGAGGAAGAGGCGGGCGCGTATGTGCGGCTCATCAAGCGTGCGCAGCCGAAGGCGAAGACGGTGCTCGAGCTTGGGGCGGGGGGTGGCAACAACGCGTTTTTCATGAAGCGGCGGTTTGAGCTTGTGTTGAGCGATCTCAGCGACGCGATGCTCGAACAGTCGCGGCGCATCAATCCGACGTGTGAGCATGTGGTGGGTGACATGCGGGTGTTGCGGGTAGGGCGGCGGTTTGATGCGGTGTTCGTGCATGATGCGGTCGATTACATGACGAGCGAGGGCGACCTTGCGCGGGTGTTCGCGACGGCGTTTGCGCATCTCGACGCGGGGGGTGTGCTGGTGGTGACGCCGGATGCGACGCGCGAGGGGTTTGTGCCATCGACCGATTGCGGGGGTAGCGATGGCGACGATGGGCGATCGGTGCGTTACCTTGAGTGGAGCTACGACCCGGACCCCCGCGGATGATGTGGTGACGACCGAGTATGCGTTTGTGATTCGCGAGGTGACGGGTGAGGTGCGGTACGCGGCGGAGACGCACATTTCGGGGTTGTTTGCAGAGGCGACGTGGTTGCGGTTGCTGGGTGAGGCGGGGTTTGAGGCCGAGGCGGTGCGTGAGGTGACGGGTGACGAGCGGGTGCCGCGGACGTTTTTTGTGGGGCGGCGGCGCGCATCGTAGAGGGGGTTTCGGGTAGGGTGGTGTTTGCGCGAGATGCCGCGCTGCGTTGCGGTTTCGCCGCGAATCCGTATCATCCGCGACGCTGAATTGCCGAACGCGCGAGGCAGTTGCCCCGTGAGAGAGTCGCCGCACCAGAGAGAGGTCTACGCCGATGCAGTTTTCACGTTGGTTCACCCCGCTTGCACCCTTCGCCCTGTGTTTTGCCATCGCGGCGAGCGTCACGCTCGTTGCGTGTGGCGACGACGATGACGATGCGACGGATGATGATGACGCGACCGATACGGGCGACGACACGGGCGCTGAGACGAGCGGTGCCGACGACGACGATGCAGCAGGTGATGATGACGATGCGGGTGATGATGACGATGCAGCGGGCGACGACGATGATGACGACGATGCAGCGGGTGATGACGATGATGACGACAGTGGGTTCTCGAAGGTGACGCAGGAGCAGATCGAGACGTACTGCGAGGCGTTTTGCAGAAAGGCGAACGATTGCAGTAATCCGGGACGTCCATTTGATGACAGCGGCGCGGGTGCGTTGTGCAAGACCGATTGCAACAATGGGACGGCGCTTTTGTTGGGGAACATGGAGCCTGAGTGCGCGCAGCGGTCGCTCGCGTATTTTGAGTGTGCGCGGCAGGCGAACTGCGCGACGTTTGAGGCGCTCGATACGTCGGCGGGGAAGATCGCCGACGAGTGCGCGCCGGAGTATGGGCGAATCACGACGGGTGAGGGTGGCGCTGCGTGCAGCGAGACGTTTGCTCCGGTTGCGGAGTGACGGGCCGCCGATGACGAATACGCTTGCGTTGCTGATTGGTTCGATTGCCGCGTACACGGCGGCGATGAGCCTTGGCGCGCTTGTGGTGGTGCTGATTACGTTTTCGGTGATGATTTATGATCGGGGGTTGAAGGCGGCGACGAGTGGGGTGGGTACGGTGGCTGAGTTGACCGATGCGGCGCGTGGTCGGCAGTTCGTGGCGATTGTGGTGCGCGAGTTTCTGGTGATGGCGCTGTTGACGGTGGTGATGCCGTTTGGGCTGCTGGTTCCGAATCGGGTGGCGGTGTTGTGGCACACGACGCTCGCGCGGGTTGGGTTGAAGCGGTGTCGGGCGAACCCGATTGTGCTTGTGCATGGGTACACGCAGAGTCGGGCGAACTGGGTGTTTTTTGCGCCGTGGTTGCGGCTGCATGGGCGGTTTGTGGTGACGGTGAACCTGCCGACGTTCAAGCCGATTGAAGAGCAGGCGGCGTGTCTTGACCGGGTGGTGACGCGGATACTTGCGGCGACGGGTCGCAGCAAGGTGAATCTGGTGGGGCACAGTCTCGGTGGGGTGGTGTCGCGGTACTATGCGGCGCACATGGGGGCGTCGCGGGTGGGGCGGGTGGTGAGCATTGGTTCGCCGCATCAGGGTTCGCGGGCGGCGTACCTCGCGTTTCATCCATCGATTTTGCAGATTGCTCCGGGGAGCGATTTTTTGCGTGCGTTGACGAGCAGAGAGGGTGAGTTGCAGCGCGCGGCTGGGGGCGAGGCGGGTGTTGATGCGGCGGGTGATGCGGGGCGTTCTGGCGTGGTGGCGCATCTCAGCATTCGGTCGGAGAATGACCCGCTTTTGATACCGGCGGAGTGCGCGGCGTTGCCTTATCCGGCGGCGAATCATGTGGTGCGGCATGTGGGTCACATGGGGTACTTTGCCGACACGGGTGTGTTTCGCGATGTGCTGCGCTTTTTTGATGAGGGGCGATGACGGTGGCCCCGAACGACGCAGAGCAGCGAGTGGGTGGCGCAGCCGAATCGCGCGCGGCGGGTTCGCGTGAGTCGGGGCTGACCGAGAGCGCGCTCGTGGCGGTGTCGGGCAAGGGTGGGGTGGGCAAGACGACGGTGTCGGCGGCGGTGGCGCGGTTGATGTCGCGGGCGGGGTACAAGACGCTCGTTGCCGAGGTGAACACGCAGGGGCGGATGCCGGAGTTGTTTGGTGTGCGGGCGGCGCACACGAGCGAGAGGCCGGGGGCGCTCACGCGGATCGACGATTTGCTGTACCACATCAACCTCACGCCCGAGGCGTCGCTGCATGAGTTTGCGCTGCTCGTGTTACGGTGGGAGACGCTTTACAACCTTGTGTTGCAGAACCGGTTCGTGAAGTCGTTTCTTGAGGCTGCGCCTGCGCTGGCGAGCGCGACGATGCTGGGCAAGCTCTATTATCATGGGACTCCGAATGGGTTGTTTGCGGGGGCGGAGTTGTTTGATCGGATTGTGATTGATGCGCCTGCGACGGGGCATGCGATCAGTTTTTTCAAGACGCCGCGGGCGCTCGCGACGATGGTTCCACCGGGGCCGATGCGGACGAACAGCGAGGTGGTGGGGCGGTTCATCGCGACGAACAGCGCATTCATGCTGGTGACGTTGCCCGAAGAGATGCCGGTGACCGAGTCGATTGAGCTTGCGACGGCGGTAGAGAGCGAGTTGTCGTTCACGCGGGGGTATCTGGTGGCGAATCAGTGTATGCCGCCTGTTGCGGGGCTCGATGGGTTGTCGGATGAGGTGGCGATGGCGCTGCATCAACATGCGGCGAAGCTTGAGGGCGTGGATGATCGAAAGCTGGCGCACATGACGGTCGACAGGCTTGAGGCGATTGGGCGCGAGGGGCGGCAGGTGGCGCGGTTGCAGGCGGGGGTGGCGTGGCCGCTTGCGCGGGTTGAGCGGCTTGCCGCACCGACGTTTGGGTTGCGCGAGATTGACGAGGTGGCGAGCAGGCTTGCGGCGGTGTTTGACGCGGAACATGCGCAAGAGGGGGGGCGGTCATGAGCGAAGGGGGGCATGACGGCGCGGTCGCAGGTGGTTTGCGTGAGCGGGTGGCGGGGCGGTCGGTGCTGGTGTGTGTCGGTCCGGGTGGGGTGGGTAAGACGACGGTGTCGGCGGCGCTGGCGCTGGCGCTTGCGCACGATGGCAGGCGGGTGCTGGTGGTGACGATTGACCCGGCGCGGCGGCTTGCGACGTCGCTTGGGCTTGCGACGTTGCCGAATGAGCCGGTGCCGGTGCGGGTTGAAGATGTGGCGGGGTTTCGGGTGTCGGGCGGACTCGACGCGATGATGCTCGACATGAAGCGGACGTGGGATGGGGTGATACGGAGGTATGCGCCGAGCGAAGAGAAGCTGACGCGGATACTTGCGAATCCGTTTTACCAGTATTTGTCGACGGCGTTTTCGGGGTCGCAAGAGTATAGCGCGGTGGAGAAGCTGTTTGAGCTGACGGAGGATGGGCGTTACGACGTGATTGTGCTCGACACGCCGCCGACGACGCAGGCGCTCGATTTTCTGGCGGCTCCGGATCGGTTGATCAATGTGCTCGATTCGAACGCGGTGCGGTTTTTGACGATGCCGTTCAAGGCGAGTCGGCGGTTTTTTTCGATTGCGGATAACGTCGTGTTCAAGCGGCTTGCGGCGATCACCGGCACGGAGATGTTGAAGGCGCTGAGTGAGTTTTTGATTGCGTTTGAGGGGATGTACGAGGGGTTTGCGCGGCGGAGTGAAGAGGTGAAGTTGATGCTGCGGTCGGCGGCGACGCAGTT
This sequence comes from uncultured Myxococcota bacterium, assembly GCA_964644185.1. Taxonomy (GTDB): domain Bacteria; phylum Myxococcota; class JAJVIH01; order JAJVIH01; family CAZXXB01; genus CAZXXB01. The sequence goes on from CAZXXB010000089.1 coordinate 10,165, forward strand.
TCTGGTGGTGACGGCGTCGCGGCATCGTGTGCGTGATGAGACGCGGCATCTGGTTGAGCGGTTGCATGCGTTTGAGATGCCGATGGGGGCGTACATCGTGAACCGTGTGACGCTGCCGGGGTCGCTGCCGTTTGCGTCGTCGGGATCGCCGCTTCTGGTGCCTCCAGCGGAGTCGCTGGATCGACTGGCGGCGCATTTTTCGAGTGAGCGGTTGCGTGATGTGGCGGCGGTCGAGGCGGCGCATGGGGTGCTTGATCGTGAGTTTGGGGCGCGGTTTCGCGCGGCGGCGGAGAGTGAGTATGGGCGGCGGTTGCAGCTTGCGGCGCGTGATGAGGCGCGCCTTGCCGCGCTCGCGGCGATGCCGATTCATGATCGCATCGTGAGTCGTGCGGGTGCGCATCCGGGTTTGTATTGTTTGCCGGAGTATGCGGAGCCGGTGCATGACGTGGAGCGGCTTGTGCGGCTTGCGAAAGATTTGTGGCGAACGCCGAATCGGATGGAGGGGTTACGGGCGCACGCGACGACGCGTGAGGGTGACGAGCAGCACGAGACGCTTACGGCGCACGGGTGAGGATGGTGAGGTGTTGTCCCACATCATGGGCGCTTGACACGACGCGAGGAAAGCGTAGTATCGAAACATGATTTTCCTCACGGTCGATAAAACGACCGTGTGAGTGATCCGCGCCGACGTTCAGCAATGTACGTCGGTTTTCTTTTAACGACGGTCGCCATGAGAACGGCAGTATTTGTAGACGCAGGCTACCTCTACAAGATCGTGAAACTCTACTACGGCGGGCGGCGAATCGCGTACGAAAAATTGGCAAGTGAAGTCACGCGTCAATCGAGCGGCGGAAATCTGTTGCGGGTCTATTTTTATGACTGCCTCCCCTACCAGAGCAATCCGCCGACGAGCAGCGAACGCGAGATGTATTCGAAGCGGCTGAAGTTTTTCGAGTCCGTTGGCAAATTGCCGCGGTTCGAGATTCGTCAAGGTCGTTTGCAGCGGTCGGTTGCCGATGGAAAGACGACGTTTACCCAAAAACAAGTTGATGTCTTGCTCAGTGTTGATCTTGTTGAGTTAGCGGCTACAAGGCAGATCGCGGATGCGGTGCTTATCGCTGGAGACAGTGATTTTGTGCCAGCTGTGCGCGCCGCGAAGACATACGGGGTGGTGGTGCATTTGTGGCACGGGCCTGGGCCGGATGGGGGCGTCAGCACCGTGCACAACGAACTGTGGAGCACGTGCGACGAGCGACACGAGTTCGATCAAAGCCTCATCGACAGGGTTTCGATGTAAGCGAAGCTTACGGCGCACGGGTGAGGATGGTGAGGGCGAGTTGTGAGCCGAAGCCCGCCGCGAGGCGCACGACAACGTCGGCGGCGAATGAAGTTCCACGAGAGATGTTGAGGGGGCCCAGCGCGGGGTCGGGGTCGCGGTAGTTGGGTACGGGCGGCACGCGCTGGTCACGCAGGATGCGAACGGCGACGGGGTCTTCAATGCAGACGCCCATCGGGTGTCCGGTCATGCCTTTGGTGTTGCAGATGACGATGTCGCTTGCGAGTTCGCCGAAGACGGCGCGCAAGGCGGCGACTTCACGGGCGGCGCTGCCGCCTTGCGGTGGGGTGAAGGTTTCGTGCGAGACGTAGACGGTGCGCGGTGCCCACGATGCGCGGGGGCCGAGCGTGGCTTCGGCCTGTTGTACGACGGTTTCGAGCGATTGCGCGAGGTGGTCGTGGCTCATCCGGGTGCCGTGGAAGGCGCTGTTGACGAGCAGGTCGGCGACGAGGGTGGCTTGTGGGGTGGCGCCGCGCGCTGCGGCGGCTGAGGCGGTTTCGAGCACGAGTGCGGCGGCACCCGCGCCGAGTACCATGCCGTTGCGGCGGGCATCGAAGGGTAGCGCGGCGTCGGTGACTTCGGTTGCGGTTGAGGCGGCGCCCGCCGCGAGGAATCCACCGCCGACGTAGGGGATGAGTTCGGGGCTCGATGCGTTGTCGGCGCTGATGACGACGACGCGCTGGCAGCGGTTGAGGCGTAGCCAGTCGGCGGCGGTGATGAGGGCGGCGGTGGTGCCGGCGCAGGCGGCGTTGAGGGCGAGTGAGGGGCCGCGGGCGCCGAGCAGTTCGGCGAACTGGGCGTGGGCGAGGGGGGTGATTTGGAGGAGGGTTTTTGCGGTGATGGCGTTGTGGAGTCCGTGTTCGTGGCGGACGACGTGGTCGCGAAACTGGGTGAAGGCGGCGAATGCGCTGGCGAAGATGACGCCTGTCGTGTCGCGCATGTCGGGGTTGAGGCGCCATGCTTTGTCGGGTTCGGCGGTGCCGGTTTTTTCGAGCGATTCGTAGGTGAGGGGGATGTCGGCGTCGCGCAGGGCGTCGTAGCCAGCGGCGATGGCGAGTGCGGTGGTGATGTCGTAGGCGGCGACGCGTTTTTGGGCGATGTGGTAGTCGCGGGTGAGGTCGAAGGTGCCGAGTTGTCCGGCGAGGCGGACGGGTGCGTCGTCGCGGGTTTGCGTGATGCGGTTTTGTCCGGCGAAGAGGGCGTCGAAGTTTTCGGGGGCGAAGACTTCGGTTGAGGGTTCGCCGGGCAGGCCGACCGCGACACCGGAAATGACGATGGGTTCCGTCACGGCACTTCCACCGTGTTGAAGATGCGCTGGACGAGGGATTCGCTGGTGACGTCTTCGGCTTCGGCTTCGTAGGTGGGTGCGATGCGGTGGCGCACGTCGAGTCCGATGGCTTTGACGTCGTCTGGCGTGACGTATCCGCGGCGGCGGAGGAAGGCGTGGGCGCGTGAGGCCTGTGCGAGTGAGAGTGAGGCACGTGGGCTTGCGCCGTAGAGGATGAGGGGTTCGAGCTCTTTGAGCTTGTGGTCGGCGGGGTGGCGCGAGGCGTTTACGATGTCGAGGATGTAGTGTTTGATTTTGTCGTCGATGTAGATGTCGTGGACGGCGGCGCGGGCGGCGTTGAGGGTGGCGAGATCGATGACGGGCGAGACGGTAGGGGTCTCTTTGGCGATCATGCGATCCATGATTTTGAGTTCTTCGTCGCGCGCGGGGTAGGTGACTTTGATTTTGAGCATGAAGCGGTCGACCTGCGCTTCGGGCAGGGGGTAGGTGCCTTCTTGCTCGATGGGGTTTTGGGTGGCCATGACGAGGAAGGGGTCGGGGAGGTGGAAGGTTTCGTCGCCGATGGTGACCTGCCGCTCTTGCATGGCTTCGAGGAGGGCGGACTGGACTTTGGCGGGTGCGCGGTTGATTTCGTCGGCGAGGACGAAGTTGGCGAAGACGGGGCCTTTGCGGACGGCGAAGTCGCTGGTTTGTGGGCGGTAGATTTGGGTTCCGATGACGTCGGCGGGGAGCAGGTCGGGTGTGAACTGGATGCGGGAGTAGGTGGCGTGGACGGCCTGTGCGACGGATTTGATGGTGAGGGTTTTTGCGAGCCCTGGGACGCCTTCTAAGAGGACGTGTCCGCCAGTGAGGAGGCCGATGAGGATGCGGTCGAGCATGAGGCGCTGGCCGACGACGACTTTGCCGATTTCGGCGAGGAGGGGCTCGACGAAGGCGCTTTGTTCGCGGATGCGTTCGGTGAGTTCGGGGATGGAAGGCGTCGTGGTCACGCGGATGCTCCAGAGTCGGGGTTGGGCGTAAGGGATCGCAACTTGTTGGGGGGGAGTGTGGTGACGGCGGGTGTGCGTGTCAAGGCATGGGGGCGATGATGCGCAGGGCGTCGGCGGGGGTCGGCGTGACGGGGGGGGGCGGGGGCGGTCGCGCCTACAGGTCGCATGCTGTCACCCCCGCTCGCATGTGCTCGCGGCCCCCTGGGGGGGCGGACAGCCCTGCAAATCGGCG
>CAZXXB010000090.1:0-2331 GCA_964644185.1 uncultured Myxococcota bacterium
CCCTGGGGCCCATCATTCGCGGGGCGCTGGCCGACCGGGCGTGGGCTGAGGCGACCAAGGCGATTTGCCGCCGGATCGCGCTCGAAGGTCAGATTCAGGGCCACGAGGCCGAGGAAAAGATTACCCGCCTCGAGGCCGAACTCGCGACCGCCCCGGGCGAGATCCAGCCTCTCCTCCAGACCGTCCTTGCGAATTGGTACTGGCAGTACTTCCAGCAGAACCGATGGCGGTTCCTGCAACGCACCGCCACGGCGCAACCTCCCGGCGAGGATTTCACCACTTGGGACCTGCCACGCCTGTTCGCGGAAATTGACCGTCACTTCACTGCCGCACTCGCGGCGGAAGCGGTGCTGCAAACCATCCCGATCGCCGCCTTCGACGACTTGCACGAGTACGCGGGCGATGAAGGCGGCGCGGGTTGAGACCTGATCGTAGAGCAGCGTGAGGCCGAATTTTTCGCGCAGGTGGGTGATGCTGAAGGTGGTCATCCAGTAGGCGAGAATCGAGGGGCCGGTGTCGTCGGTGTCGGTGCGGAAGCCGGTGGTTTTGAGCAGTTCGAGTTGTTCGATGACGTCGGCGATGCGGGCGTCGTCTTTGAAGGCGTCGTAGCGGGGGTTGGTGCCGACACTTTCGAGAATCGGGCGGACGGCGTTGTGGAAGCGTTCAAGCAGGCGCGAGCGGGTATCGGTTTGCAGGGCCTGTATCTCTTCGAGGGTGATGTCTCCGCGTTGGGTAAGGGGGTCGAGCGCTTCGCGGAGGGCGTAGTGACGCACGCCGGGGTCGTAGAGGCAGGCGAGGTATTGCTCGTCGTTGGTGATGTCGTTGTCGAAGGTGTAGCCGACGGGGTCATTGTTTGAGGTGGTGATGTAGGCGGGCAGCGACGCGTCGTCGTCTTTGGCCATGAAGTAGCGGGGCATGAATGAGTCGGGTTTGAAACCTATCCAGTCGTGCTGGCGCTCTGGAGGCATGAGGCGTGTTGGGGGCTGATTGGGGTCGAGCGAGCGGCGGACGGGGAGGAAGGTGCGGGCAACCCAGCCGACGTTGCCCTCTGCGTCGATGCAGGAGAAGTTTTGTCCACCGGCGGAATACTCTTTGAGGGCGCTCAACATGGCGGCCTCGTCGCACGATTGAAGCTGAGTGAGGTTGTAGTACGAGGTGGCCTCATCGCCGTAGCCGAAGCCTGCCCAGCGGACCGACATGGCTTTGTTTTGTCCAGGTGGGAAGAGGAGGCCGAAGATTTCGCTGCCGCGGCTTGAGAGGAGGTGGCCGTGGACGGGGCTACGCTTCCACTCGAAGGTTTCGATGGTGTTGTCGCCGAAGGGTGCGTCTGCCTTGCGGACTTTGATCTCTTCGACGAACGATTGAAGCTCGATCAGTTTGCCGGTTGATGGGATGACGTAGCCCGTGCCGTCTTCGGTGAGGTCGAGTTCGTAGACGTCGGTGACATCGGCGAGAAACGTGGTGGCGGACCATGCGACCTTTCCGTTTTGTCCGAGAAGGACGAAGGGGGTGCCGGCAAAGGCGACACCGAGCACGTTCACGCTGCCGTCGCGGGTGCGGTAGTGGAGAGGGTACCACGTGGTGGGGGTCTGGAAGGTGAGGTGGGTGTCGTTGGCGATGAGGGCTCCGCCGTTTTTCATCACGTTGGGGCGGACGACCCAGCTGTTTGAGCCGCCGTTGAACCAGGGGCTTTCACGCCATGGGCTCGCGGCACCGGCGTCGAGGTCTTTGCGCAGCTTTGCGATTTGGGCCCTGCCCTGCTCACGCGCGGCGTCGGATATGGAGTCGGTAGACGAGTCGCGTGCGGCGTCAGATTCAGCGTCGGTGTCGTCTTCGGGAAGGTTTGCACCGAGGCGTTCACGCAGCTCGGCTTCTGTCTCGTCGAGGGTGAAGTCAAAGCCTTGCAGGGTTGCGACCTGTTCGAGGGGTTTGCACTGGCCGAGGTCGGCGATGGCGTCGCCTTTGACGAGGTTTCCGCCGTCTTCGCCCTGTGTGATGCCGATGGAGGTGATGAGTTCTCCTTCGAAGTTGCCGGTGAGGCCGAAGGTGATGGCCGACATCCGACCCGAGTTCGGCTCGACGATCGGCGTCGGCGCGGGCGCTGCACCGTGACCTCGATCGGCCGCGGCGAGGGCGAACGAGTCGATGGGGTGCCACGGGTAGGGTTCGAAGTCGGCGAAGGCGTAGCCGGGTTCAAGTTTGGCGCCGTTGCGACCGGCTTTTGCGTCGGCGATGTAGCGGTTAACGCCGTTTGAGTAGGCGGCGGTGAGGGCGGCGACTTTGGGGTTGGTTTTTTGTAGGGTGGCCCAGACGTCGCGTCCGTAACGGTAG
>CAZXXB010000090.1:2342-5230 GCA_964644185.1 uncultured Myxococcota bacterium
AAGTTGCGGTAGAAAATGTCATTGGCGAGGCGTTGGCGTCCGAAGACCTCGGAGAGCCGACCGCTGGCGAGACGGCGCTGCAGGTCCATCTGCAAGAGGCGGTCTTTGGCCATGACGTAGCCGGTTGCGAAAGCGATGTCGGTTTCGGTCGCGGCGGTGATGTGGGCCATGCCTAGCTCGTCGCGAGCGATCTCGACGGGGGCGGAGAGGGTGTAGGGGTCAAGCTCGCGGTCGGCGTCGGTCTGAGGTTCGGCAAATAGGGGGAAGAGGCCTTCGCGGTCGCCGAGTGCGGGTGCGGGGCCGACGGTGCCGGTGTCGTCATCGTCATCGTCGTCGTCGGTTGTGCCGGTGTCGTCGTCGTCGCCGGTTGCGCCGGTGTCGTCGTTGTCATCGTTGTCATCGTCGTCATCATCGTCATCATCTGGCGTGGCGGTGTCGGTGCCGGTGTCGGTGGCGGCGGTGTCGCCGGTGGCGTCTGAATCGTCGCAGCCGACGAGGGTGAGCGCGGTCGCGCACGACGCGAAGAGCAGAGCGAAGAACGGCGAGCAGAAGGCAGCGAGAGCGGATGGGGAGCGTGGCGCGCAGATGGCACGAGCCGAAACGGCAGGCGCCCACAGAGACGACGTGGTCATGGTGTTCCCTTCGGGTGGGTGGGCGGTTCGTGCGATGACGAGGCCCACTTCGTGTGCGAGAATCGTATTATGTCGAACGACGGTAGAGTGGCAACGGTTCATCGACGGCGGCCTGGTATGTCACCGAAAATTCACGGAACGCGTCGAGGGCATCTTCGATGCTACGGTCGCTGCGCACTTCGAAGGCGTTGACGCCGCAGCGTTCCATAAAAAACATCTGGTCGCGGAGCACCTGGCCGACGGCGCGGATTTCGCCGGTGAAGCCGAGTCGTTCGCGCAGACGGCGAGCGTGGGTCATGACGCGTCCATCGCGAAAGACGGGCAGATCGATGGCGACGAGGGCGAGGTGGGCGAGGTGGGGTGCGAGGGCCAACGCGTCGTCGGTGGTTTTGATTTTGACGCCGAGTTTGCCCGCGCCACTCGCGACATAGGCGAGGAGTGCGTCATGCTCTGCGTTGAGTCGTGCGAGCGAGACGATGAGGTCGCCCGACGCGGGGAGAGGGGCGTCGTCTGCGAGGTGGTTGAAGGTGTCGTAGACGATTTCGCGGTTACGAATGATGCGCATAGGCGCGCTCCTTGAAGGGTTCGAGGCCGATGCGGCGGTAGGTGTCGAGAAAGCGTTCTCCGTCGAGGCGTTTTTCGAGGTAGAGGTCGAGGAGGCGTTTTACGGCGGGGACGACCTCTGCGCGTGAGAATGCGGGGCCGATGAAGTCGCCGAGTGAGGCGTCGTTGCTCTCTGAGCCACCGAGAAGAATCTGGTACCACTCGTCGCCGTGTTTATCGATGCCGAGAATGCCGATGTGGGCGATGTGGTGGTGTCCGCAGGCGTTGATGCAGCCTGACATTTTGAGTTTGAGTTCGCCGAGATCGTGGATGTAGTCGTAGTCGTCGAAGGTGTCGGCGATTTCGTGGGCGACCGAGATTGAGCCGGCGTTGGCGAGGGCGCAGTAGTCGATGCCGGGGCAGCAGATGAGGTCGGTGAGGGTATCGACGTTGGGGGTGGCGAGGTCGAGGGCGGTGAGTGCTTTCCAGACGGTGTGAAGGTGGGCTGACTCGACGTCGGCAAACATGAGGTTTTGCGTGTGGAGGACACGCACCTCACCGAAAGCGAACTTGTCGGCGAGGTCGGCGACGGCTTCCATCTGTTTGTCGGTGAGGTCGCCGGGTGCGACGTTGGGGGCTTTGAGAGAGAGGATAACGGCGTGGTAGCCGGGCACTTTGTGGGGTGCGACGTTGTAGCGAAGCCACGTGTCGAAGGCTTTGTCGTTGGCGCGGGTGGCGGTGAGGGCGGCGTCGGCGGCTGGCGCGTCGGGGTTGTAGGCGGGCGTGGTGAAGTGGGCTTTGACGCGGGCGAGTTCGGCGTCGGTGATTTGCAGTTCGGGGCGGTTGGTGGCGGCGAAGTCGGCCTCGACGAGACGGCGGAATTCATCGATGCCGAGCTTGTTGACGAGAATTTTGATGCGGGCTTTGAAGGTGCGCTCGCGGTCGCCGAACTCGTTGTAGACGCGCAGAATCGACTCGCTGTAGGTGAGCAGGTCGCGCCATGGGACGAAGGGGTTGATGGTTTTACCGATGTGGGGCGTGCGGCCCTGACCTCCGCCGACGATGACTTCGAAGCCGGTTTCTCCGGCGTCGTTTTTGAGGAGTCGGTAGCCGATGTCGTGAAAGGCGATTGCGGCGCGGTCTTTTTTTGCGGCGCTGAAGGCGACTTTGAATTTGCGGGGCAAGTACGAGAATTCGGGGTGGAAGGTGCTCCACTGGCGCATGATCTCGCAATAGGGGCGCGGGTCTTCGAGTTCGTCGGGCGCGATGCCGGCGAAGTGGTCGCAGGTGATGTTGTGGACGCAGTTTCCGCTGGTCTGGATGGCGTGCATCTCGACGTCTGCGAGTTCGGCGAGAATGTCTGGGGCGTCTTCGAGTCGCGGCCAGTTGAGTTGCAGGTTCTGGCGGGTGGTAAAGTGTCCGTAGCCTTTGTCATAGCGGCGGGTGATGTGGGCGAGGCGCCGTAGCTGACGGGTGGAGAGGAGCCCGTAGGGGACGGCGATGCGCAGCATGTAGGCGTGGCGCTGGTTGTAGAGTCCGTTCATAAGTCGCAGGGGGCGAAACTCGTCTTCGGCGATTTGTCCGCGAAGGCGGCGAGCGACCTGACCGCGAAATTGCTCGACGCGCTCGTGGACGATTTTTCGGTCGAGCGGTGTGTAGTGGTACATGGTGAGAGGCTCCAGACAGGTGGGGCCGTGGGTTTCGCGGCACCGG
>CAZXXB010000090.1:5256-8473 GCA_964644185.1 uncultured Myxococcota bacterium
AGGCTGCGAGCAGCGGTTCGGGCTCGAGGGTTGTGTCGGTTGTGAGCGGGGCGCACCCGGCGATGAAGGGGGCGAGGTTCTCGCGCAGGCGCACGACTTCGCCGACGACGACGGTGCAGGGTGAGACGACGCCCTCGCGGGCGGCTGTGGCGACGACGGCGTCGAGGGTGGTGACGGTGACGCGCTGGTTTTGCAGGGTGGCGCGTTCGACGAGTGCGACGGGGGTGTCGGGTGCAAGACCGCTGCGCGAGAGAGCGGCTACGATGCGGTCGAGGTTGGCGAGCGGCATGAGCACGACGAGGGTGCCGCCCGCCTTCGCGAGCAGGCTCCAGCGGGTATCCATTGAGTCGTCGGCGGCGGCGCTGAAGCCGGTGACGACGGTGAAGTGTGTGGCGAGGCCGCGATGGGTGACGGGTATGGCGGCGCTTTGGGCGGCGGCGACGGCGCATGAGACGCCGGGGACGATTTCGACGGTGACGCCGTGGCGGGCGAGGTAGAGGGCCTCTTCGCCGCCGCGTCCGAAGACGAAGGGGTCGCCACCTTTGAGGCGGACGACGAAGTTACCGGCTTTTGCTTCGCGGGCGAGGAGGGCGTTGATGACGTCTTGTGAGGTGGCGCGACCGCCGCCGATTTTTCCGACGTTGATGAGGCGGGCGTCGGGGCGGCAGAAGGCGAGGGCGTCGCGAGAGGCCAGTTCGTCGTAGAGGACGACGTCTGCGTCGCGAAGGCGTGCGACGGCGCGGAGGGTGAGCAGTTCGACGTCGCCGGGGCCGGCGCCGACAAGTGAGACGGTAGATTTTCGGGGATGGTCGGTCATGTTTGCACGTGGGTCGGTTGTTCACTCGTAGCTAGGGGTCGTTGCGCTGCATCGTGGCGCGGTTGCGAAAGACGCAGCACAACGTCGGATCGGCGCATCGCTCTTCGCAGTTGAGCGCGCGCTGCACCCAGCCTTCGATTTCATCGCGCCCAGTCGAGACCTCAAGGTGGTCAAGGCAGGCGCGGGTGAAACAGTTCATACGGCGCGCGCGGTCGGCGTAGTCGGGGTAGCGTCGCAACAGTTCGGCACGACGCTCACCGAGCACATCGACCAAGGCGGCCACCGAGGGTGGCAAGAGCGCGTCGATGCGCTCGCGCATGGCCCCTGCGAGGGCCGGACTCGCGCCGGAGGTGCCGATCGCGACCCGTATTTTTCCGCGGCGAACGAGTGCCGGGGCGTAAAACGAGCAGAGATCGGGCACATCAACGACGTTGACGAGCGCCCCTGCCCGCTTTGCGTCTTCGACGATGCGGCGGTTGACGGCATCGTCGTCAAGCGTCGAGATCACGACGGTGGCCTGCGCCGAGTCGCCGGGTAAAAACGCACGCGCGGTGTGACGCACGACGGCCCCGGGCAAATCGGCTTTGACCGCGGCGAGCCACGCGGGCTCGACGGGGTCGATGACCTCGACACGGGCACCGCATTCGAGAAGCTCACGAACTTTTTGTTCTGCCGGTGGGGCGATGCCAATCACGAGGCAGCGCCTTCCGTTGAGCTGAACGAATACGGGAAACAGGGGCACATTTGCCCCGTCGCTGTGGTGACTCATGGCGCCTCGGACCCCCAACGTCGCGCCCTGCCAGAGCCCCACCCGAGCGCGACGCGTTTGACGTAGCGGTCATACCGCACAAAGTCAACTGTTTTAGTAGAGTTTGCGCGGGTGAAAGTGAGTTGACGAAAAAAGACCCCGACGACGCGAGGTCACCGGGGTCGAGAGGTTGCGTGCAGCCTGTTGCTTCGCGCGTCAGGTTCCGGTCGTGCCGGAGGTGTCGTCGCCGGTGTCGTCGCCGGTGTCGTTGCCCGAACCGGGCGGCGAGTAGGCGCGGCAGCGAATCACGTCGCACGATTTGCCGGCGGGCTGGCCGTTTTGATCCTGAATTTCGCGGCAACGCATCGACGAGGGGCAGTCGACGTCGGTCTCGCACGGGAGTCCGCAGAAGTTGCCGGTGTTGTTACCCTGCGCGTCTTGCGTCTGGTAGCAGTTGCCGTCGTAGCCGCTGGCGGTGGGGCACGGGTCTTCTGCGTTGGGGTCGCACTCGGTGCAGAGGGCGGGCTGGGGGCGGGGTAGCATTGTCCGGCCTGGACACCGGCGGGGCATGTGCGCTGCGGGTCTTCGCCACAGCAGTAGTTGAAGGCATTGCAGAGAATGCTGGCACCTTTGCCGGGGGCGTTGCAGGCAGCCTGACGGCAGGCGCATGCGGTGGGGTTGTCTTTGCACGAGGCGTCGTCGGCGGTGGGGGCACCGTTGAAATCGCTCTTGACGCAGTAGTTGCCCGAGGCGCAGTCGCCGGGGAGCACGACGTTGCCGGTGATGTCGTCTTTGACGATTTCAGAGGTGCGGCAGTTGCCGGTGAGGCACTTGTAGTTATCGACGTCGCAGAAGCCGGGGAAGGGGCACTCTTTGTCACTGATGCAGCCGTCGATGCGGCAGGAGGTGTTTTCGCAGCGGAGGTTGACCTCTTCGGGGAAGAGGGCACCGTAGCGCTGCTCGCATTCTTCGTTGGTTGAGCACGGGGCGGCGCAGTTGCCGTCGGCGTGGCACGAGGTGCCGGTGGCGCAGGTGCGTCCGGGTTCATTGGGGTTGCTGGTGCAGCGCTCGACGCATGAGCCGGTGTCGGTGTTGCAGACTTTGTCTCGCGGGCAGTCGTCGCGGCTTGCGCAGAAGTTTGCGCAGACGTTGAGGCCGACATCGACCTGCGTGCAACGGCGACCATCGGTGCAGTCGTCGTCGGTTGCGCACTTGGTAACGCCTTCGCAGCTTCCATCGAGGGGAACACATTGCGACTGGGTATTGCAGACGAAGCCTTGCGGGCAGCCACCGGCGCAGGCTTTGGCGCAGTAGGTGGTGGTGCCGTCGCCACCGAGGGGCAGGCACTTCGAGCCGGTCTGGGCGCAGTCGGCGTCTTCGAGGCACGAGTCGCAGAGGGTGCGGACGCGTTTGCAGACACCGGTGGTTTTGCCTTCGGGGATGGTGCAGCTCACCTGGTCGATGCTGGTGATGTCTCCGCCGAGGCAATCGGAAGCGACGGTGCAGCCGATGGCGGGCTCGCAGATGCGGGTGTCGGGGTTGCAGGCGAAATTATCGCGGCATTCGGCGCTGCTGGCGCAGGGTTTGACGGTGACGCCGTCGTCGTCGTCATCGGCGGTGCCTGCGGTGCCGTTGCTGTCGTCGTCGTCGCC
>CAZXXB010000090.1:8554-8817 GCA_964644185.1 uncultured Myxococcota bacterium
GGTTTCGTCGCCGCAACCGACGGTCGCGGGGGCAAAGCCGAGCACAAAGCCGACGAGGGCGACGGCGAAAAGGTGCGACGCGCCCGGCAAACGTGTGCGCGGGGTCGAGGCGTCGGAAGGGTCGCGGTTTGATGAGGTCGGGTGACGGCTTGCCATTGCAGAGATGCTCCTCGCGAGACGTTTTGGTCGTCGCATGGGGTGACGTGGGTGAGACGTTTGCCAGACGCAGGGGGGTTATAGCGTCAACGTGGCGCTACGCCAAG
>CAZXXB010000090.1:8941-10958 GCA_964644185.1 uncultured Myxococcota bacterium
TCGCCCGGTCCATCGGCTTGGAGCTTGATCTCGGTGCGCACCTCGATGCTCATGCCCGAGAGTGCTTTGCGCAGGTCTCGCGCGAGGTCGAGGCCCGAGAGGTATCCGCGCACCTCCTGAGCGAGCACGCGGACGACTTCCTGACGGGTTTTTTCACTCTGTGTGACGATGGTTGTGAGCAATTCTTTGGGTGCGCCACCGACGTCTTTGAGTACGCCACGGAGCGACTCTTCGGTGAACTGGATGCCGCCGAGACCTGAGCTGAGGGTGCGTCGGAGCAGTTCGCCGGCGACGCCTTCGAGTTTACCGCGAATGCTCGAGCCGCCCTCATCGACGGGGTTACCTGCGGCAGCGGCGGCAGAGCCACGGGCGCGGGACGAGAGGCCAGATCCCGTCGTTTGACTCAACCATTGCGTATCCTCAAAGGTTAGCCGCGGCGGAAGCAAGCCGGGCGCGGGGTTTCGAGCCGTTGGCGTACGACGTATCGAGCCGCTGGCGCAACGGTGCGATTGCGGGCGTACCGCGAATGGCGCTAGAGTTGCAACGCTTGGCCTGCAACGGTGCGCGACAGATGGCGCGCACGCTAACCGCAACGGGAACCCGTACGCAAATGACACCGCACGCTTCGAAGAGATCGAACGCATCGCACACGAGCGATTCGCGTACTGCCAAAGTGGGTTCAGATGAACTGGGTTCGGATGAATTCAGTTCAACTGGTGGCGTGAGCGTCGCGGTCACGAGGCGGCGCGTTAGGTGGTTCAACGCAATTGCGGCGGCTGGTAGCGCGTTGTTGTTTCTGGGGGCGTTGCAGGCGTGCGGCGACGGAGACGACGACGATAGCTTTGGCACGAGCAGCGGCGTTGATGACGACGACTTTGACGATGATGACAACGACGACGACGACGGTTGCAACGGGGATTTTGACTGCGACTTCGGCTTTATCTGCAAGGGTGGGCTGTGTGTAGAGAAAACGGGTGCCACCACAGGCGATGACGATGACGACACGGGGGTGAACCCATGCACCGGTGAGCAATGTGCGTGTGGCACGCTGCGGGTGCTGCCTCCATCACGGCTTGATTTCATTGGCATCGCGCCCGCATCGCCGACGACGCTGACGCTGACGTTCGTGAATGACGGTACGTTTGACGTGGCGATTTACGATATCTCACCGGATGCGGCGTTTGCGGGCACATTGGCGGTGGCGGCGAAAGATGGCGCGGCGCTGACCTACCCCGTGACGATGCGCCCCGCGACGACGCTCGAAGTCGGGTTCACGTTCAACCCGACCGACGACATTGCCGACGACGGCGTAATCAATGTGCGGTCGAGCATCGGGCCTGCGGTGCCCGCCGAGGCGCAGAACGAGACGAACACGTGCACGCTCGCGATACCGGCGCTGAGCATCTACGGCGGGACGGCGGTGATTGGCACGAGCGCGACGCGGGTGAATTTTGGATACGTGAAGCCAGGCACGTTCAAAGAGCTTCCGTTCACGGTGTTCAACGCGGGTATTGAAGACGAGAACGTGCTGCAGATTCAGCGCGTGTTGATCGAGAACGACCCGAGCGACCCGGGTTCGGCGCAGTATTTTGCGGTGACGCCAGAGATTCCGCCGGTGCAGTTCATTGGTAACGGGGGCAGCTTCGATATGAACTTTCGGTTCACGCCGCCGACCGAGCCGGGAATCTACAAGGCGAAGGCGACGGTGTTTACCAACGCACCGCAAGACGGGACGGTGATTTTGCAGCTTGAGGGGTCGTCGCAGGAACGTCCGGAATTGTTCATTTTGCCGCGTGATTGCGACCCGAACGATTGTGATTTTGGCGACGTGCTGCTGGGTGGTGCGAAAGAGCGGTGCGTGCGGTTTACCAACGTGGGTAACTCGGCGTTGCAGTTTTCGGGTGTGACGCCGTTGCCCGTGGGTGACGGGTTTGACTCGTTTCGCAAGTTTCGTCCGCCGTACCAGCAGCTTCCGCAGCTTTCGGGGGCGGCGACGACCGAGTTTTGCATGACGTTT
>CAZXXB010000090.1:10978-11682 GCA_964644185.1 uncultured Myxococcota bacterium
CGAAAAAGCTGGGTGAGTTGCAGGGGAAGATTCAGATTGATGTGTTCGACCCCGACCCGTCAAAGGTGACCCCGACGAATCCATCGCCGAAGCTGACGTACTTCATCAACATGCGCGGTCGCGGGGTGCAGCCGCAATTGACGTATGAGCCGGAAGAGTTGGCGTTTGGGGTGACGGTGTTGCGGTCGGCACGGACGTTGCCGGTGACGTTGCGCAATCTGGGTATTGGCGATGCGAACATACAGAGCATCGAGATAACGCCGGTCGAGTTGAAGGCGGAGGTGCAGCACTTTGGTCAGATTCAGTCGCTGTCGGCGGAAGAAGAGTATCAGTTCGACGTGCGGTTTGCTCCGCTCACGGCGGGGGCGAAGAGCGGCAGTCTCGTGATTGAGGTTGATGAGGGCGGTACGCCGAAGACGATTACGATACCGATCACGGGTGAAGGGGCACCGTGCGAGGGGTTCTGTAACCCGGCCAATGCGACGGGGCGTTGCGAGACGCAGACCGACCCGCCCGAGTGCCTCATCGTGTCGTGCGACGAAGGGTTCAGCAATCTCGACACCGACGTGAACAACGGGTGCGAGTGTGAGACGCCTGAAAATGACGGAGACGATGCGTGCATCGTGGCGAACGATCTGGGCGAGGTGACGGGGAATAATCCGGTGCTGCACTTTGGGCAGATCACGAGTGAGACCGACAAAGAC
>CAZXXB010000090.1:11692-13952 GCA_964644185.1 uncultured Myxococcota bacterium
TTCGTGAAGTTCTTCTCGACCGGGGGCCGCGTCGAGCTCGAGATCGAGTTTGATGCGCCGCTTACGAGCGACGTAGGTTGGTGCGTCTACAGCGAGGAGCGGACGCACCAGAACAACTGCACCTATGTGATCGCGTCGCGGCGGCAGTGCTCTTCGGGCAACACGGTCACGCTTGAAGCCGAAGGGTTTTTGTTTGGGCTCTTCGACACGAACATCGACGCGACGGTCGAGGTGTTTGCGAAGAGCGACCAGCTTAGCTGCGAGACGTATTCGGTGATCGTGCGGTCGAAGTAACGCGAAGCGGCCCCACGTGAGTTGCGGCAAGGGGTGCGAGCGCCGATGCGGGCAACCCCGCGGCAAGAGCAGGGTCTAGCCCGCCGAGGCGAGCGTGGTGGCCATTGTGTAGCGACGAAGGGCTTCACGCATGAGGCGCTGGCGTACGGCGGGTTCGTAATCGGCATCGAAAAGCAGTTCGGCTTCGCGGCGGGCGGCCTCGAAGAGATCGGCGTCACGTCCGAGGCGGGCAAAGGCGAGGGCGACGGGGATTCCGCTTTGGCGTGAGCCGAAAAAATCGCCGGGGCCACGTTGGGCGAGGTCTTGCTCGGCGAGGGCAAAGCCGTCGTGGCTGCGCTCGAAGGCGGTGAGGCGGTCGATGCCTTCGGGTGTCGGGTCGTAGGCGACGGCGAGGCATGCGGCGATGTTGCCGTCGCGCCCGACACGTCCGCGAAGTTGATGAAGCTGGGCGAGGCCGAAGCGTTCGGCGTGCTCGATGATGATGAGGCGCGCGGCGGGTACATCGACGCCGACCTCGACGACGGTTGTTGCGACGAGCATGCGTGATTGACCTGAGGCGAATGCGCGCAGCGCGTCGAGCTTTGCGGCCTCGGGCATTTTGCCATGAAGCAAGAGCGGGTTGGCGGCGGCAAACTGCTGCTTTGCCCATGCGTGGTAGCTTGTGGCGTCGCGGAGATCGCTGTCTTCGGTCTCTTCGACGAGGGGGAGGATGATGTAGATCTGCGAGTTGGCGTTGAGGGCGCGGGCGATGGCTGACTCGATGCGTGGCGAGTTGGGGCCAGGTATGATGCGGGTGACGACGGGTTGGCGTCCGGCGGGTTTGTCGGGAATGACGGAGAGGTCGAGGTCGCCGTAGACGGTGAGGGCGAGCGAGCGCGGTATCGGGGTGGCGCTCATGGCGATGAGGTTGGCGGGGCCCCCTGCCCCTTTGCTGGTGAGTGCGGCTCGTTGCTCGACGCCGAAGCGGTGCTGCTCGTCGATGATGACGAGCCCCAGACGACGAAAACGCACGTCGTCGCCCAAGAGCGCGTGGGTGCCGATGACGAGGTTGATATTGCCGAGCGCGAGGCCCGCGAGAACGTGGTTGCGCTCTTTTGCGCGCATGGCACCGACGAGCAGGGCGACGTTGGCGTTGTCGCGCACGAGGCTTGTGATGTTGCGGGCGTGCTGTTCTGCGAGCACGGTGGTGGGGGCGAGCAGAGCGACCTGATAGCCGCAGGCGATGGCGTAGAGGGCGGCACCCAGCGCAACGGCGGTTTTGCCGCAGCCGACGTCACCCTGCAGCAGGCGTTGAGAGATGTGGGGCTGCGCGAGGTCTTCCTGAATTGTGGTGAGGGCGTCTCGTTGGCCGCGGGTGAGCTCGAAGGGGACGATGCCGTCGAGCAGACGGGTGGCGGTGAGGTGTTCGTCGTCGGGTCGTAGCGCAATGCCGGCGACCGCCATGCGCTCACGGCGGCGGGCGATCAAAGCGAGGCGCATGTAGATGAGTTCGTCGAAGACGAGGCGGCGAAAGGGGGCTCCATCGCGGCGTAAGAGCGAGGCGAAGTCGGCGTCGAGTGGTGGAAAGTGGGCGAAGTGGAGCGCATCGGCGAGCGGCATGAGGTCGTTGCGGGCGATGACTTCTTTTGGGATGAGGTCTTCGCAATCGACGAGTGCGCGGCGCACGGCCTCGCCGACGATGGTGCGGACGCGGATTTCGCTGAGCCCCTCGATGACGGGGTAGCGGGGTGCCGCGCGTCCATCGGCGTCTTTTTCGAGTTCGGCGCTGAATTCGGGGTGGACGATTTGCCAGCGGTCGTCGAAACGGCTGGGTCTACCTGCGATGACGATGCTCTGGCCCTTTTTAAAGCGGCGGGCGATGGAGAGTCCGATGGGGCGGGGGACGTTGAACCAGCGGAGATCGATGGTCTCATCACGAAGGGCGGCCTCGGTGGTGACGGTGCCGCGAAACCATGAGGCGTTGCGA
>CAZXXB010000091.1:0-13582 GCA_964644185.1 uncultured Myxococcota bacterium
CGCTCTGCTGCGCCCCCCGCGGCGACGGCATCAACGTCTGCATCCCCGCCTCATACTGCGACGGCGACGATGACGACGACACCGCCGACGACGACGATGACGACGACACCGGCTGCACCTGCGACGACAACACCATCGGCATCGTCACCCTCAACGATGGACTCTGCCACTGCGGGCACCCATGCGACCCATGCAGCGAACTCGACTGCACCCCCCAAGACCGCACCTGCGACACCGGCTGCTGCGCCACCCGCGTCGAAGACAGCCTCAGCGCCTGCATCCCCGACACCTACTGCCTCGGAGACCCACCCCGCTTCTGCGCCATCACCTGCGATTCCGACGCCGACTGCGCCGCCTCAGCCCCCCTCAACGGCGCCAAAAAATGCCTGCCACCCAAAAACACAACCTCGTCCCCCGACTCATCGAACACCCGTGACGCGTCCAACACCCCTGCCACCCCAGCCGCCACAGACCCACAACAGAACCGCTGCGCGTGCACACGCGACGCCGACTGTACCCCCTACGGCAACGCCGACGACGGCACCCCCCTCACCCTCGCCGCCTGCCGCGACAACGCCTGTGTCTCCGGCAACTGCCGCTTCAACTTCGAGTGCGACGACGGCAAGGTCTGCCTCCCCTTCTCTGGCACCACCGTCGGACACTGCACCCGCCCCTGCACCGACGACGCCGACTGCTGCATCACCGAAGACTGCCGCAACGACCCACTCGGCGATAAGCGCCGCTGCCAGTCGTTCGCCTGCACCATCGCCATCGGCGACAAAACCTGCCTCACCGACGACACCTGCCTCGACCGCGCCACGGCAACCCCCGACACGATCGACCTCGACCCTTCACGCCTGCGCTGTCTCGCGCCATAACCCCCCCCGCACCAACAACCCCCTCTCACAATGATGCAAAGCGCCGCAGGGCCGAGTATATAAACCCCCATGCCGCCGCGCAGCCGCAAATCACCACCCCCACTCGCCCGCGACGACGAGGCTTTCAGCGACCCCGCCTTCAACCCCGCGGGCCCTCGCACCACCTCGCCCACCGCCCGCCTCGTCGCACCCACGAGCTACGCCGACGAATCACGCGCCGACACCGCCAACATCAACCCCCTGCGCCCCGTCAACCTCGAAGAATTCGTCGGTCAACGCGGCGAAATCGACAACCTCCGCGTCTTCATCAAAGCCGCCCAGATGCGCGGTGACGCCCTCAAACACGTCCTCCTCTGCGGCCCACCCGGCCTCGGAAAAACCACCCTCGCCCGCGTCATCGCCCGCGAAATGAACGCCGAACTCTACGCCACGAGCGGCCCCGCAATCGCCCACAAAGGCGATTTAGGCGGCATGCTCTCGCAACTCGAACCCCGCTCAGTCTTCTTCATCGACGAAATCCACCGCCTCAACCCCGCCGTCGAAGAAACCCTCTACACCGCCATGGAAGACGGCTTCTTCGACATGCCCATCGGCCAGGGCGTCGGCGCGAGCGTCTTCAAACTCGATCTCCCACCCTTCACCCTCGTCGGCGCCACAACTCGTCAAGGTCTCTTGACCAAACCCCTCATCAGCCGCTTCGGACACATCGCACAACTCAACTACTACTCCGTCGAAGAACTCGACCGCGTCGTCCGTAGAGCCGCCCAAATCCTCAACGTCGACATCACACCCGAAGGCTCGCACGAGATCGCCCGCCGCAGCCGCGGAACCCCGCGCATCGCAAACCGCCTCCTCAGCAGCGTCCGCGACTTCGCCGCCGTCGCAGGCTCACCCGCCATCACCCGCGACATCGCCCACGACTCACTCACCCGTCTCGGCGTCGATATCCACGGACTCGACGAGATGGACCGCCGCCTGCTCAATACCCTCATCGAACGCTACGACGGCGGCCCCGCCGGCATCGAAGCCCTCGCCGCCGCCATCGGCGAAGAATCCGACACCCTCGAAACCATCTACGAGCCCTACCTCGTCCTGCACGGCTTTCTCCTCCGCACCCCGCGCGGACGCATCGCCGCGCTCAAAGCCTACGAACACCTCGGCCTGCCAACACCCCGCACCCGGCAGAATGGACTCTTTGAGTGACCGGCGACTTCAACACCTGGGAAATCTCATTTCTCAGCCCGCTGCCCATCTGGCTGCGTGCCCTCCTCGTCGCGCTCGCCGTCGCCTCGCTCGTCGTCAGCTTCATCAGCCTGCGTGACCTCAAAAGCCGCCCCCGCGCCTTTCTCCCTGCCGTAGTACCCCTGCACATGTGCCGGCGCCATCGTCCTCGCCCTCCTCTTCGAACCCGCCATCACCCTGCAAAAAACCAACCGCCTCACCGGACGCTTCGCCCTCCTCGTCGACGACAGCGCCTCCATGGAGATCCGCGACGACGGCGTCACAAGCCGCGCCGAACGCATCCTCGCATGGCTCCGCGGGCAAACCACCGCCCTCGCCACCCTCGAACAACGCCTCGCCGTCCAACTCTACCGCTTCGACGGCACCCCCACCGAAACCACCCTCGCCGCCCTCACCCGCGCCCCCAACACCACACCACCAACCACCGCCGCCCCCGCAAACGGCACCGCACCCATCGTCTCACCGACCGTCGCACCCGCCACCACACGCGGCGACACCGACCTCGCCCGCGCACTCGCCCTCGCCCAGCGCGACGCCCTCGCCCGACCGCTCGGCGGCGTCGTCATCGCAACAGACGCCATCGACCACCACGGCTTCACCGTCAACAGCGCCGGAAAACTCGCCGACGACCACCTCCGCACCCTCCGCGCCCTCGACGCCCCCGTCTACATCATCGACCCCACCGCCAACCTCTCCATCACCGACGTCGCCATCGCCCGCGTCATCGCCGACGACTTCGCCTTCGTCCGCAACTCCATCGAAGTCGCCGTCGACGTCACCTCCGCCGGATACTCCGGCCCCGTCGCCGTCACCCTCACCCGCGAAGGCGAAATCGTCGAAACCCTCTCCGCCACCATCGCCCCCGACGCCCCCGCAAAACTCACCTTCCGCTTCTCACCCGACCGCGTCGGAAAATTCATCTACACCGCCCGCGTCGCTCCCGTCTCCGGCGACGCCGTCCTCGAAAACAACGAACAGTCCTTCGTCCTCCGCGTCATCCGCGACAAAATGCGCGTCCTCCACGTCGCCGGCACCCCCACGTGGGACCTCCGCTTCCTCCGCAGCGCCCTCAAACGCAACCCCGGCATCGACCTCATCTCCTTCTTCATCCTCCGCACCCGCGACGACCCCACCTTCCTCACCGACCAGAAAGAACTCGCACTCATCCCGTTCCCAACCGAAGAACTCTTCACCACCCAGCTTCGCACCTTCGACGTCGTCATCTTCCAGAACTTCGACTTCGGCCCCTACGACATGGCCCGCTACCTCCCCAACGTCCG
Organism: uncultured Myxococcota bacterium; assembly: GCA_964644185.1. Lineage (GTDB taxonomy): Bacteria > Myxococcota > JAJVIH01 > JAJVIH01 > CAZXXB01 > CAZXXB01. Next base: position 3,401 of record CAZXXB010000091.1, read on the forward strand.
CGACTTCGTCGTCAACGACGGCGGTGGATTCGTCATGCTCGGCGGCGACCGCAGCTTCGGCTCCGGCGGATACTCCGGCACCCCCATCGCCGATCTCCTCCCCTTCGACCTCACCACCAAAGCCGCCGCAACCGACCCCTTCCGCCCCATCCTCACCCCACAGGGCCAACGCCACCCCATCTTCCGCGCCGCCGCCTCCTCAACCCTCCTCTCCGACCCCGAAACCCTCGCCGCACGCGCCGCAAGCCTCGTCGGCTACAACCTCGTCGGCGCCCCCAAACCCGGCAGCGCCGTCCTCGTCGCTGCTTCATCGTCTGCCTCACCCTCTGCCGCTTCACCCTCCACCATCGCATCCCCCGCCGCCAGCAACGGCCCCCCCATCGTCGCCATCCGCGAAGCCGGACGTGGCCGCGTCCTCGCCATCACCACCGACAGCCTCTGGCGCTGGCCCATGGGCGACGCCACCCACGAGCCCGAACCCGCCCTCTACGACCGCTTCTGGCGCAACGCCCTCCGCTGGCTCGTCCACGACCCCGACACCAACCCCATCGAGATGCGCGTCGAGCCCGAATCCGCCGCCCCAGGCGAACCCGTCCGCGTCCGTGTCCGCGCCCTCGGCAAAGGCTACGCCCCCGCCGCAGGCGCACTCATCCGCCTCGAAGCCGGTCTCGCCGACGGCGCAGACGAAGCCATCGCCCGCGAAGCCGAAACCGGCCCCTCAGGTGAAGGCGTGATTGAACTCTCATTCGACAGGGCAGGGGCCTACCGCCTCAAAACCGAGGTCTTGCACGAGGGCGCCTCACTCGGCAGCGAAGAGGCCGTCGTCCTCATCCGCGCTCAGGATGCCGAACGAACCGACGTCGCTGTCCGCCGCGACACCATGCGCGCCATCGCCGAAGCCACTGGCGGCGCCGTCCTCTCACCCGAAGATGCCGATCTCGCCTCACTCGAACTGCGCGACGCCGGTGTAGAACGCGTCGAAAAGCGCGAACACCGCCCCCTCTGGAACACCATCTACCTGCTCGTCGCCCTACTCGCCTTCGCCGCCACCGAGTGGGCCCTGCGCCGCTACTGGGGCCTCATCTAGCCCCATCACCACGGCAACTCGCGCCCATCAAACGCAAAAAACTTCCCGCTGTCGTCGGGCCGCAACCCCTCGATCACCTTGCGCATCCCCTCCACACTCTCCTCCGCATCGATCATCGCATTCTCGCCACCCATATCAGTTTTGACCCAGCCCGGATGCAGCACAATCGCCGCCACCTTGCGCCCCGCCAAATCAATCGCAAGGCTCTTCGTCGCCGCATTCAGCGCCGCCTTCGTCGACCGATAACTATAAAACGTCCCCGACGTGTTATCGCCAATGCTCCCCATCCGACTCGTGATGTTCGCAACACAGCGATACTCACTCTTCTCGATATACCCCACGAGCGCCTCAGCCAGCTTCAACGGCGCCACCACGTTGACCTGAAACGTCTCATGCCACGCCGCCACATCGAGGTCGCCAAGCGACTGATGCTCGCCCCCCCACACACCGGCATTGTTCACCAGCACGTCTATTCCACTTGCCGGAAGCATCGGCCCCAGCGCCGCCGCCACCTTCGCCGGAGCTTCCACATCGCGCGCATCAAACGCCAGCGTCGTGACGAGCGCGCCAAACTCGGCCACGACCGCCTGCAACGCCGCCGCCCCTGCCGGGTCGCGACACAGCGCAAACACGTGCCAACCCGCGTCGGCATACTCACGCACAAACTCAAGGCCGATTCCGCGGCTCGCTCCAGTCACGACAGCAACAGGCATCTTTTACTCTCCAGTTCGGGATATCCAGCATCTCGGCACGATACGCTGCGTTCGCCAGATGATTGCTCACCCACTGCACCCTTCGTCAAACGTCCCCCGTCTAAATGAAAACAGTCCTCTCTGGGGACAGCGCATGTCGCTGGGGGACAGGGGGTTAGGGGGTTAGGGGGAGAGGTGAAAAAACAGAACCCCCGCATGGCTCTCACCATGCGAGGGCTCAACTACCCAGCTTACCCCGCCCAGGTCAACCGCGCGCACCCCTCAGGGGTCGCGTCTGCGCGGGGGTGAAAAAACAGAACCCCCGCATGGCTCTCACCACACGAGGGTTCAACTACCCAGCTTACTCCGGTGAGGTCAACCGGGCGGACCAGCTCAGCGTCCCGGCCCACGCAGGCGGCGCGACTCTTCCTTGCGGCGACGACGGCGCGCTTCTGCGCTCTTGCGCTTCGCCTTGATCGACGGCTTCTCGTAAAACGCGCGGCGCTTCAGCTCTTTCAAAATGCCTTCCTGCGCCATCTTCTTCTTCAGAACCTTGAGAGCTTTTTCGAGGTTTCCCTCAACGCGAACTTCCATTTTGCGACCTCATGCGGCCCCGCGCGACCTCTCGTCTGCGCCGGTTAGCCTGTGTTGGGGGAGCATCCGACAGCCTCAGCCGTCGCTCAGGCCTCTCGGCATCGGTGTGCTCATGCCTTTCGGCACGTGTGTGGTTGCGGCTCACGCCTTCGCGCGCTGTGTATCTGAACGCGACTTGTCGAACGCTGCGTGAGCCATCGCGGACCTACTCGACCCGCGACGAAAACAACCACCTCCCAACGCGCCGGACTCTGTTCTACCCGCGAAGCTCCAATTGAACCCGCAGACCACCGGCAAAGGGACGCCTCCGTTAGCCCCCCCCGCCCCCAAAGTCAAGACCGGGTGCGGGCACTCTCTTCCTCGAGGTTAAGCAGCCGGGTGAGCCCGCGCCGTTTCGCGGCAGCCTCTAAACGCTTGTGGCTCGCCTTCATCTGCTCCGGAAAATCTTCTGGGTAAAATTGTTTCGTTTTTTGAGTGGTACCAAACTTGCTCTTCAGTTCAGTCAGCGTGACCTCGACGAAGTGCTTGATCCTGCCTTTTTTTTGGGGGTCCATGGGGTCAATCCAGAACACTGCGAGAATATCGAAATTGCGCGATCTTGGCTTGGTGAAGTTCTGCGGCTTCAGTTCCAACCCCGCCGGGTTCCCGTCTGCTTTCCAAACCAGCTTGACCTGAATTTGCTTTCCATCGTCCCGCTTGAGGTCGAAGCCCTCATTGTTTGCTTCCTCTAGTTCGCCATCAAACAGGCGCTTGTAGAGCACTTCCGCAAATTTCCGCGCGGTCTCCGCCCGGCTGTCGTCCTCCATCGCTTCTCGCAGCTTGAGTTGCGCGCGCACGTAAGAAAAATACTTGCTGGTCAAGTCTTCGTTCTGCTCTTTTGAGTACTTCGTCGCCATTTGCCATGCCTCCTTTTGAGCGATGCGATTTACTTCGCTGTTTATGGGCAAAAATACTGGCAAGCGTCGCGCACACTTGCCAAGGTGTCACCGAAACCGCGCCGTCGGCCCCACCACACTCAGCGCTATGAAGTTGTCGGCGTCGTGGTAGTTGGCGATCTTCACCTTCTTGCCAGCCATCTCCTTCTCGTTGATTTTTTCGATCTCGTCGGCGGAAGTCATCCCGTCAGCGATGAGTGCCCCGTTTACACTCACGCGCGCAGTTTGCGTCGACCAATCCGCCTCCGGGTCGATATGATTCGTCGCGAAGAACGCCCACCGTTCGTCACTCAGGTACTCAAACCGCTTTGTGAGCTTGCCCCAGTTTCCCATCGGTGTGTGCGCTCCATTCAGCACAACCCCACAACCCGGAAATAGAGCACCCGTCAGTCCGTGCCGCAGAACAACCTCATTATTGTTGCTCTGCTCGTTCATCATGAGGTTGTTTTCGCCACAGACGAGCAGGCCGAATTGAATCCCCGCGACCGTGAAAATGCGGTTGCCGCCTTTCTGCGTCTCGCGATGCAGCGCTTCATACGCAGGCTCCGGGCATTTCGAAGTGAATACGACCTGCTCGATCGGCGTCGTGAGCAACCGCCCCTTCGCGTCGAACACGTAGTAAGCCGTTCGCCTGCCGGTATGCGCCTCAAAAACCGAGGCGAACCCGGCATCCGCGCACGCCTTCGCAACCGCCTCTGCGTCCGCTGGCCAACGCACTTTGTGCGGTTCGACCGACTTCGCGCCCGGCAGAAAAACGATGTTGTTCGCCCCCTCAATCGCTGGAAACTTTTTCAGCGCCGCATCAAGGGCTTTCATCAGCCGAAGCGAAGTCGAACCGAGCAGCGACACCACCAGAATTTGAGTCTTCGCTTCACCCTTTTTCGCCTCGGCCACGGCCTTCGCATCAGGCTGCGCAATCGCATCTTGCGCAGCAACCCCAGCGGACTTGCTCTTCCCGTCTTTCGACATCACTCACCTCCCGCCAGCCTGAGCCAGCACTTTTTGTTTCAGTACCCGCACCATCCCGCAATTCATAACTCGTATCAACCCCCACCCGTCTAAAACCCCACCTTGCGCGGACGTGCATCCTTCTTCATCGCGGCCTCGCGCGCAATCAACGCCACCAGCGCCCCCGCACTTTCCGGACACCCCACCAGCCGCGCCTTTCGCTCCACCGTCCGAAAATCGCCCAACGTCACATTTTGTAGCGACACCAATTCGCCCACCGCATCGTCATCATCCCCCACCGTAATGCCAAACCGTGCTGCCGACCGCCGAAACGCCGTCACGAGCGTCGCCCCATGCAGATAGTCAAACCGCGCCTTCAAGTCGAACCGCCGCATCGCCGCGCCATCCACCACCTCCAGCAAATTCGTCGTACACACGATCACCCCCTCATACGCATCAAGCTGCGTCAAAAACTCGTTCACCGCCGTCACCTCCCACGATCGCTGCGCCGCAGCACGTTCCTGCAAAAAACTATCCGCCTCATCAAACACCAACACCGCCCCCTCACGCCGCGCCCGTCGAAACGCCTCCGCAAGCGCCCGCTCGGTGCCACCCACCCACATCGACAACACATCACCCGCCGTATGCACATGCAGCGCCACCTCCATCCGCTCCGCCAGATACCGCGCAAACGCCGACTTCCCCGTCCCCGGTGGCCCATAAAGACACAAACGCCCCACACGCTCGCGCACCATCGCATCGGCCACCGCCACCATGTCGTGGTCCGCAAACGTCAACGCCACGTCATACCCTTCTGGAACACGATCATCGCTCGTCACAAGCGCGCTCCCACGCACCCCAAGCGACGACGCCAGCACCCGTGTCGCCAGCGCCTCAAGCGTCGCCGCGTCACCACCACCACACCCCGACAAATCAATCGCGCGCCGCACCACATCAAGGTCCGCCGGCGTCAAACCTTCTACACCCGCCACCCGCTCGACCCACGCCTCGCCCAGCGCAAGCCCCGCCACCCGCTCGCGAAACATCTTCTTGCGCACCCCACGCGGTGGATTATCGAACTCAACCACCAGTGCGAACCGCCGCAAGATCGCCCGGTCAATCTGCTCAACCTCGTTCGTCACCCACACCGTCGGCACCGCATTCTCTTCCAGCACCCGTACCAGATGCCCCTTCGCGTTGGGCGACGACCGCCGCATCCCCCCAAACATGTCCCACTCCGCTGGAAACACATCCTCCGCCTCATCCAGCAGCACCAACGCCCCCGCGATACGCCTGCACGCACGCCGCACGCGCGCCAGCGCACTCAGCCGCTCACCCCGCCGCCTTTCTTCATAATCGTGGCCGCTCGCCCACGGCGGCGTATCAAACAGCGTCAGCCCCGCCTTCTCAGCAAGCACCTTCACAAACTGCGTCTTGCCCACCCCGGGCGGACCCCACACCAGCACGTTCACGCCCCGCGCCCCTGTCGCCACCGCGTTACGCAGCATCGCCGCCGCAAGCTCAAGGTCACCCGCCACGTGCGCAAAATCGGCCTCACGCAACGTCGCGGGCGCGCTGCGCGAAAACAGCCGCGCGCATGCCTCCTCAACCGTCAGCGCGTCACTCGTCACCACATCGAGCACCACCGCCGCCACCCGCAAATCGGTCACGCTCTCAAAGTCTGTGACCCCCTCAATCAGCCCCGTCGCGCTCAATGCCGCCTCGGGTGCCAGCGCAAGCGTCACCTCCGTCGTGCTCGCATCCACAAACGCTGCCAGCATCCGCACGGTCTGCAACCGCGCACTGCGTGGAGTCGAATCGCACAGCTCGCGCAAAAACGGGTCGAGCTGCGACAGCACCGCAAGTTCAAACAGCCGCTTTTCAACGGCGCTCAAATCAAGCGCATCGCCCACCGCCGCAATCTTCTCCAGCGTCGTTGTGAGCGCGTCGGCCCCAGCCTTCGCTGGCGTGCCGGTTGCGCCGTCACCCCCACCCCACGCATCGCGCATCAGCCGTGCTCTGTTGCGAACGCGCGCCGAGTGTTCGTGCTCGCCCACAAACCCAAGCATCCCCATCACGAGCGCACTCGAAGCCACCCAACCCGCATCGCGCTGCGCCGTCGCGCTCGCGAGAAAGTTCAGCCCGTACAGTACCGCGCGCAGTGAATACCCTTCGGGTAGTCGACGCTTCACCGCCGCCGCATCGCTCAGCGACCGCGGCGCGCCGCGCACCACCGGCTCGTCGGGTGGCGCAGCGTCGTCGGGTAACAACGTGATCTTGATGCCTTCGTTCGACCCGATGAAGCGGGCCTGCTCGCGTATCGCATGATTTCTGTATCGCGCCATGATTCTGTTCTCCTCGTCACAAGCCTTCGCCTGCGACAGAGACAGAATATGTCTCATTTCTGAAAAAATGTGAGCGCAATGCAGCTGATAGCCACGCCCACCCGCCTACGCGCCGTCTCTCTTGCTAACTGTGCCGAAAAAACTGACCGCGACCGTCAACGCCACCCACAACCCCCGCCCCTCACGCCCCCGGCGCCGCCTCGACGCACACAAACACCACCGTAATGTTGTCGTCGCCACCGCGCTCGTTCGCCAGCGCCACAAGCGCCTCGCAAACCTCGTTGTCCGCCGTGCCCGCCAACACCTCGGCAATCTCATCATCCTCGACAAGATTGATCAGCCCATCCGAGCACAGCACGAACTTGTCGCCCGCCTTCACCGGCAACGAAAAACTGTCCACCAGCAGCGCCCTGTCCGTACCCACCGACCGCGTAATGATGTTGCGAAAGAAACTCAGCTTCGCCTGATGCGGAGTAATCAGCCCCGCCTTCACATGCTCATTCACCAGCGAATGATCATCCGACAACTGCCGAATCTCACCCTCGCGATACAGATACACCCGCGAGTCGCCCACATGCGCAAAATACGCCGTCTCACGCGCCAGCACCATCGCCGTCATCGTCGTGCCCATGCCCGACAACTGCGGATTATTCTGGCTCGTCGTAAACACCTCGAGATTGCCGCGCGCAAACGCACGCAACAACGCATCGTTCGCCTCGCTCGGCTCATACTCTGGCGGAATCGACAGGTTCCCCAACTCCGACGCATTCAACGACGCATCGCTCTTCACCCGCGTCGTCACCCCCGTCATCGACGCCCCATCCGGCCCCGGCTCGGTCAACGCCACTTCAGAAAACGTCAGCAGCCCATCACGATGCAACCCAAACAGACTCGGAGCCTTCCCATCCACCAGCTTGCGATGCTTCGACAGCGCCCCCGCCACCTCACGAAACAGCACCTCCACCGCAATCCGCGACGCCGTCTCGCCCCCCGCGTGACCACCCATCCCATCGGCTACCGAAAACAACCCAAGCTGCTCCGAAATCAGATAATTATCCTGATTCTCCGCACGCACCCGACCCACGCTCGTGTCGCCATACGACCGAAACGCCACCCGCGGCGCGTACACAACAGGTTCGCTCGCGGCGGGCGTCGCGCTCAACGGCGCTCCATTGCTCGGCTCTAACTCTGTGGATACTGCTGACATGCTCATCGCGACCCGTTCACCACGGCACCATCTGCACCCGGTTCACGAACCGCTTACCTTCCTGCAACCTCGCACCGCTCGCGCTCATCGCTGCTCGCTTGCGAATCACCGGCTGCCCGTCATCGTCTCGCCCCCACCCGCGTCGCGCGGCGTGAAGGCTTGGCTTCGTTCTCGTTACGCTCTGCGCTCTTTTGCGCCTCAACGGTCTTACGGGGTGTATCGTCGCGCGCCGGGGCAGTCAACATCTCGCGCGCATGAGCCAACGCCGCCGGACCAATTTCCACCCCGCCCAGCATCCGCGCCAACTCCTGCTCGCGACCCGCAACGTCAAGACCCGACACCGTCGTCCGCGTCCTGCCACCCACAATCTGCTTCTCAATCCGAAACTGATGGTCCGCCCGCGCCGCAATCTGCGCCAGGTGTGTAATCGTCAACACCTGCCGATGCTGCGCCAACAACGCCATCTTCCGCCCCACCACCTCAGCCACCGCACCACCTATCCCCGCATCCGCCTCATCAAACACCAGCGTCGTGTGCTCGCTCCCCTCATGCGCCACCGCACGCAACGCCAACATCACGCGACTCAACTCACCGCCCGACGCCACATCACCCAACGGCTTCAACGCCCCATCCGGATTCGCCGAGAACATCAGCACCACCCGGTCACTCCCCCGCGCTGACGCAGGCGCATCCTCCACCACCACGTGAAACCGCGCATGCGGCATACCCAACTCACGCGCCGACGCCGTCACCGCCACCCCCAACTTCTCCGCCGCCGCCCTGCGCGACGCCGAGAGCCGCGCCGCCACCATCCGATAATCCCCAAGCGCCGCCCCCACCCGCTGCCGCAACCCCTCCACATCCTCCCCATCCCCATCGAGCTTCGCCAACTCTTCACGCAACCCCTTCACCGCGGCGAACACCCCCTCCATCGAACCACCATGCTTGCGCGCCAGCCGATGCAACGCCTGCAACCTCTCCTCAACCCGCTCCAGCGCGGTGGGGTCCGCCTCCAACCCCGCCTCATAGTGCCTCAGACTCGACACCGTATCCGACAATATCGACAGCGCATCCGACAGCGCCTTCGTGAACTCCCCAAACTTCTCCTCATACCGCTCACCCCGCGCCAGCACATTCAACGCATGCCCCGCGAGCCCCTCCGCATTCTGCTCACCATCCGCCAACGCCATCAGCGCCCCCGACACCGCCTCACGCAACCGCTCCAGATTCATCAACCGATGCCGCTGCACCGTCAGCTCCTCCTCCTCTCCCTCTTGCGGATTCACCCGATCAAACTCCTCAATCTGAAACCGCAAATAATCTACCCGCGCCAACCGCGCGTCATTGTTCCGCGTAAACCCATCAAGCCGCTTCAAAAGCTCATCATACGTGTGAAACCGCCCCGCCACCTCCTCCAGCAACCCCGCATGACCCGCCGCCCCATCCAGCAACTCCCGCTGACTCTCCGCCTCATGCAACCGCGTGTGCTCATGCTGACTCACAATCGTAATCAACGGAGACGTCAACTGCTCAAGCAACGTCGCCGTCACCGGAGAATGATTCGCAAACGCCCGCGACCGCCCCTTCGCGCTTATCTCACGCACAAGCGTCAACTCCTCACCATCCTCTATCCCCGCCGCCACCAGCAACGCATGCACCGGATGCCGCGGCGGCAACTCAAACACCGCCTCCACCCGCGCCGACTCCTCACCCGCCCGAATCAAATCCGTCTGCGCCCGCTCACCCAAAAGCAGCTTCAGCGCGCCCACGAGCATCGACTTGCCAGCGCCCGTCTCGCCCGTCAGCGCCGTCATCCCATCTTCAAACGCAACCCGCACGTCTTCGACCACCGCCAGATTGCGCACCTGTAAAAGCGTCAACATCGTGCGCCACCCTCTACCAAGCCCACGGGGTGCTTGTCATGCCTCGCCCGCAACGCCTATGCTGCAAAACATGCGCCCACGCCTCATCCTCTCCATCACCGTCTGGCTCCTCATCGCCGCCATCCCCATCATCTTCCGCCACGTGATGGTCCCCTTCATCCTCGCCTTCATCGTCGCCTACCTCATCGAGCCCGTCGTCACCCGCCTTTCCGGACTCCACCTCTTCGCCTTCCGCGTCCCACGCATCGCCGCCGTCCTCGTCGTCTACCTCGTCACCTTAGGCATCACCGCGGGCTTCCTCACCCTCGTCATGCCCCAACTCATCGTCGAAATGGCCGGCCTCGCTCGCACCGCCAAAGCCGAACTCACACGCGACAACATCGACGCCTACGCCGACCGCGCCGCCGCATGGCTCGACACCTTCGCATGGGTCGAAGCCACCCCCACCCCCGACCCCACCGGCGGGCGCGGCCGCTCCATCGACGTCGGCA
>CAZXXB010000092.1:0-4636 GCA_964644185.1 uncultured Myxococcota bacterium
GCGTCACGCTGGGCCGGCATCGACTTCGACAACCTCAACGCCGAAAAAAAATACACCGAGATGGGCGCCTACTCGCAGTCAAAGTGCGCAAACATCATGTTCACCTTCGAGCTTGCCCGCAGGCTCGCGGGCTCGGACATCACCGCCAACGCCCTGCACCCCGGCGGCGTCAACACCAACTTTCTCATGGATACCGGGCGCCCGCTCTCGAAGCTCGGCTGGAAGCTCATCTCGCCCTTCCTGCGCACGCCAGAACAGGGTGCCGACGACTCGATTTATCTCTGCGCCTCACTCGAAGTAGAGGGGCTTTCGGGCGGCTACTACCACAACCGCAAAATCATCAAGGCCGTGCGTCCCGCACGCGATGACGAGGGCCAGAAACGCCTCTGGCAACTCAGCGAACAAATGACGGGCGTTCGCTGGGCGTAACGCTGCTCTTGTTTTGCCGGTGTCTTGCCGGTCTGTGGTGTTGTCGCAGGGTCGTTTCGACGACCAACACATTGCCTCACCAGCCGACCCCGATACCCTGCCCCACCAGCAGCCGTGCGCTGCCACGCTCTTCGAGCCGTATCGCGAGATTCCCCGCTTCGATACTCAGGTGGTCTCGCGATCGCATCGGCACAGCTCTCTGCGATGACGGGTGCGATGACGGGTGCAATGTTGGTTGCGACGACGACGGGTGCGGTCCCGAAACGCGTTCGAGCGACACCGCGTCTTCTTGCCCCACGCCCCACATCGGCCCACCGATGATGACTAGAAGTAACCCCGTCGGGCCCATAAAGACCGCAGTGACGCCGTAGCCAAGCCCGCACCACGTGCCCGTACACTGCGTTGCTGCGACCACGAGGCCGCCGCTCGCGACTGCGAGTACGATGCCCGCGATCGTCATGCCCATGCCAGCCTTGCCCATCTCGGTCAGCCGCTTGTCGCGTGCGCCGACGCGAAAGTAGCCCAGCGAATCGGGCTTGATGTCGATGCACGCGCCATCGGCGTCGCGCCTGTCAGACTCGCATTATGGCGCTTCGTGAAGCTGATAGTGACAGCCCCCCACGATTCCGTTCGACAACGACAGCGGCCACGCGTCAATCGTCACGAACGTCACGTCTTTCAGGCGACACCCGGCGCTCGTCGTAAGCGGAAACGTGCCCGCGTCACCCCCCGCGCCCAAAGTCTCGGCACGATCGACGTCAGCAGGTTCACGCGTCTCAGTGGTGTTCGCCGATGCAGATTGATCAGAGCAACATGCACTCACGAAGAGCGCAACACACACAACGAGCGACGGAACGCGGCACATGGGGTGTCCTGTCACCAGACCCGGGCAAGTCTCAGCATAGCTGAAACTCTGCCGGATAGTGCAGAACAGCGCAAGCACACAACATCACACAACTCGTGCCGCTTGCGACCGCCCGTCCCGACTCAGCCCCGCAACACCGTCCACAACATCGACGGAAGCTTCAACAGCGACGGCTCAAGCTCAAAGTCGAGCACCTTCGGCCCCAACTCCGCACCCTTCGTGAAGTTGACCATCCACGGCATTTTGATCGGCGTGCGAAACGGCCCCTTCACCACCGACTTCTGCACCCGGTCAAACATCAGCGTGTTGTGCACGATACCGACGCCCGAACCGACGTTGTAAATGTCGTTGCCCGGGTAAGCCCCCCACGTCGTCGTCCCAAGCCCATAGCTCAGCGCCGGCCAGTGATTCACACCAATGCTGCCATACCGCAGGTTCGCAATCGCACGGTCCACCGCCTCCGCAACCGCCGGGTCTTTCAAACTCGCCGGATGCACGACAATCGCCGCATTGAGCTGCCCCCACACACGGTCATTGCAAAAATCGACCGCCTTATCGATGAACTCCACCACCGTCGCCGCATCAAGCGCCGTTTCGCCCGCAACCCCGCAAAACGCCTCGGTCTGAAAGCAGATGTCATCCCCATTGCGCGGGTCCACGTCGGGCACCAGCGTCCACGGCAACGCACCTTCCGGCGCGTGACCAAACTTGCGCGCATCGGGGTGCGCATCCACAAACGACTGCCACCGATCAAATGCACCCGGATAATACGCCTTGCGCGTCGGCGCGTTCTCCAGCGCGCGACCCACCGCATCCAGCAACTGCTGCCGCAAACTCCATGGACGATGCTGAATGATCATCCGCAACGCGTTGCAGTTGAAACCCGCATTGTTCGTCAACATCGACGCAAGGTTCACCCCCTGCGCCTCAAGGTCGCTCTCGCTCCACGGACCAGGCACCACGATGACGGGGCTCACGTTGCCAAGCTCGCTCGTCACCCGCTTCGTCAAAATCGGCTCGCGCCGCGCCTTGCGCGCCGCACCCTCTGGCCCCACACCAAACACAATCGCGTCGTGCGTCTTGTCACTGCCCGTGATGTGAATCTCGTCGATGCCCTCATGCTGGCACAGGTACGCACCCTCTGCCGCGCCACCATACACAATCTGCAAGTACCCACGCTCAATCAACGCCCGAAACGCATCTTCAAAATACGGCCCCAGGTACTCGTTCACCGGATTCATCTTGATCACGCAAACCTGGTCTTCGACGAACAGCTTGTAAATCGCGTCGAGCGGCCCAATCGACGACACGTTCCCCGCCCCCAGCACCAGCGCCACCTTCCCCGCCTTCGGCTTGTTCCGGTACGTCACCGCCTGCGTCTCGCGCAGATTCGACAACGTCACCCCCGGCTCCATCCACACCTCGCCCGAAAACCCCGTGTAATTGAGCTTGTCGAACAAATCATACGGAAACACGCGCGCCACAACCTGCCCACCCGGCCGCACATACGTCCCACCCGGAATCGTCGGCGCTCCCTCATTCGAAATCGCGCGCAGGCTGTCACGCGTCTGCCGCAAAATACGCGCCGTCACAAACGGCCCGCCGAGCCACTCTTCACCCTCTTGCGGGCTGCCCGGCGTGATCCCTTTCGCCTTCAACGCCGCCGCAACCCAGCGCGGTGCCGCCACACGAAGGTCGCGCATCATCTCGGTCACAAGCTGCATCCGCTCTGGAATCTCAAGCTTCAGCCACGCATCTTTTTTCGCGTGCAACCCCGCAATGATCCGGTCAAGGTCACCCCGCGGCGTCGGCGGAATCGTATGCTGTGCTTCAGGGATCGCGGCAGAACCGAGTTGATGAGCAGCAGTCATGGGCTTTTCTCCAGAAGCGAGAGCCGCGAGGCACGACACGCACATGGCGAAATCGGCGGCTCAATCGAATGTTGCCACCATAAACGCTTGAGCGACCCGGGTCAACGCAATTCCCCCATCAATCGTACCGCAACCCATCCACCGGACGTGTCCGCGCCGCAAGCGACGCCGGCGGTATCGTCGCCAGAAACGCCGTCACAATCGCCGCCGCCGCCACCACCAGAAACTCATACGGATTGATCTCAATCGGCAACCGGTCGATGTAATACACATCGGCGTCGAGCTTGATCCCCTCAAGCTTCACGAAAAGGCACAGCCCAAGCCCGATCAGCTCGCCAAACACCGTCCCCACCACCCCGATGATCAACCCGATCGTGACGAAAATGCGCCGTATCGCACCGTTCGTCGCGCCCATCGACTTCAAAATCGCAATCTCTTTCTGCTTCTCGGTCACGAACATGTAAAGCGTCGAAACGATGTTGAACGACGCCACCAGCACGATAAAAATCAAAATCACGAACATCACCACCTTCTCAAGCTCCAGCGCCTGAAACAGGTTGCGGTTCATCTGCCGCCAGTCTTTCGTCCGGTACGGATACCCACCAAGCGCCGTGTTCACCGACGCCCCAATGTTCGCCGTGTCATCGAGGTTCGCGAGCCGCAACTCAACCCCCGTCGCCGTCCCGTCAAACCCCATGAAGTCTTGCAACTCTTCAAGCCGCACGTACACAAGCTTCATGTCGTACTCGTAGAACCCCGAGTAAAACACCCCCGCCACCCGAAAGCTGCGACTCTTCGGTATCGGACCACTCGGCCCCACGCTTCCATCACCAAGCGGCGAAATCACATGCACGATGTCGCCCACGCTCGCCCGCAACGACTGCGACAGCTCTTTGCCCAGAATGATTCCCGGACGCACCGGCTCGCCCGGGTCGGGCGCCGCGTCTGCAAACGGGTCGATAAACGGTGCCGCGCTGCCCTGCCCCGCAACCGCCTGCGTCGCGCTCGCAGCCACGCCCTGCCCCGCGACTCCCTGCCCCGTCGCGCTCGCCGCGACATCGGGCATACCAAGAATCATCTCTTCGAGCGCCTCAATCTGCTTTCTCCGCTCGTCTGCCTTCTGCTCTTCTACACTCTTCTCTCTCCCTTCCCCCGCCGCACCACCTGCCCCCGGCCCATCACCTGCCCCTCTCCCGCCATCACCATCCCTCTCGACAGCATCATTCGGTGTCGGAAATTTCGGGCGATACGTGTGACTCCACGTCGAGGCCCCAATCGGTATCCGCTCCGGATGCGAAAGATACTCAAGCTCGCCCTGAATCATGTTCGCTTTGAGGTCGGTCACCTCGCCCACCGTCACCGGGTCAACCCCCTTGATCAACACCCCCGACGTATTGAGCTGCGTCGAGATCATCACCTCCGACAACACGAACGGCGTCGCCCCCGCCACACCCTCCACCGCCTTCAACTT
>CAZXXB010000092.1:4660-7262 GCA_964644185.1 uncultured Myxococcota bacterium
TCCGCAAAGTCGGTCCCAAACTTCAGCACCAGCATGTGGCTGTTCGCGCCGAGAATCTTGCGCTTCAGGTCGAGTGCAAACCCGCTCATCACCGACAGCACCGTGCACAACGTCGCGACGCCCAGCGCCACACCCGCGACCGAAATCACCGTGCTCACCGAGATAAAGGCGTTGCGCTTCTTCGAGCGGAGGTAGCGCAGCGCGATGGCGGTCTCAAATCTCACGAGGGTCTACCCATCCACCGCGACGTCTATTTCGCCGCCTGCACTGCCTGTACCGCCCCCACCACCACCTGCACCACCTGCACTTCCTGCTTGCGCCACATCTTCTGGCCGCATGAGCGGGAAGAGAATCACATCGCGAATCGACGGTGCGTCGGTCAAAAGCATCACCAGCCGGTCGATACCAATCCCCTCGCCAGCCGCGGGCGGCATGCCGTATTGCAGCGCGCGAATGTAGTCGGCATCAAAACTCATCGCCTCGTCGTCACCACGCGCTTTGGCCCGCAACTGCTCGCGAAACCGCTCGGCCTGGTCGGCAGGGTCGTTCAACTCGCTAAACGAGTTGGCGATCTCTTTTCCGTTGATGAAAAGCTCAAACCGGTCGGTCAGATCGGGGTTCTTGTCGTTGCGCCGCGCAAGTGGCGACACCGCCGTCGGGAACCCGATCACAAACGTCGGCTGAATCAGCGTCGGCTCGACCAGCGTCTCAAACAGCGTGTACGCCGCGATCAGCATCTTCTCGCGATAGTCGGCACGCGCAACCGACGCAGGCTCACGCGCAAACTCAAAAAAATTGTGAGTCGCCGTGTTGCGCGCAAGGTCTTTCGCCAACTCGTGAAACTCTTTGCCCGCCGCCGCCTTGATCGCCGCCTCGTTGATCACCGCCGCCCCGCTCTCGGGCAGCGTCAGGTACTCGCGCACCGCCTCAACCACCGGCAACCGCCGAAACGGCGCCGCCATCGACAGCTCGGTGCCCTGATACGTCAGCGTCGTGCTACCCGTCACTTCAAGCGCCAGCTTCGACAGCAGGTCTTCGGTCAACGCCATCATGTCTTCGTAGGTCGCGTACGCCTCGTAAAACTCAATCATCGTGAACTCGGGGTTGTGCGACGAATCGACCCCCTCGTTGCGAAAGTTGCGATTGATCTCGTAGACCCGCTCAAGCCCACCCACCACGAGCCGCTTCAGATACAGCTCCGGCGCGATGCGCAGGTACATCTGCATGTCGAGCGCGTTGTGATGCGTGATGAACGGTCGCGCATTCGCACCCCCCGGCGATGGATGCATCATCGGCGTCTCAACTTCGAGGTACCCGCGCCCATTAAAATACTCGCGGATCATCGCAATGATCTTGCTCCGCTTGCGAAACGTCGCCCGCACCGCCTCATTCGAAAACAGGTCGGCATACCGCTGACGGTAACGCACCTCCACATCCGACAACCCGTGCCACTTTTCAGGCGGCGGACGCAGCGCCTTCGTCACCAGTTCGACCCGCGTCGCATGCAGCGATAGTTCGCCCGTTTTCGTCCGAAACGGCGTCCCTTCGACGAGGTAGATGTCGCCCAGATCAGCCTTGCGCAGCAGATTCTCGTAGGTCGCCTCAGGCAAATCGTTCGCGCGCCCAAACACCTGCAACCTGCCAGTGCTGTCTTGCAGGTGAAAAAACGTCGACTTACCCATGCAGCGGTGCAGCACGAGGCGCCCCGCAATACAAAAGCTCTCCTTCGGCAGCGCTTCGAGTGCCGCCGCATCGAGCGCCTCAAACCGCGCGATGATCTCCGCCGTCGTGTGGGTTACAAGGTACCCGTTGCCAAACCCGCGAAAGCCCTTCGCCTCGAGTTCATCGAGACGTTTGGCGCGATTCTCGACCTGCTCATTCGTGTCGAGTTCGGCAATCTGCCAGCGCGAGCCATCTAGCCCTGTCTGGGTCGGTTCCATCGTTGTCTCCTCACGTTGCACGTATGCCGGGGGCGGCTTGTAGCACGCCTGCAGCCGAAAGCGCGCGCATGGCTACACGGGGCACCCCCAGTGCCGCAAGTGCCTGAGCATCTTCGACCCACGCAATCGCCGCATTTTCTCGCGCCGCCGCTCGCGTGATCGCCTCGCATTGCCCTGCTGTCAGCGTCGTCGCCACCGTCATCACCGTAAGCCGCCTGTGTGTCAGCACATGGGTAAACGGCGCACACCTCACAACCGTTTGCCCCCGCACCCGCTGCGCACCACGCAAGCCGAACCTCTCGTTGAATGCTTGAAGCGCGACGTCAACATCGCCGCCTTCAACCAGCGCGGGCAACCACATCCGCGCAAACAACCCCCGCGCATCATTCTGCAACAGCAGCACCGCACCATCGTCTCGCCGGGTCGCGACAACCGCAACGAGGCTCACCTCAGCCACCACCTGCACCCGCGACTTGACCGGACGCTCTGCCACCGTCCCCGCCCTCCGCGCGCGACAACACCCCGCCACCGGGCACGTCAGACATCGCGGCTCACGCGGCGTACACACGAGCGCACCAAGCTCCATCACCGCCTGATTAAAATCCCCCGGACGTTCTGGGTCGATCAACGCCTGCGCCTGCACCTGCAACGCACCCCTGCCC
>CAZXXB010000092.1:7290-7597 GCA_964644185.1 uncultured Myxococcota bacterium
ACATCAAGATCAAACAGCCGCGCAATTACCCGCTCCACATTCCCATCCACCGCCGCCACCACCTCACCGCACGCAATCGACGCCACAGCCGCCGCCGTGTATGCACCCACGCCCGGCAACCCAGACAGCTCCTCTGCCTTTCGCGGAAACTCCCCACCATACGTCCCCACCACCACCCTCGCCGCCGCATGCAGGTTGCGCGCTCGCCGGTAGTAGCCAAGCCCCGACCACAGCGCCAGCACCTCGCTCTCATCCGCATCCGCAAGCGCCTGCACGTCTGGAAACCGCCTCAAAAACCGCTCGTAAT
>CAZXXB010000092.1:7627-8886 GCA_964644185.1 uncultured Myxococcota bacterium
ATCACCTCGCACACCAGCACCCGATACGGCGTCACCTCACGGCGCCACGGAAGGTCACGCCGGTCGCGGTCATAAAACGCCAGCAGTGCGCGCCGCGCCCCCTCAATCTCTCGCCGCCCCAGGGTCACGGCCCCTCGCGGGCCGCAAGCGAGCGCGCGCCAAACCGCACCGGCAACACCGTCGCAACAACCGTAATCACAACAATCGCCGCAATCGCCCCCCACGCCATCGGCACCGAATACAGCAGGCTATCGAGCGGACTACCACCCACGAGAAACGCCGAAATCGGAAACGCCGTCAGCGCCACAATCACGATGATCGTCGTCATGCACACCAGCATGTAAATCATCCCCCCGTACCCCTGTGCGATGCGCGCCACGTTTTCAACGTGAAACCGCGGAAACAGCGCGCCAAAACCAATCCCCATCCCCGTCGAAAGCACCGTCGTCGCCGCCACCGTCGCTACGCACGCCAGTCGATACGGCATCGGACTGCCAATGAAGTAGCCCGAGAGCAACGCGAACGCGAGCGACACTACCAGCAATGGAACAAAATACACGTAGAACTTGCCCCACAAAAACCGCTCAATCGACAGCGGCGCCGTCCGCACAATCCAGTACGCGCGACCTTCGAGACTCACCGCCGGGTACACGAACCGCACCGCCACGCTCGTCGACATAAACGCGATCAGCCCCGTGTTCAAAAAGTGCAGCCCTCGGTCTTTGATGAGCCCCGTGCTGCCAATCGAACGAAAATTCTGCGCGTTGAGAATGTAGATGAACACCAGCGCCAGCAGCAGCAAAAGCTGCGTCCACTGCGTCGGCTCGCGCAGAAACAGCTTCACGTCTTTCAACACGAACTGCCGCGTGATTCCCCGATACGGCAGCGCAATCAACTCCGCCACGCCATTCGCAAGCCGCGCACGCGACACCTTCGTCTGCTTGCCCTCTTGCGCCCGCGAATAACCCTCACCATACAGATGACTCGTGAACCACCACGCCGCAAAATACGAAAACAGACCCGTCGCCACCGTCAACACCAGAAACCCCATCCGCGGCGGTGCCCCCTTCAATCGCGGAAACAGCGTCTCCACGAGCCACGCACTCGGCACCAGATACCCCCCAGGCGGACGAAAGTCGGCCAGCATCCGCTGAAACGTCTGAAACCCTTCCGGATTCAAGAACCGCTCCGGCTGCAAAAAACGAATGTAAAGCAGCATCACGCTGAACATCATCACGAACAGCAGCAGCGTCAGCTCG
>CAZXXB010000092.1:8902-12413 GCA_964644185.1 uncultured Myxococcota bacterium
CGGAAACACATTCACGAGCGCCGTCACCATCACGACAGCAATCGCCGTCGGAATCACAAAAAACGGCAGAAACACCGCCGCCGCCGACACGTAATACGGCACCATCGCAAGCGCCGACAGCTCAAAATGGCTCTGAAACGCCACCCCATACGCCACGATCACAGGCGTACCAAACACCAGCACGTGCCACGAACTGTTCGCCAGCGTCTCCACAAACCGGCTGAAAAACAGCGACTCCCCACGAATCGGCATCGCATTCAGCAACGCAAGATCATCCGCCAGATAAAACGTCGAAAACGCCGTGTTGATGTTCGACATCACGAGAATCGAGAAGAACGTCACGAAGACAAAATCGAGCAGCTTTCTCGCGATCAACTCACCTAGCAGCTCGACGCCCAGACACTGCTGCACGAAAAGCCGCGTCCCAAAAAAGATGATGAACCAGAACCCCAGCCCCAATACCGCAAGCAGCACCGCGCGCCACGGCTTCGTCCCCTCTTCCGACCTCGGAAGATTCCTGATCGTCAACAGCTTCGGACGCAGCGGAAGTGGCAAAGCCGAGGCAAGGCGCATCGCGAGATTCCGTTCCGCGGGGCTCAACCCCCGTTGCCCCCGCCCAACTCCAGTACCTGAAACCCCGGCGGCGGCGCAAAGGCAAAGTCGCTCTCGCGCGTCGCCACATTCGCCTCAAGATCACCAAACACAAACATGTTGCGCCCCCCCACCGTGTCTTCGACAAGCATCCCCGTCACCCGGTACGACTTCGGGTCCACCGAAAAATATAGCACCTTCACGTGCGTGCTCGGCTTCTTCGGCGTCAGCCGCAACTCGATGTTCCCCACGACGGGTATCCGCTGCTGCGTCATCCGCTCAATCTCAAAACTCTCCGTCAGCTTGCCATCACCCCACAAAAACGACACCGCCGCCGGCATCAGCGCCGTCTCAAACGCCAGCTTCTGCACCTCTTTTCGCGTCGGCTCGACAATCCACAGCGTCTTCCCATCCGCGATGAAATTGCGCGGCGCCGGACTCTCATAGTCAAACCGCATCTTGCCCGGCTTCGCAAAAATCACCCGCCCCGACGCCTCCTGCACCTTGCCAAACTGAGACTTCACCTTCTGCGTGAACCGACCCTTCAGCGACCGCGTCGCGTCATACACCGCCTGCATCTTCGCCACCGTCTCGCTAAGCGCCGCATCTTCCTGCGCCGGTGCCGCCCCCGCACCACCAGCCCACGACATCGCGACGCACGCCGCAACAGCAACCACCCCCACGCGCCACTTTTGCGCGACGCCGAGATTTGGTAGGCGCTTCGGCATGTCGGCTCTCGTCAGCGGTCTCATCGTTTTTGCTCTCGCGTGGATACTCATTCGTCCTCTTTTACGGCAACGGGCGAGTCTGCCCTTCGGCGCCGATGTGCAGGCTGTCTCGCGTCGTCTACGCGTGCAGCTCGAAGCCGACCGCGACGCCGCCCTCGAAATCGCCCCCGCCAATCTGCAGGTCATGCGCGCCATCCGCAACGAACTGCCCAAACAGGGCTCGCAACTGCGCCTCCGCAGCTACTACCTCTTCGACGATGGCAAGCTGCGATTTCATCAACTCCGCCTCGATGGATTATCCAGCGACTTCGTCTTTTTGCAGGCCGTCCGCCGCTTCGTCGGCGAATCCGACGAGCGCCCCGTCACCGGAGTCGCGCTCCCCGAGGCCGTCTTCTGGGCCCGCCTCTTCGTCTCCTCAAGGCGAAAACTCTACGTCGTCGCCGAGGCCTTGCGCTCAGGCGGCTACACCTACCGCGTCGGACAACTCGGCGACACCGACCCCGTCGTTGGCCCCGTCAACCCGTAAGCCCCGCCCGTCAGACCCGCCCGTCAGACCCGCCCGTGCGGACCTCTCACTGTCCGCTCGCCGCAATGTAATACACGAGATTACCCCGCTGCGGGTGCGACGCCTCGGTCACCGCGACCACCCCAAACGCCACCGCGCCGTGTTCGGCATCTGCCAACGCCTTCATCACCTCCGCCGGTGGATTCACATTGAACGAGTAGACCGAAAACACCCCCGTCTTCCATTGATGCGGTGCGTTTGGCATCGCAAACACCGTCTTGCGCACCTCGTCGTCGGTCGCCTGCCGCGCCGAAAAATCACGCGCCAACCGCTGCGCCGCCTCTTGCGCCGCACCGGCAAGGTCGTCGCGATACGTCAACTCGGTAACACCCGCCCGCGACCGATACCCATTGATGCGCGCAAGCAGCTTCTGCGCCTGCGACGCCACGGGCTCGCTCGACGGCCCCGCCATCAACGCCAGCGCCACGCTCTCTTTGCCACCCGGCGTGCCCTCGCGCGCGACACCCACCGCGATCTGATTCAACGCAGGGTCGAGCACCAGCGCCCGAAACGACGCCTGCTGACTTGCCGACTCATACGCCGCAAGGCTCGACGTTCCCCGCAACAACGCCGGACGCACGACAAACGCCGGTGCCCCGCCCCGTTGCAGCGCATCGAGAATCTGCTGCGGCGTCAGTTGCTTCTGCGCCGCCCACTCGGGCGCCAACCCAAACGCCACCTCGTTCAGTTCAAGCCGCTCAAGCCCCACCGCCTCACGATCATCATTGATCTTCGCCGCAATCAGCCGCGCCGACTCAACCGGCGTCAGATTCCCCGTCGGCTGCGACGGCTCACGCGCAAACGTCTCAATCTCAGAGCCCCGCACCCAGATCGGAAAGCTGAAATGCGCCCGCTCCGTCTCGTTCTCGACCACGCTCAACGACACATCGACCCGGTCTACCGTGTTCGGCAAATCCGCCGTCACCTCAAACAACCCGTTCGGCTGCACCTGCATCGGCACCACAAACCCCTTGCCCTGCGCTAGCACAAACGTCGCGTTGCCATTCACCCCCGCCTTGTAAAACCGCCCCACCAGCGCCACACGCCCACCCATCGGCAGGTCTTTCTGTACCGGACGCAAATACGCCAGCCGCCGCACGTAGACGATCGTCACGAACGCCCCTTTTTTCGGGTCTTCCGCAAGCCCAATCCCCACATGGGTCGGATACTCAAGGTTGTTCAGCTTGCCGAGGTCGGTCACGATGAAATCAGCCGACCGATTCAACTCGAATCCATCCGGGTTCAGCTGCGTCCGCACGCGAATGTCAATGTCGCCGACGCCATAGCGCAGCGCCGCAAATCGCACGAACTTGTAAGGCGGAACCTGCCCCGTTTCACGCAGGTAGTTCGACAACTCGGTCGCAAGATCAGACAGCGTCGGGTCGTGATTCAACGATTCGAGCCGTGAGCGACGCAGACGCCCTTCGAGCGAGTCAACCAGCATCGCCACCCCGCCATGCATCGTGTTGACGCTCGTCTCCGGCGCATAAAACCCCGACCGGCGCAGCTTCGGCTCATAGGCGAGCGACTTCGGCACGTAAATCTGCGGTGGCGCAGCCGCCTTCTTCTCGGCCTCACACGAACTCGTCAAAACACCTGCCCCGACGATGACGCTCATCACAAGGGC
>CAZXXB010000092.1:12506-13577 GCA_964644185.1 uncultured Myxococcota bacterium
CAGGTACAACTGGCCGACCCGTTGCCCGGGGGCAGTCGTCATCGGCGCCGCGTGGTTCTCACCGCTATTATACACCCCCACCGTTTCTCACAAGTTTGCGCCGCCCATTCCGCTTCATCGACGTTGCATCGCGCGCGGGGGGTTGTCATGCTGCTCGACGCAATGCGACTTGCCCCACGACATGCTGCCCTCTTACGCGCGATGCTCGCCACCCCTACCGCCCCATTCGGCGAAGCGCGCGTCGTGGCGCTCATCGAAAAGACCGCGCACGCCCTCGGCCTCACCGTCGCACGCGACCGCTTCGGCAACCTCTTCATCCGCACCCTCGGCTCGCGCCGCGCCGCTCTGCGCGACGACTCGATCGCCTTTGTCGCCCATATGGATCACCCCGGCTTCGAGGTTACCGGCATGGTCGGCAACCGCGTTGTCGCCCGCTTTCACGGCGGCGTGCCCGCCAACGTCTTCGAGCACGCACCCGTCGTCTTCTACGCCGCGGCAGCACACGACGCGCGCGTCACCGGCACCATCGTCCGCGCAGAACCAAAGCCCGGCGTACCCAACCGCGTCGGGCGCGTGCAGGTGCGCGTCACCGAAGGCGATCTTTCGCAGCTTCAACCCGGCGACATCGGCCAGTGGAACCTCGGCGGCCCCTCGCACGACAGCGGCTTTCTCCGCGCCGTCGCCGTCGACGATCTCGGCGGCTGCGCCCTCATTCTCGCTGCACTTGGCGAGGTTGTGCGCCGCAAACTCGATGTCGATCTCTGGGCCATTTTCACCCGCGCCGAAGAGGTCGGACTCGTTGGCGCGACAGGTATCGCCACGACCCGCGGCCTCCCGCAAAAACTGCCCATCGTCTCGGTCGAGTGCAGCAAAGAGCAACCGTGGGCCAAAGCCGGCGACGGCGTCATCGTCCGTGTCGGCGACAAGGTCGTCTCGGCCCATCCACGGGTCAACTATCTCTTGCAGGTGGCAGCGAGTGAGGCCGCCGAACTCGACGAAGCCTTTCGCTTTCAGCGCGCACTCATGCCGGGCGGAACCTGCGAAGCGACCGTCTTCGCCGCCTTCGGCGCC
>CAZXXB010000093.1:0-1794 GCA_964644185.1 uncultured Myxococcota bacterium
GTCCGCCCACGGCTTTGCGGTCAGTGGCTGGTCGCGCCAGCCCCGCGCCATCGAAGTCGGAGAGCATCCGGCCCTCGCCCAGAACCCCGTCCAGGATCGCCACCGCCGTCTCGCGCGACCTTGAGAAACTTCTCGAAGGCCAGCTCGGCCTCGTAACGAATCACGTAGTCGAGCGACGAACAGTTGCGAAAACACCACTCGGGCTCGTGGGTGAAGATGTGGCTCCCGCCGATGGTCACGATCTCGGGGTTGACCGATTTCACCACCTCGAAGGCGCGCAGCGCGTCGTTGACGTAGCAGACCTTTTCGCCGATGCCGACCACGTCGGGCTTGCGCATCGCGATTTCTCGCGCCAGCGAGCGATAGCCAATCTCAGAAACGCAGCAGTCGAGTATCTCGACATCGACAAAGTCGAGCCGGTGCCGCAGCCACGCGGCAATCGTCGGGTAGTTGAGCGGAATCAGAAAATTGTCTGACTCGTTGATGATCGGCCAGTAGTGATGCGGCGGACGCACGAGCATCACCTTCACGCGCTTCTTGCCCGCGAGGTGCTTCATCGCCCCAACGGCCGAAAGCACGCGCAACCCCTCGCCGCTCGCGGCGCTACCGACGTTCGCAATCGTTGTCATCGACAATCCCCTTTTGCTCGTTCGCTCGCGTCACGGCGGCACGACCCGCGGCACACTCGGGCGCAGCCGCCGCATCTACTTACCGTCGATTACGGATGTATCAACCACCTGACCGCCGAGTCGACGCTGACAAAGTGTCGTATCGGCCCCGGGCGCACAACACGCGTATACGCGATGTCGAGCAGCACCGACACCGGACCAACACCCCCAACGGCGACACGATCGACCTCCGGAAACAGCGCCCGCAACCGCTCGCCGATCGTGAAATCTGCGCGCGGGTCAACACGCGACAGCGAGATCACATCGACCAGCAACCGTGGCCATTTGACCATGCGCGGCAGCGCATCGAGCGCCACGGCAAATTCGCGCGCCGCCGAGAGCGTACCCCAGCCCGAAAGCCGCAGCACGACAAGACCAGCGGGTGAATACTGCAAAAACTCGCCACGTACCCCTTCGGCGCTCAACTCGTGCACGGGCGTGAGCCCTGCGAGCACCTCACGCACATCTTCGTGGTAACCAAGCGTCGACTGCATCACCGCGCCTCACCGTCCGCACGTTTACGGCCCGCCCAC
This sequence comes from uncultured Myxococcota bacterium, assembly GCA_964644185.1. Lineage (GTDB taxonomy): Bacteria > Myxococcota > JAJVIH01 > JAJVIH01 > CAZXXB01 > CAZXXB01. The sequence continues at coordinate 1,202 of CAZXXB010000093.1, forward strand.
GAGACCATGCTACGGGCGAGAAACAGTCCATCCGACAGGTCACGATGGCGCACGCGATCGACAACTTCGCGAGCGAGGCGCGACGGACGCAGATAGAAGCGCCGGTACGCAAGTGACTGCCAGGCCAGCAGTTGCTCGTGAGTAAACGGGCTCGCCGCAATCGCCGGGTCGGCGGTGATGCCGTTACGCCACGCCACGGCCTCTGTCGCTGCGTTGACCGCAACCGGCAACGCGACGCCTTTTTCGCGCCACGGAACACCGGGGCGATCTTCGGCGATGTTGACCGCGATGTAATGAAATCCGGCCGCCGCAACGCGGTCGATGGTGTCGCGAATCGACTCTTCTGACTCGCCCGGCAACCCAAGCACCAGGTGCGCCGTCACGTCGATGCCGTAATGGTTGCAAATCTGCACGAACTGCCGATGCGCCTCGCCGTCGTAGGGTTTGCCGTTGGCATCGCGCAGCCCATCATCGAGCGTCTCAACCCCCAGTTGCAGGTGCTTGCAGCCAGACGCGACGAGCGCCTCGGCAAGTTCGCCATCCATCGGCAACGCCGTCGCAAACGCCGACCACGGCATCGAGAATCCGCGTCG
>CAZXXB010000093.1:1837-2099 GCA_964644185.1 uncultured Myxococcota bacterium
GAGCGCTTGGCGTTGAGCGTCGCATCACGAAAATAAATCTGCTGAAAGCCAAGCCGACGCGCGCTCTCAATGTCGTTCAGCAACAGCTCTTCGGGCCGCAGACGCACACCCAGCTCACCGACATGGCAGTAGAGGCAGTGGTGGGGGCAACCGTAGGTGGTGAGAACGCTCGCGAACTTTGTAAAACCGGCGTACGGAAGCCGATACTCAGCGGGCGAAAAGAAGTGCGGGTCAGGGGTCGGGTAATCAAGCGGCGCACGCC
>CAZXXB010000093.1:2214-13459 GCA_964644185.1 uncultured Myxococcota bacterium
TCAACACGAAATCGACGAGCGCGCGCGCATCGTCGCAGGGCGGCTCACCGAATCGCAAAAAGTCTCCCGATGCGGTGATGGTCTCGACGCCCTCTTCGCGCAGCATCGCAAGCGTCGCGCGGTCGCTCTCCCACGTACGTGCCGAGACGAGCACCACGGCATGACGCGGGCGATTGGCACGCACGCGAAGCTGCAAGTCTGCGGCGCTGAGGTTGAGCGCAATCGCGTCGAGGCCCCACGCCTCAAACCCGTCTCGCGAGAGCACGCCCGATTGAATCAGCAGATCGAGCGGATGCCAGAGGTACGTGCTCTTCGCTTCGCTGCTGCAGTAGTGGTCGCGAAACACCGCGCGCGTGTGAGGCGGGTTGAGCAGCAACACGCGATCACGAACTGGCGCACGACGATTTGACTGAGCAGCCTGCATGGGGGGTCACCTCAAGAGCCCAAGAGGCGCCATTGTCGCCGCAAGCGCTTCAATTGGCAATCGGTATGTCTTCGCACTTACCCGTGTTCCATCAGGCCCGATGAGCCCGCGAAATTGGCGGATCACCCTTCTTCGGGCACGTCGAAGCCCTCGGCCTCGTCGGCGGGACACAGGCCAAGGCAAATACCAACCGGCGTACCGTTGATTTCGCTTCCATCGCTGAAGCAAACGGTCGCGGCATCGGTGCATGAGTTCGCGACATCGGGGTTGCACTCTCCGTTGCGCTTGCCTGGCAGGCCCGGGAACGTGTCGGGCTGGTCGAAGCCCGCAAAATCATTGGGGTAGCAAATCGCCTTGCACTGAAGCTCAGCCTGATCGTTCGGGAAGCACGTCTCATCGCCGCTGCACGACGCCGCGGGCGGAAAGACGATGTCAGGCACGTCTTGCTCGCGGCAGACGCTGAGGCACACACCAAACTCACTGTCGGTGCGTCCGACGCAGGTGAGGTCTTCGGGGCAGACGATGGCGGTGTCGGAACAGAAGTCTTCGCGGGTACACCTGCCGTATTTTTCACCATCGGCACCGGGCAGGTTGTCGGGGTCGAAGGCACCCTGCGCGAAGCTCAACCCGTTGTAGTAGCAAACCTGCAGATCGCCGCCGATGGGGGTGCAAATCTCGACGGGCTGTGGACCGCCGTCACAATCGCCGCCAGTGTCACCACTTGTGTCATCATCGTCATCATCGCTCGTTTCTGGGGCGACGCACGGGCCGGCTGGCGGAGCCGGCGGTGGCTCGGGGTCGATGGCGCCGTCGGGCTCGCAGAACGCGGTGCAAAGGCCAAAGGTCGCACCGGTGAGGCCGATGCAGACGGTGCCGTCAGTACAGGGTAGGTCGTCGGGTTCGCTGAACGAGCAGCGTCCGCCGCGTTTGCCATCTTCGCCGACGGCGGTGTCGGCGGGGTCGCATGCGTAGAGGTCGGCGCCTTCGGCAAAGCAGGCGGCGCCGTCGCTGATGTTGTAGCAGACCTCACCCGTGAGGCAGTCGGGCAACGGTGGCGTGGGGCAGAGGGCGGCACACATTCCGCGTCCGGTGGTTGAGGCAGAAAGGCAGGTGAGGTTGCCGTCGCAGCGGGGCGAGGCGGCGCGGCAGGCACCGTTGCGTGCACCCTCTTCACCGGGCACATCACCGTCGAATCCATCGAATTCGGCGGGCTGGCAGTAGGCACCCCCGGCAGCGATGCGGGTGCAGGTTTCGGCGGGGTCGCAGGTGCCGGCGGTGGGGGTTTGTTCGCAGCAGAAGCAGTTGTTGTAGAGCGCGGCGCAGGCTTCGGCGGCGCAGATCGGGTTGACCTTGCTACCGGTCACGCAGCCTTGCTGCTGCGCGCAGTCGAAGTAGGCGTCGTAGCAGGCGTCGCATTCGGTAGTCACCGACGAGGCGCGGCAATCGGCAGCACAGGTTGCGTCGTTCTTGCAGCCGCTGATGCAGGCTTCGAGGTCTCCGCATGGGGCGCAGGTCGGGTCTTGCTCGGCGGTGTTGCAGAGCGGCGTCACGATGCAGTCGGTGGGGCAGGTGAGGGTCGTTTCGCCCTTTTCGAACTCGCAGCGTTTGTTGCCGCAGTCGTCGTCGTCGCCGGTGTCGTCTCCCGTGTCGGTGTCATCGTCGTCACCGGTTCCGTTATCGTCGTCGTTGTCGTCGTCATCGTCGCCCGTGCCGTCATCGTCGTCGTCATCGTCGTCGTCGATTGTCGCGTTGTCGTCGTCATCGACGGCATCATCGTCGTCGGCGGTGGTGGCGGTATCGTCGTCGTCACCGCTTCCGCAGGCGGTGAGAGCCATGGGGGCAAGCGTGAGCGGCGCAAACAACACGAGCAGCGTGAGCAGCGTTTGCGTGGCGCGGGGGGCGCGCCGGGGTGGGAGAGTTGTTGGAGTTGCTTGCGTTGTGGCTGAAAGGGGCGGTTTGAACGTCGTCATGGTGGGGGGCACAGTACGGCAGGCGGGCGACTGAGAAAAGTATTCGCGATCAGCGGGGGGAAATCCAGCGCAAAAAAATTCGGACATGTCGGGCCGCGCATGCGGAGACGCGCGCCACATGCACACCTTTGCATTTGTAAGAACATTACTGGCGCGATATATTTTCCCCGACCCCCTTGCGTCCGCGTCAAAATTTAACGATGCTGGTCGCTCACAAGAATTTTCTCAAGATTCGCTGACCCGGAGCTGACGAGACGATCATGGTCGCCCGCACTGTCGTAACCAACGAATTATCTGAACTTTTCAGCGCGCTGTCGCATCCGCACCGGATACGCATCATCGAAGAGTTGCGAGAGGTCGAGCAGGATGTGAATTCGCTGCAGACGGCGCTCGGGGTGAGCCACTCGCGGGTATCACAGCAACTCGCGATTCTGCGGGCGCACAAGCTCGTGGTCGAGCGACGCGAGGGGCGGCACCATTTCTACCGGTTGTCGCAGCCCGACCTTGCGCGGTGGTTGCTTGAGGGGTTGCGGTTCATCGAGGGTGAGCTTGTGACGGCAGACAGGATTCGTTCAGCGGTCGAAGAAGTGCGGACGATGTGGTCTCCGTCGACAGAGGCGACGGCGGTGAGCGGCGCCGCGGGCAAACCGGTAGCGGGCAACGGGACGGCTGGCCGCTAATCCGCGTCGCGGTGCTAGCCCGGCGGCGCGGCCGCCTGATCGTGGTGTACGGGTGCGAGACGGTGGGCGGTTGCTTGTCACTTCTGCTGGCGGCGTGCGATAAGGGCGCCCGTGAGTCAACTGGCGACAACGATTGTGACGACGATTTCGTCGGCTGTGACGGGCTTTTCAGCATTTGGGATGGGTTGGCAGGCGTGGGTGACGCTGACCGTCGTGGTACTCGTCGTGACGCTGCTCGCTCGCGACGCGCGGTATGCCGATCTGTCGATGCTGTCAGCGATAGCGCTCTTGGCGATTACCGGAATCATCACTCCAGCGCAGGCGCTGAGCGGGTTTTCGAACCCCGCCGTAATCATGGTGGGGGCGATGCTGGTGGTGGCCGCAGCCATTGAGCAGCATGGTGCGCTGGCATTTCTAGAACGATTCATCAAGCCACGAAGCAATTCGACGTTTGAGGCAGTGTGGCGAATGCTGCTGCCCGTGTCGCTGATCAGTGCGTTCGTAAACAACACGACGTTGATGGCGTTGAGCGTGCCGCAGGTACAACGGTGGAGTCGCGAGGCCGGGATTCCGGCATCGAAGATTCTGCTTCCGTTGTCGTATGCGACGATCATGGGTGGGCTGATTACGACGTTGGGCACCTCGACGAACGTGGCGGTGTCGGGGTTGATGCAAAAGGCTGGGATGGAGCCGCTGGCGCTGTTTGAGTTGAGCGTGGTGGGGCTGCCGTTGACGCTGGCGGGTTTGTTTTATTTGAGCACGCTCGGGCAACGACTGCTGCCCGACACAAGCGCGGCGATGCGTGACCTCGATGAAGGCTTTCGGAACTACCAGTTTGAACTGGCAGTGTCTGCTGGATCGCCATTGGCGGGGAAGACGGTGCAGGAGGCCGGAATACGAACGCTGCGATCGGGGTTTCTGGCGCACATTCGGCGAACGCGTGGAGGCAACACGCACGTCGTTGGTCCAGTGTCACCCAATGAGATGTTGGCGGAAGGTGATGTGCTGGTGTTTGTGGGTGACAGTTCGGTGATTGATCGACTGGCGCGGGTGCCGGGGCTGCAGCGGGTGCATCATGAGCCGGGCGAGTCATCGGTGAACCTGAGTCTTCCGCTGTTTGAGTGTGTGGTGGCGGCGACGAGCACGCTTGTGGGTGTGCCGCTACGCGATTCGAATTTTCGCAACCGCTTTCAGGGGGTGGTGTTGGGGGTGCAGAGGCGGGGCAAACCGCTGACGGGTCCGCTGGGCCTGGTGGAAGTCGAGCCGGGTGACCTCTTGTTGGTCGAGGCGCAAGCGGGTTTTGAGCGATGGGGGCAAGAGCACGGTGAGTTCTATCTCGTGGCGCCGCGGCGTCGGGCCGAGACGGGTGACCGCAAGCTCGCGATACGGTCGCTGCTGGTATTGTTTGCGGTGGTGGGCGTCGTGACGGCAGAGTGGGTGAGCCTTGAGATTGCGGCGATGGCGGGGGCGATTGCGATGGTGGCGAGCGGGTGTCTGACTGCGACAAAGGCGCGGCACGCGATTGATGTTCCGTTGATTCTGTTGTTGGGGGCGTCGTTTGGCATGGGCGAGGCGATTCGGGCGAGTGGGCTCGACAAGGCGATTGCCGGGCTGTTGGCGAGCGATTGGGTGCTGGCCGGTGGCGCGATAGCGAGCCTTGCGGCGGTGTATGTGGCGACAAATCTGTTGACCGAGTTGATCAGCAATGGGGCCGCGGCGGCGCTGATGTTTCCGGTCGCGATGGCGACGGCAGAGCAGGCTGGCAACGACGCGCGGGCGTATGTGATTGCGGTCTGCATCGCGGCGTCGGCGGGGTTCGCGACACCGATTGGTTATCAGACGAACCTCATGGTGATGGGCAGCGGCGGGTATCGCTTTGGGGACTATTTTCGGGTCGGCGCGCCGTTGAACATCATCTGCCTTATCGTCTCGCTGATTGTGATTCCACTCGTGTGGTGGTGACGCGCGACGGGGCTTTGGAATAGAGGTCGTCATCATGGGCACATTGATCACACCGTATGGCGGGGCGTTGCGCGAATTGCTGGCGACGGGCGAGACGTTGCGAGCGTTGCGGGCCGAGTTGCCGAGCCTGCGCTCGTTGACGGTGACGCCCGATGAGGTGTGCGACCTTGAGCTGTTGCTCTGCGGCGCGTTTTCTCCGCTCGGTGGCTATCTCACGAAGGCTTCGTACGACCGCGTCGTGCGCGAGATGCGGCTCGTAGATGGGACGCTGTGGCCGATACCGATTGTGCTGGGCGTCGATGCGAAAACGGCACCGACACTGCAGCCGGGTGAGCGGGTTGCGCTGCGTGACCACGAGGGGTTGCCGCTTGCAATATTGACGGTGGGTGAGGTGTGGAAGCCCGACCTCGAAGCAGAGGCGCGCGGTGTGTATGGCACCACCGACCCGCTGCACCCGGCAGTGCAGGGCTTGCGCGCGCGCGACCTTGCGGCTTCTGGGCTGCATTACGTGGGCGGGCCGGTGCAGGGCATCGCGCTGCCACGGCACTATGATTTTGCTTCGTTACGTCACACACCGGCTGAGTTGCGGGCGCACCTCGAGCGCAACGGGTTTACGCGGGTGGTGGCGTATCACACGCGGTCGCCGATGTTTCGCGCGCATCGCGAGCTGGCGGTGCGGGCGGCGATTGAGACCGACGCGCATCTGCTCGTGCATCCGGCACTGGGGGCACCGCACTCTGGCGAGTTGAACTATCACGGGCTCGTGCGCGGGTATCAGCGGGTGATGCCGCATTTTCCGCCGGGGCTTGCGACGCTGAGCCTCTTGCCATTGCGGCAGCGACTCGCGGGGCCGCGTGGTGCACTCTGGCACCTCATCATTCGGCGCAATTACGGCTGCTCGCACGTGATTGTGGCGCGCGATCACGGCTCACCGATGGTTGAGTTTGAGTCGCCGTTTTATGAGCCGTACGCGGCGCAGAAGCTGGCATGTGAGTACGCGGCGGAGGTCGGTGTCGAGACGGTGGCGTGCGGTGACATGGTCTACAACGCCGACACGAACGAGTATGTGTTTGCGAGCGAATTGCCGACGGGTGCGCGGGTGCTCGACATCGGCGGAGGTGAGTTGCAGCGGCGGCTCGATTTTGGGCTTGAGATACCCGAGTGGTTTGCCTGGCCTGAGGTTGTTGAAGAGCTGCGACGCACGAATCCGCCGCGATCAAAGCAGGGGTTTACCGTGTTTTGCACGGGGCTTTCAGGGTCGGGCAAATCGACGATCTCGCGTGTGCTGCAGATGAAGCTGCTCGAAGATGGGCGGCGGCAGGTGACGCTGCTTGATGGCGACCTGCTTCGTAAGCACCTCACGAGCGAGCTTGGGTTTTCGCGTGAGCATCGTTCGCTCAACGTGCGTCGCATCGGCTGGGTAGCGAGTGAGATCACGAAAAATGGTGGGGCTGTGATCGCGGCCCCGATTGCGCCGTATGAGGATGACCGGCGCGCGGTGCGCGACCTCGTGAGCCCAAACGGCAGCTTCATTGAGGTCTACGTGGCGACACCGCTCGAAGTGTGCGAGTCGCGCGACCCGAAGGGGTTTTACGCAAAGGCGCGTAAAGGGCTGATCAAAGACTTTACCGGCATCGACGCCCCCTACGAAGAGCCGTCGCACCCCGAGATACGCATCGACACGTCGAAGATGACGATTGAGCAGGCCGCTGAGACGGTGATGAGTTACCTGCGGCGCGAAGGTTTTCTGTAAGGCTTTGGTGACGGGCAGTTATTCGTCGGCGACATCAAGCGCGCTGTCGAGATACTGCTGGGCGAGGCCGCACTCACTCTGGCGACCTTCGAGAAGGTCGGTGCAATCACAGCCCTCGACAAGCGTGCTGCACGCCTCGATCTCGGCTTCAGTGACGTTGACCGGGTTGCGATCGACGTAGCGGGTGATGCACTGATTGGTGTCGAACTGGTTTGCGTTGCGGCACTCGCATATCTTGGCGGCGAGCTCTTCGCAGTCGTTGCGGCACGAGGTGGTGACAAGGGGGGCGAGGGCGAGCGCCACCAGCATTGCAGCAGCACGTGGCCCCCGCGAGGCCGGGCGTTTAGCCCCCATCGCTGGCGTCGTCGTAGGCTTCGTCGGGGTCACTCTCGGAGCCTGCCGAGGTGCGCGATGCGTCGTCTTCAGGATCACGGTCGCGTTCGATATACGGTCCGATAATGCGGCTGTCAAACGAGGTGAAGCGATGGAGCGACTGGACGAGTTCATTGGAGGTGAACTCGCGAAAACCGTAGCCCTCGACAAAGACACCCTGCGCGGCAAGGGCGTCGGCGAGCGCGGTGAAATCTCCGTCGCCGGTGACAAGAGCGATGGCATCGACGCGCGGCGCGAGCATCATCGCATCGACGGCGATGCCGACTTCCCAACTGGTCTTGAGGCTGGTTTCAACGCGGCGCTTCAAGACCTTTGTGCGGGTCTCGTAGCCCAGGGCTTCGAGGTAGTGCAAAAAGGGCGAGGCGTCGCGGTCGGGTGAGACGACGCAGTAGGCGATGGCGCGAACGAGCGGCCGTCCGCGAAGGACGAAGTCGAAGAGGCGCTTGTAGTTGAGCTTGCCGCCGTGCAGTTCGCGTGCGGCGTAGAACATGTTTTGCACGTCGACGAGAATGGCGGTGCGCTGGGCCGAGCGATAGCCGGGTGCGGTCCGGTCGGCGGTGCGCTCGCCGCCCGGGCGGTCGCCCATGCTGCGTTCGGCTTGCGAACGGTCGCTTGAATCAACGAGCGGGGCTGCGGCGCCTGCATGGGTCGCCGGGGTGCGTGTCGGGGGGCGGGTTGAAGAAATCATCGTGTTGCTTGCTCACGGTGGAGTGCTCGACTACGGACACTCGGGTTCGAATATGCGAGACGCTACAAAGCCGACGTGCGCGAGGGTGCAGTCGAGCCGTCGGCAGATGGCTCGCCGGTCGGCGGTGCGCGCCCGTCACGGCGCGCAAACGGTTGCAGTTGCGAAGTACAATACCCGCCCGGGGTGTCGCACGCAACGGGTGCGGGCATCAGTTTCTGCCGTCGCCTTTGATGTCGCCACGGGCGAAGATGCTGGCGACGAAGTTGAGAGCGTCGGTCGCCGAGATCTCGTCGTAACCGTAGTATTTGATGAGGCGGGCTTTGACGACGTCGATTTTTTCCTGGGTTTCTTTGTCGATGACCGACGAGACGAGGCTTGTGAGTTTGATGGTGTCTTTCTGGTCTTCGAAGAGCTTGAGTTCGAGTGCTTTGCGCAGGCGGTCGTTGGTTTTGTAGTCGAACTGGCGGCCTTCGATGGCGAGCGCGCCGATGTAGTTCATGATCTCGCGGCGGAAGTCGTCTTTGCGCGAGTCGGGGATGTCGATTTTTTCCTCGATGGAGCGCATGAGCCGCTCGTCGGCTCTTCGTACTGCCCGGTGTATTTGTTGCGAACCTTCTCGCGCTGGGTGAAGGCTTTGACGTTGTCGATGTAGTTGGCGCAGAGTTTTGCAATCGAGTCTTCGTCGGCGCTGATGGCTTTTTGCACGTCGTTTTTGACGAGGTCTTCGTACTCTTGTTTGACCTCGTTGATGAGGGCGCGGTAGCGCTCGCGCAGTTTCTCGTCGGCGATGAGGCTGTGGTTTTTGAGTCCGCTTTCGAGCTCGTTCATGACCATGAAGGCGTTGAGCGAGCCTTCATTCTTGTCGCTGACGAGGGCGTTTGAGAGTTTGTCTTGCACGTAACGGGCTGAGATGCCTTCCATGCCTTCGCGAGTGGTTTCTTTGCGCAGCTCTTTGACCGAGTCTTCGGTGTAGCCGGGTATGAGGCGGCCATCGTAGAGCTTGGCTTTTTGAATGAGGTTGAGTCCGGCGCGCTTGGGTTCTTCGAGGCGGGTGAGGACCGACCAGAGAGCGGCCATTTCGAGGGTGTGGGGGGCGATGTGGGTGCCGCGGATTTTTTCTTTGTTGAAGTCTTTTCGGTAGATTTTGACCTCTTGCGAGGCCTTCGTGATGTAGGGGATGTCGATTTTCACGGTGCGGTCACGCAGTGCTTCCATGAACTCGTTGTTTTGAAGCTTGCGGTACTCGGGCTCGTTGGTGTGACCGATGATGATCTCGTCGATGTCGGTCTGGGCGAACTTTTTGGCTTTGATCTTGTGCTCTTGCGTCGCGGTGAGCAGGTCGTAGAGAAACGCGACGTCGAGTTTCAAGACTTCGATGAACTCGATGATGCCGCGGTTGGCGATGTGGAATTCTCCGTCGAAGTTGAACGCGCGCGGATCACTCTCGCTGCCGTACTCGGCGATGCGGCGGTAGTTGATGTCGCCGGTGAGTTCGGTTGCGTCCTGATTTTTTTCGTCTTTGGGTTGAAAGGTGCCGACGCCGACGCGGTCTTTTTCGCTGAGGACGATGCGGTGAACTTTGACGTGCTCGATGACCTTCGTCCAGTCGCCGTTGTGGCGGCGCATCAACTCGTTGAACCACCAGCGGCAGAAGGGGTCGAGTTCGCTGTCGAGGTCGAGTGGGTAGTCGTAGTCGAGCAGTCCGAGGTCTTTGTAGATGTCGCGTCGAATCTCGCGCGGAATGAGGCGCAGCGGGTCTTCGTTCATCGGGCACGCGTAGGTCTCTCCGTCGATGTGCCATGAGAACGTGTAGAGGGCGCCCTGCGGGGTACGCGAGTATTGTTCGAGGCCACGTTTGAGCAGGCGGACGATGGTGGATTTTGACGAGCCGACGGGGCCGTGGAGGAGGATGACACGCTTTTCGGTGCCGTACTTGAACGCGGCGGATTTGAAGACGTTGACGAGCTGCATGAGGGGCACATCAAGCCCGAAGATGGCGTCGTCGCCAGCGAACGCGGCGTCGTGGAAGAACGGGTAGCGGATAAGCTTCTTGCGGCTGTCGATGTACTCTTCTCTTCCGAATGAGAGAATCATGTCGTAGGCGCGCTGGTAGGCGGTGCGGGCGACGCCGGGGTTGGCGCGGACAATGTCGAGATAATCGGCGAACGAGCCCTCCCAGTGAAGTTCGCGGTACTCTTTGGTGTCGACGCGCTGACCGATGCGCGAGAGAAGCTGAGTCGAGGTGTAGTCGCTGGGCATGAGGTTCCCCTGTAAGCGCCGAATGATGGCGCGACGTCTTGCGAAAGACTACCAGAGCGAACCATGATTGCAACGCGGCGGTCTGGAAAACGGGCAGTCGGAAGCGATCAGAAGCGAAGAGGGAGAGAAGATGGCACTGGCATATTCGACGGGGATGGCTGCTGGGACGGTGGCACCGGATTTTCGGTTGAAGGCCGTGGATGGGCGCGAGTACAGTCTGGCGTCGTTTGCTGCCGCCAAGGTGCTTGTCGTGGTCTTCACGTGCAATCACTGTCCGTATGCGAAGGCGGTCGAGCCGCGCTTGATCGCGCTACAGCACGAGTTTCGTCCACGCGGGGTCGAGTTCGTGCTGATCAATCCCAACGACGCGACCAGGTACCCCGATGATTCGTTTGAGGCGATGGTGGTGCGGGCGGAAGAGCAGAGATTTCCGTTTGTGTATTTGCACGATGAGACGCAAGCAGTTGCGCGGGCGTACGATGCGGCGTGTACGCCGGATATTTTTGTGTTCGATCACGAGCGTCGGCTGATCTGCCAGACGCGGTGCGACGACAACTGGCAGGATGCGACGAAGGTGACGCGGCATGAGCTGCGCGAGGTGCTGTTGGCAGCGCTTGAGGGTCACGACGCAGGGTTCACGCCACAGCCGTCGATGGGGTGCTCGATCAAGTGGAAGGCATAAGGTTTCTGTGGGCGCCAGGCGGGGCTTGCGCGGGTAGATAGCGGGTAGATGAAGGTGCGGGCGTTGACGGCGGTCACGAGCGCGCGGGTTGGGGCGGGGTGCAGGTGGAGGGGAACGACTCGAACTAATTCGAACTTGCTCGCGTCGGTAGCGCGGCGTAGTGTCCGCGTCTAATTCGGGTGAAATTTCGTAACAATTTGCAAGGTGGTTATCGCGATGCGCGCAGGTTTTTCGGTTCGGTTGGCCGCGTGGTGGATAAGTGTGTTTGCAGTTGGCGGTGTGGCGGTGCTGGGTGGGTGCGGCGACGATGACGATGACGATGCGACCGATACGGCGAGCGTCGACGATGACGACGCCTCGAGCACGGATGACGACGATGCGACCGATGACGACGACGCGACCGATGACGACGACGCGACCGACGACGACGATGC
>CAZXXB010000094.1:0-3657 GCA_964644185.1 uncultured Myxococcota bacterium
CAGGTGTTTTGCATTGACGATGATGACGACAGCGCCGGTGACGACGATGACAGCGACAGCGACGACGACGATGACAGCGCCGGTGACGACGACGACAGCGCTGGTGACGACGACGACAGCGCTGGTGACGACGATGACGACGACATCGATTGCACGGTTCCACCCGCCAAGTGCTCGACGCTCGAAGACCCGCTCAGCGACCCCGAGTGCAGCGCGTGGTTCGACGAGTGCGTCGGCGACACCGCTGGCGACGACGACGACGACGATGACATCGGCGACGACGACGACGTGATCGGCGACGACGATGATGACTTCGGCGACTGCACCTCCGACGAAGAGTGCTTCATCGGCGAAGTCTGCGTCGAAGGCACCTGCGTGCCCGAAGGCGACGACGACGACGACGTCATCGGTGACGACGACGACAGCTCGGGCGGCGACGGCTTCTCAGCCTGCAACGGCAAGGAAGCGGGCGATGCCTGCGAATACTTCAGCACCGACTGGGAAGAAACCATCGTCGGTAGCTGCGACTTTGAACAGGGTGGCGACCTCTACTGCTGGGAAGACTAATCGCCCAGTGGCCGCGCGTCATTGATGCGCGCACCCATCACCCCACCCCCAAAACACCACACGCAAAGCCCGCCCGGTCACGCACCCGGCGGGCTTTCTTTTTGCCCCATCGCCCGACTCCATCTACCCATTTTACATCACCACCGCCCCGCCGCTCAGGCCGGGCGGGTTTTCTTTTCTCCACTGTTCGCGTGGCGTCCATTGCCACTACGCCGCCAACCGCCAAACCCGCTTCTCCGCCTCTTCCACGCTCGCCACCTCGACCCGCGGACGCAAGATCGGCGCCTCGCGATAACACACATACCGCAGCGCATCGGCGAGATGCTCACCCCCATCTTTCTTCAGGTTGCCCGCCCCGTCATACACGCACCCCAACACGCTGCGCAGCGTCTCTCTCGCCTTCTGCCCGTTGATCAACAGCCGCCTCAGATTGCGCCCGCTCAGGCACAGCGCATTCATCGCCTGGATACTCTCTTTGAGCGGTGGATTCACGCGATTCGACCGGTCAACGATGCGCCGACTCTCAAACCCCTGCTTCGTCTTCCCCTCGACCTCATACGTGCCCGTCAACACCTCGCGCAGAATCGAAAAATCGCTGCGACTACCCCGCGTGTCCCGCTTACCCCCCGACGCATCGCCATACAGCACCACATTCGCCCGATGCGTCGGACAATACCGCCGCATAAACTCGCGCGCCGCATCCGCCGTCGTCGCGCCACCCCGCAACACAATCTCGTCAATCACCGTGAACCGCGACGTCCCATCCGCCTGCTCGCGCCGCTGAACCACCACCGAACACAACGGATCAACGTTAAAATCGTGCCCCCACAGCAAATCGACGTTCGGCTCATACGCCGTCTCGGTCACGTTCTCTTTCGCGTCAAATCCGGCAAACACCCGTCCCGTCGCCATCGGCACAAACTGCCCATCGAGGTACGCCCCCAACAGCTCTTTCGGCAGCCGCGCAACGAGCCGACGCTTGTACCCCGCGTGAAGCCAGTGATTATCCGCCGTTCGCGCGTGGATAATCTCCACACCGTCGGGAACCCCGTTCTCGACATACCTCCGATAAAACCAGTTGAACCCTTCGGGCGTCCCCACCCCGAACATCTTCACCACGTTCGCCCGGCCATCGCGCAGCCGCGACAAAATCGCCCGATGCGCCGCCTCATCGCGGTCGGCGCACACCTCATCCGACCCCGCAAAACTCAGCGTTGTACCGACGAGCCGCGCCGCGTTCTCGCGCGACCTCAGCAGCAGCGTCACCCGCCCCGGAAGCGACACCGCAAGCTCGCTCAGGTGCAGATGATACGGTACCCGCTGCTTCGTCAGCTCGCGCAACAGCACCGGCATGAGCACGTCATGCACCATGCGATACGTCGGCTCGGTGAGCATGCCGGTGGTACCGGGGTTGAGCGCGGCAAGCCGCAGCGCCTCATAGACGAGCGCGGTTGTTTTTCCGGCGCCGTATCCACCGATGAGATACGTCTCGTCGGCCTTGCTCTCGTGAAACCGCTTCGCATGCGAAAGCGGGTCGTAATGCACCTCACACGTCGTCGTCGTTCTCGTCGCCGCCATCTTCACCCCCTCGACCATCGCCCATCGTGACAAAACAAAACGGCCCGCGAGTCACCCCGCAGGCCGTCGTGTGTCGCCGAACGCGACGCCGCACTCGCCACCCGAGAACTACGCCGCCGCAGCCTGACTCAGCTCGCTCTCTTCTCGCGGAATAACCTGCTGTTCGATCGCGTTCTTCACCGCGCCCAACCCCGCGTTCCCGGCAAATGCAAACGCCACGTCGGCATCTTTCGCCGCATCACGCAGCACATCCGACTTGTGTCCGCGAAAGCGCGTCAGTAGCACCAGATCAACCGACCCGTTGCGAATCCGCTCCTCAGCCGCGCGCACACTCGCCGGCTCCGCCGCGCAGACAAACTCGCACGAAGCAAATCCAAAGGTCTGCTCAAGGCGATCCAGCTTGTCCTGCCGGTTCTCGCTCCAGACTAGCACCGCCACCTTGTCTCGCGTGTAGGCAAACCCCGGCCAGTCCTGCGGCAACGTAAACGCGCCCCCACTGTCGCTCTCTTCTTCGGCTTTCCGCTGCTGTTTCAGCGCATCCCGCAACGCCTTCAAACGCGGACCCTGCTCTCCAACGAGGCATTGCTGCCCCGAAACGTCAGCGAGCGCCGCAAGCAGCATCGGGTCCTTCGGCTGAACCCCCGCATTGAGCGCCGCCAGCACGAACGCCTGAAACTTCGCGGTTTCCTTCACGTCAAGCTGCTGCTCAACCGCCTCGCGCACCTGCTCAATGGCTCGGTGGCGGCTCACCCGCTCTTCCGGCTTCTCTGAGAGCCCCTTCCCCTTCTCAGGACATATCCGCCGCAACTCCAACCAGTACGCCGCCGCATCATCGCTCCACGATTTACCCTTCTTCGGCTCGTGCTCGCGCGCCATGCCGTTTGTCGCGCCCGGCTGCCACTCACGCGAGATGAACGAAATTCGCGGCCAAAGCGCGTCGAACCTCGCACGCTGTTCCCGCTTCACGAGCGCCGACACTTGACCCTGCACGAACTTCACCCGCGCGACGATGCACTGAAACAGAACGAGACGCGTCGCCACGCTGAGTTGAGCGTAGCACTCCTCGAGGCGGCTCACGGCTACCTCCAGTTTGGCCACCTCATTCGGCGCGGTGGATGCCTCAAGCTGGGTCGGGGGTTTCCCCAAGTCGCCAAGCAGTTTCCTGAGAATCAGCCTGTCCCGCGCAACTGCATCACGACGCGCCTGCGCCTGCTTCTGTCGTTCAATGTCTTGTGCCGTCTCCAACTTCGGCCCGAACCCCGACCTCAACGTGTCGATCATCTCATCCGACACGACCACCGGCTCGGATACGACGCGCGGTGCGAATGCATCCGGCCCAACGGCGCCCACCCCATGTGGCGAATCTCCGCTTGTCTCTTTCGCCGCTTCAACAAGCGCCTCAGCGAGAATCACCTCCACCGCCGGCTGCTCCGCAACTGAAACCTCCTCCATCCGCGCGCGCGCGTCATCGTCTTCCGCTGTGTCCGCTTCAGCACCCGCCGGCGACGCATC
>CAZXXB010000094.1:3679-6839 GCA_964644185.1 uncultured Myxococcota bacterium
CACCACATCCAGCGACTCGCCCTCAACTAACTCGACGACCTCAATCGCTGCGTCATCCCCAAACGTCACATGAATTGCGCCGCCCTCGAGCAGCACCCCCAGCAGCATCCGCCCCGCTTCAAGGCATGCTTCGTCGCGTCGCTGAAGCGCGCTCCGCCGCGACTCCGACTCCAGCAACTCCAGCGCCGGACGTTGCGCCGCCTCGGCATTCAGCAATGCCACCCGTTCGCCTGCAACGCGAAGCCGACTCAACGCATCCTCAAACGCAGCCGTCACCTGACCGCTCGCCCAGCGCCTATCTAGTCGCAGCCGGTCATTTCGCCCGCGGGTGACCGTTTCACCAAACACGAAATCTCCCGTCGCCGCGTCGCTCATCGCACCATCACGTGGCACCGCCTCATCGCCCGCGCTCTCGTCGAACTGCACTGCTGTGTTTGATTGCATCGGCCCCTCCCGGATTCTCGAATACGCTGCACGTCGTCGATCATTCGACGTAAAGACAGGCCCGATGTTCATGCCGCATCGCGCACCGTCGCCGTACCCTGCATTTGAGGGGTATGCCTTCTCTCGTTCAGAATATGTCTACCCCCCATCACCCATCGAGAACCGCAGGTTCGTACGCGTCAAACTCGGCCCCTCGCCCCCGTCAGGTGCCACTGCCTCGCGTTGCAAATCGACTCCCAGGCGTAGCAGCCGCTCAAGCGCCGCCACCTCCGCACCACTCGCCGCCTTACCCGCGCTCACCTGCCGCAACTTGCGCCGCGCAAGCCGTATCGCTTCACCCCCCAATTCAAAGTGCGCACGCTTCACCACCTCGCGCGACGGAAGCTCACCCGCCTCGCCGTCCCCGCGTCGCTCACGCTGCGTCGCTCGCCCCTTTGCCAGATTCGCCAGTTGCTGCGCCGTCGCTCGCCCCTTCGCGCCCGTCACTCTCCGCTTGCCCGCTTCGGCACCCGCCCCCTTCATGCTTTTCGTCTTCGTCTCTCGCGTCGCCACAACCTGAACCCCCCGTCGCCTTCGCAACACGACGCGTCACAAAAACATCACCACCTCGCGCCACAAATCGGCTAGCTTCTCCACGTTCACCGCTTCGTCACCGTTTCGCACCCGCATTGCTGCAACCAATTGCGGCGACGGTCACATGATTGCCGCGCACCATCGTCATGATGCCGCGCCGCTCAACCCTTTGCGTGAGGTCCACGTGATGCCGAATACTCGCCACTTCACAACGCTGACGCACTTCACCACGTCAACGCACTTCACGAACTCACGGCGCTTCGCCTCGACGCTGCTTGTCGCGCTCACGACGCTCGTCGCCCCCGCATGTGGCGACACCGACGAAGCCGAAGACACCGCAGCCGACACCGGCTCGGCCACCGACAACGACACCGGCGACAGCGGCCCCGAAGACACCGCCCCGGCCGACCCCGACGCGGGTCCCGACAACGACACCGGCAACACCGCCACCCGCTCGTGCAGCACCGACGCCCAATGCCTCAACGGAGAGCGCTGCGTCGCCCTCACCTGCGTCACCGCCACGGGCACCTGTTCCTCTGACTTCGACTGCAACCCAGGCTCATTCTGCGCCGGCGGAACCTGCATCGCCCGCCCCGTCGGCGACACGAGCGACACCGGCGACACGAGCGACTCAGGCGACACCACCGACACCGCCGACACCGACGGCGGAGACACAAGCGACACCGACGACACCGACGACACCGACGGCGGTGACACGAGCGACACCGACACCGACACCCCGCCCCCCTGCACCACCGACACCGACTGCTCCGCACGCGGACCCTTCTTCCCCGCCTGCAACACCGTCACCGGCGCCTGCGTCGCCTGCACCAACGACAGCTACTGCCCCGCCGATCACACCTGCATCAATTCGGCCTGCATCCCCAACTCCACCGATACCGCCGACGATGACGACGACGACACGAGCGGCGACACCGGCGACGAATGCGTCATCACCGTTCCCCCCAACGTCCTCATCGTCTTCGACGGCTCAAGCTCGATGGAAGACGACTTCCCCACCGCGCGCACCGCCGTCGTCGACGTGCTCAACAACACCCAGACCGCCATCAACTGGGGCCTCATGGTCTACAACTGCTTCGGACAAACCGTCGAAGTCGCCTGCGGCCCCAGCAACTCCACCGCCATCAAAACCGCCCTCTACAAACAGGGTCGCGTCTTCACCGGCACCACCGCCTACTCTGCCGTCGAAAAAGCCCGCGCCTACTTTCAAACCTCGCACGCTGGCGAAGACAACTACATCCTCTTCATCGGTGACGGCGGCGACCTCTCGTGCCAGCTCGGACGCGACAACGACGACGTCGCCACCCTCATCGAAGAGACCCGCGTCGTCGACGGCGTCAAAACCCTCGTGCTTGGCTACTCCTCAAGCGGAAGCAAAGCCTCAGTGCTCAACGACTACGCCGTCGCGGGTGGATTTCCGCTCACCCCCGATACCGCCGGACGTCGTTACTTCTACTCGCCAGTCAATGACGCAACCGTGCTGACCGAAACGCTCTCGTCGCTCGCAAAGACCATCGGCGTCGAAGCCGGAACGATCAACAACGACGGCGAAATCATCGGCGGCGGCTGCGTCACCCCGTAAGCCAGCGCACGCCAGCCGTCACGGCGCCGTCACCCGTAACTCGCCACACCGCGGGGGCCATCGTAGACGAGCCTGAACCGCGCGAGAAAATCGCGCCCCAAGAGCATCTGCACTGCGCTCCCCGACGACGTGATTCCAAACGATTTAGCGCCCGCCACAGCCCCCGCGACCAGATTCACAGCTTCACGCTGCGGCGCATCGAAATCAGTGACCACAATCGGAAAGAACACTGCCCGAGCCTTGCCGACACCAGAAACCACCTCGCTTCGGGTCGCATAGCCACCCCGCTGCTCAAGCAATCCCGCCCATCGCTCGGTCAGCACGCTCGTCTCGGCTCCCGTATCCACAAGTCCATAGACGTAATCAGCCGCCCCGACGCCGCCCCTCGCATCGCGCAGCCGTACGCTCAGCCGAATCCGCAGGATGTGTCCGTACCGCAAAAGGTCACGCGACTCCGACTTCACCAACGCCACCCCGCGCTCCATCAAAAAAGCCTACGCTCACGTCTCTGCGTTGCGAGTAACGCGTCCAATGTAATTC
>CAZXXB010000094.1:6853-13405 GCA_964644185.1 uncultured Myxococcota bacterium
GTCGAAAACGCGAACCGATGCGCGGCCTCATCTGTCGGATGAAACCCGCCGCGATGCTCGCCGTTCACCAGTACAACAAATTCGCCCTCGTGCTCGTTAACCCACCCACTAACTTGCGCCTCAAACTGCTTCCGCCCTCGGTTCAGCCGCGCCACCGTCGCTCTCGACGCTGAACCGCCACCCTTCGCAAGTCGCAACTGCGTTGCTGCAACGCCCCGTTCAAACTCCTCGTCGGCCCGTCTCGTCGCTCCCGCGTTTTCGTCAGTGCCGCCCATCGATCGCGACACTTTCGCCGGTCGCCCGGCACGCCCTGCGGCATCGGTGAACTGGGTGTTCGCGACGCGCACCACCGTCCGCGAGTCCACCTCTGCGTTCTCCGCCTCGACTGCTCGTTTTCTAGCCATCATACAACCCGCTAACCAAAACTTCCGCGATTCAACCGACGCCCCGACTCGGTTGGCCAGCCACCACCGAAACGCTAGCAATGTTCAGTACCATTCGCAAATTCACGCCCCCCCCTCACCTGGCCAGCAACCCACGCCGCCGCGCCTCACGCGCCACCTGTCGCTCGGCACGCGCGATCGCCTCGCACACCGAGGCAACCTGGTCGCTCGCGCAAAACTCGTCGGGGTCAAGCTGCAACACCCACTTCGCGTACAACCCCACAACCGTCGCGTCGCTCACATCCGCCGGCATCAACCGCCCCAACTCACACGCCCGCACCTGCCGCGTCTCAATCGCCCGCGCCCGCGACAACCCATCGCGCGTGGCACCCCCGCCGCTCATATGCTCGCTCAAACCCGCGCCCGCCGCCGCCACCCGCGACGCCCCCGCGCTCTCAAACATCGCCACAAACAACGCCGCCACGTTCGCGTAGCGCATCACGCCACCCCCGCATCGTCTGTCGCAACCCCATCACCTGCCTCCGCCGCACCACCCAAAAGCGCAAAGCGATACTCCCCACCCGGAGCCACGCTGCGCACGAGCCGCCCAGTCCGCACATAGTAGCGAATCAGCGTCATCGCCGCCCGACGATCACCAAACCCACCCGCCACCATCAACTCCACCACCGTCGCCGACCGCCCCTTACGCGCCAGGTACCCCGACACACGCCGCCACACCCGCCCCCTGTCGAGCGCCGCCTGCGCCGGCTCACGCTTCGCCACACCATCCACCGCACCACCCATGACTCCACCCATCGCACCACCCGCACGAAGCGATCCCGACGACCCCGACCGCACCTCGCAAAACGCCGCACCCGGACGTGCAAGGTGCCCGTACCGCACCACATCGACCGCGCTCGCACACTGCGTACCGCACTCGACCCGCAACTGCTCACGAACACAGCGTCCGGCGGCGATGCGCCCCTTCTTGAGCGGACACCACACACACCCGTCGCCACCAACCCGTCCGTCACCGACCACCCGCGCGCCACCGCCAACCTGCCCGTCGCCCGTCGCCCGCAAAGGAGACGTCATCGCCGCCGTCGCTGCAAACTCTTTCGCTGCCACTTCGTTCTTCACCGTCGCTGTCTTCATCGCCGTTGCTGCGGTTGCTGCCTTTGCCGCAGTCTTCATCGCCTGCTTCGCCATCGTTGCCGTCGCTGCCATCGTTGCCGTCATCGCGAATTCCTCCGTCGCAAGAGCCACTCCGTGTTTCAACAAAACCTCACCATCCGTTCAGCCCCCTTGCTACGGACCCACCCAGACAGAAAACGTCGCTCGCAAGATTGCCCCGCGCCTTCGTTCGCCGCGCGAACCGTGCCGACCGCGCACCCTTCGACCGTGCCAATGTCGCCTGAAACACCCATGTTGCACGCAACGTGCAACACGCCACTTTCAGACAACACCAGAGCCGCGCTTGACAGAACCGGTTCCGACGGGCGTGATGGCTCTCTGACTCGCGGAGCCTTGATGTCCAGACGCTTCATCGACCTGTTCGCCGGCATTGGCGGTATGCGACTCGCCTTCGAAAGCGCGGGGATGCAGTGCGTTTTCTCGTCCGAGATCGACAGGTTCGCCGCACTGACGTACGCGGCGAATTTTGGTGAGCTGCCCCAGGGTGACATCACCCGCATCAGTGCCGACCAGATTCCACCTCACGATGTCCTCGTTGGCGGATTCCCCTGCCAGCCCTTCTCGATCGCTGGCGTCTCGAAATACGCCGCGCTTGGCTGGCAACACGGATTCGAGCACCGAACCAAGGGCACGCTCTTCTTCGACATCGCACGCATTCTCGCGCACCACCGCCCGCGAGCATTCCTCCTCGAAAACGTCAAAAACCTCACTTCACACAATCGCGGCAACACATGGCGAACTATAGAAGACACCCTCGAAGAGCTCGGCTACCAACTCCACGTCCGGGTCTTTGATGCCGCACTTCTCGTACCCCAGCACCGCGAACGTGTATTCATCGTCGGCTTCAGTGAGCCCCGTGACTTCAATTGGCCTGCGATTCCGAACCGTTTGCCCACCCTTTCAGACATCCTTGAGGCCTCCGTCGATTCAAAATACACCCTGACCCAGCACCTCTGGACCTACCTCCAGAACTACGCCGAAAAACACCGCGCTCGCGGAAACGGTTTCGGCTTCGGCCTCGCGAACCCCAACGGTGTTACACGCACGCTGAGTGCCCGCTACTACAAGGACGGTTCCGAGATTCTGATCCCGCAACCGGGTAAGGCTCCGCGCCGCCTCACACCCCGTGAGTGCGCGCGTCTCATGGGCTTTCCCGACTCTTTTGAGATCCCCGTCAGTGACACGCAGGCCTACCGCCAGTTCGGAAACTCCGTTGTCGTACCCCTCGTCAGCCAGATCGCGCGACAGATCGCCGTCACGCTTGATTCGCACGAGGGGCGAACCGCCGAATTCCGACGTCGGCCGAGACAACGTGAACTGCTCCCCGCCACTGGCTGATTCACGATGACTGACATCGTCTCTCGCCAGCGTCGCTCAGAGATAATGGGCGCCATCCGCAACTCAGATACCGCCCCCGAGCGGCAGGTGCGCTCATGGCTGCATGCGAGAGGCTACCGATTCCGCAAAAACGTCCGAACACTCCCCGGTGCCCCCGATATCGTCCTCCCGCGCTGGAAGGCAGTGATATTCGTCCACGGCTGCTTCTGGCATCGCCACCGCGCATGCAAACTTGCCTACACGCCCAAATCGAGAACAGACTGGTGGCTCGCGAAGTTCTCTCACAACACGGCACGCGACAGCCTCGTCCGCTCCCAACTCGAACAAGTCGGCTGGAAAGTCGTCACCGTATGGGAGTGCGAAGTGCGTAACCGGGAGTTCGAACAATGGCTCGAAAGCGCTCTGCAGGACAAACCCTCTTCGACGAGATGAGTCGGTCTATCCCAGCTACCCGCGACATCTTCCGAAGTGCAGTCGAACGCGCATCCTCAGACCTCGCAACTCGAACATCCTCCCCTGGCTACCATAGCGATCTGCTTCAGCGAACCATGGAAATCGCAGAGGAAATCTACCGCTCCAGTGAGCGCGAGGCCTTCGCAAGACACGCCGCACCACACCTCACAACCTCGACCACCCATACCGAGCGTTGGGCCGCACAGCACTTCATCGAACTTCAAGACCTCTTCATGTCGCTATTCCAGTCACGCAAGGCCCGCGCGGGCGAAACGCTTCAGCACGCGTTCGCCGCCGTACTCGACGCGCAAAAAATCCCCTACGACGCCCAGGCCGTCATCAACGGACAACCCGACTTCGTCGTCCCGAGCGCCGAGAAGTATGCCCGCTACCCCGCAAAGACCCGTGTCATCGCCTGCAAGCAGACCGTGCGCGAACGCTGGATGCAGATCATCCCCGAAAGCCGCAATGCTGGCCTTTTTTACCTCGTAACCATCGATCAGAAGGTGAGCAGCAAAGCCCTCGCCGAAATGGCCCGCAAACGAGTCAACCTCGTCGTTCCAGACAAAATTAAGCGCGAAGTCTACCCCGACGAAGAAAACGTCGAGTCCATCGACACCTTCCTGAAGGGCACCATTCGGCTGCTGTCCGACTCTTGACCACCACCACCCCACCACTCACCCACACCACCCCCACCTCAGAAGTAGATGCTCGTGCCGTACGCGATGCCACCATCCACCGCCACGCCGCCGCCAGCAAACAGATGAAAGTACACCTGCGGCCACAGCGACCACTTCGGCATGATAAAAAACTCCGCGCCACCCTGCGCCCCGATCATAAAAAACGCCGCCCCAGCCGAGTACACAAACCCCAGATTGTTCCCCGCCCACAACATGATCCGCTCATTCATCGGCCACAGCCACCGCCAGAAGCCCACCAGCGGAAACGTCACCGCCAAATCCTGATTCTCTCCACCAGAAAAACCAATCCCCGAACCACCACCAACCTCAATGTTGTCGCGAATAAAATACCCAACCCCCGCATTCACCCCAATCCCGTAACCAAACCCGTTCAGGCTCGACAGCCCAATCCCTCGCGGCATCAGACGCCCCAACCCACCCGGAGCCAAATCCAGCCGCAACTCGAAATCACCCTCACGCGGCAACAACATCCCCGACGCCATGTGCTGACCCGACTTCACCGCCGCCTTGCCCGCCGTCTTGGCCGCCGCTTCACCCGCCAACCCGACCGCGACCACCGCCAACGTCACACCACAAACCAACGCCACCAACCGCCGCCAACCCGAAAATTTCGCGTCGCGCGCCAACATGATGACCTCGCTTTCGACATCCCCTGCCTAACCCCAATCTAACGCCTCAACCACGACTCACCAGCTCAAACACACCACCACCACCACCACATCACCGCTTCTTTGCACCTGCACCCACCCCCATCACCTTCAACAGCTCGCGCGATAGCACCTCACCCACACGCCGGTTCGCCTCCCCATTCGGATGCAAATCATCCGGCACGCTCGTCCGCGCCCCATCCCCACCAAGCTCACGCAACGCCGGCTCCACATCCACAACCCGCAACCCCGCCGCCTCAGCCTCGTCCAAAAACCGCCCGTAATGCTCCCGCGCCGGATGCGCCTCACCCGCGCGCCAATACCCCCACGGCACCGGATACAACGTCGCCACCATCGCCACACCATGCACCCGCGCCGCCTCTGCGATGCGCAACAGCGACCGCCGAAAACACCGCATCAGCAACGTCGGCCCATCGAGCGCCGTATTCTGACAACGATTGTGCGCCGTGCACACATCCTGCGTCACCAAAAGCCCAGCCAACACCCGCGTCAGATACACATCGCGCAAAAGCCCACGCCACAACGCCTCACGCGGCGTCATCTCAACCCCACACCCCTCCCCCGCGCTCGGCGTCCACGGGTCCTCCGCCACATCGTTATCCACCATCACCAGCACCGCCGCGGCAGGCCGCAACCGCGCAAACCACGTCTCCGCGATCATCGCCTCCTGCGACGTCACAATTCCCGGAACCCCAAGGTTCACCGCCTGCCAGTTTTCACCCGTCGCCCCGACAAGCCCCGCCGCAACCTGCACACCCAACGTCTCGTCTTCGCGAAGCGTACTGCCAAACACAAACGAATCACCGATCATCACCACCCGCCGCGTCGCCGTCGCCGACGCGCCATCACCACTCACATCGGCAACACCAAAATCCGCACCGCGAAACCCGTCTCGGTTGAAGCGTATCGTAACCCCGCCCGCCGACCCCTCTTCCGCATCGCTCGCCGTACCTGCCATCACCCCGTGTCGCTCGCGCACCACCTGATTTCGCGGACGTACCGGAAGCCCATCTTCCCCCCGCACCAACTCGGTCGCCCGCGGCTCACCAAACTTCGCGAAACGTAGCCCTGCCTCGCCCGCGACAAGCGCGACGCACACACCAACAATCACGAGCACAACCCGCTGCATCACCGACCTATGCCGCGATTCACCCGCCCGCGACAACACCGCCCCTCACCCCAACGCTCAACCCAACGCTCGACCCCAACGCTCTCCCCAACGCTCAACCCCACTTCACCCTCACCCCAACGCTCACCCCAGCGCCGCTCTCACCGCCGCGCGAACTGCCTCCATCGCCACCAGCTTACCCGGACAACTCTTCGCCGTCCGATACCGCGCATTCACCTCACCCCGTCGCACCCGCTCATTCACCTCGCGATGCCCCAGCACCGCGTCGGCACAAAGCCCGTAGTCGCGACACAGCGACGCACACAACGCCACCACCGCCGAATGCTGCGCTGGCGTCCACGGCTCCACATCACCGTGCCCGCTCACACAAACATGGATACTCCTCCGATTGTCGCCCGCGACCCCGGCACCCACCTCATCGAGCCGCCGCAACGTGAACCCCGCCGCCGCACTCTCGACCGCGCCGTTCTTCCGCACGACGAAGTGATACCCCGCCTTCTTCCACCCCTGTTGGCGATGCCACGCATCAATCTCCGCCGCACTCGTATCGCCATCACGCGATCTGTTCGCCACCCGCGCACCGCCAGCCTCTACCTCGGCGCTTTCGACCAACTTCACCGACCGTCGATGTAGCTCGGGGTAGTAGCCATGGGCCTCGGCCTTGGCGATCAGGTAGTAGGGGTCGA
>CAZXXB010000095.1:0-1909 GCA_964644185.1 uncultured Myxococcota bacterium
AGACGTCGGCTTTGCCGCACGTTTCGCGAATGAGGCGCTTTGTGGAGTTGACGGCGCTGTTGGAGACTTTGCACTCGATGAGGAGGAGGCGCCCGTCGTGAAGGCGGACGGGGACATCGCACTTCGCGGAGTCGACTTTGGTTTCACGGGTGAAGGTTCCGCGCTCAAGGGCGTCGGTATCGGTGAAGGGTGTCGGACGTTTCGCTTCGCGGTATCCGCACTCGAGTAGCAATGCTCTCACGAGTTGCTCTTGCTGTTTGCTGGCGGTGTTGCGACGCGATGTGCGTACCTGCTCGACGGCGGCGAGGCCCGCTGTCCAATTTGCGGCGGCGGTTCTGGCGGCGTCATCGGGGCGAGTTGGCGTGGCGAGCCAGCTAAACCGTATGGGGTCGAGCTTTCGTCGCAGAATTTCACGGGCGGCGTCGTCGAGGTTGGTGACCGCTTGTGTTTCGAGCAACATCTGAGCGTAGACCTTGAAGTCATCGGCGCTGACGGGTGGCGCGGCGATGTAGCGGGCGGCGTCGCGCAGGTTGCGGTGGGTTGACCAGCAGAACGCGTCGAGGTTGGTGAGGTCGTTGGTGAGGGCGAGTAGCTGCGTGACCGCTTCGAGGGCTTTTGTGTAGGCGGCGACGTATTCGGTGGAGCCTTCGCGAAGGCGTTCGTCAACGAAAATGAGCGACGCTTTTGCGGCTTCGGCGCGCAGGGCTTCGGCTGTGCGGCGCGTGGGCAGAGCATTGGTGAGAAGGTCGGTCATCGTGCAGCCTCTTGAACGACGAGCAGGCTCTTGGGGATGGGAAGCTGACCCATCTCGCGGGGTTCGAATTTTTCGAGTCCACCCTGATAGGTGCGTCCCATGCCGACGAATGTTGCGCGATGCGTGTTGAGGTAGTCGGTAAGCTCGGCGAGTGCTTCGGGCGAATAGGCGTGGCGCGGGTGGAGTCCGTGGATGACGTTGAGGATGCGCAGGCCGTCTGGGTTGAGCGCGAACTTTGGGGGTTGGCGGGCCATATAGGTTGCGACGATTGGCGGTACCGACCCGTGCGACGAGCACCACCACGGGGTGCGATGCGAACAGATGTAGCCGTTGTGAAACCCCTGTGCTTCGCCAAAGCGCAGGTAGTCGGCGAGGGGGGCCGCACGCGCGTCGTCAAGGCGAGTGGTTCGCGGCGGGTCGAGTAAGACTTTGCGCGACGGATCGAGGTGGACGACGCCGGGGGCGTCGAAGATTTCTTCGGCACCCGAGAGAGCGGGGGCGACCCATGCGTCGAGGCCACGAGCGGTCGCATCGGCGGCGTTGAGCACGAAGAACTTGTTCGCGCCAGTCACGACGCCACGGCTGACGCGAAAGAAGTCGGAGAGTGGTGCGGTATCGGGCGATCGAACGACGCGCAGGCCGCGAAGCAGGGCACCCCAGCGTGGTGCTTGGGTAAACTCGTGACGTTCGAGCTTGCGTCGGGCGGCGGTTGAGAGGTCTCCGTAGCGAACATTGACGTGGCGCGATCGCGTGCCGACGGTGGCGTCGATGATGATAGCGGTGGTCATGACGTCTGAGAACGGCATGGCTTTGGCGTCGAAGAGCTGGATTGAGGTGGCGGGCAGTTGGCTAGTGAAGATGCGTCGGAGAGTTTCGCCGTAATTGGCGTCTATCCACTCGGCACTGAGAATCAGCGAGGCGCGGTCGCGGGGGCGCATGTGGCGAGCCATCGCGAGCACGAACCAGACATGCAGACCGGAGAGCTGCGAGAGTGGCAGGTTGAGGTTGGCGGCGAGGGCCTGTGCGAGCGCCTTTTCGGCTTCGTTGAAGGCGTGGTGCCGCACATATGGGGGGTTGCCGATGTATGCGGTGGGGCCGTGGCCGTGCGGTGGTTGCCACTGCAGAAAGTCACCGTTGATGACACGCACGTTTTGC
>CAZXXB010000095.1:1920-13399 GCA_964644185.1 uncultured Myxococcota bacterium
GTGGCTGCGCGGGCGCGCGTGAGCAGGGTGCTGAGCGGGTCGAGGTCGATGGCTGTGACGATGGCGTGGGGCAACGCGGCGGCGGCGGCCTCGGTGAAGATGCCTGTGCCGCACCCAGCGTCGACGACGAACGCAGGCTTTGCGCGAACGGTCTCGCCAATCACGGTGCGTGCGAGTGAGGCGGGGGTATAGAACGCGCCAGAGAGCCGTCGCTCGGTGGCGGGTCTGAAGGCGCAGAGCGCCTCGGTGAGCGGGTCGTCACCGGCGAGCACGCGTTCGAGGGTGAGGGCAATGTCGCGGCGGGGGGTGCGTTTGAGTTGCGCCGCGCGGTCGAGCAGGTTTTTTTCGTCGGGCGAGAGGGGTCCGCCCGTGTTGAGGCAGCCGAGGTCGAGGGCGAGCCTTGCCAGTGCGACCTCGGAGTGCGAGCGCAGATCGATGAGTTCGGTTGCTGACCATGCCGCCATTGTGAGGTGGTTAGCACAGCGGCACGGCGTGCAAAAGCGGCGCGTGGCGTGCCAAAAAGGGGGTGGGGTGGCGGAGGGCGGAGGGGTGGGAGTGTTGCGCAGCGCGGCAAATTTCGGCATGTTGCCGCTTTGAGACGGGCGTCTCCGACTCAAACCACAAAAAGGTGACCGCCATGGCCGCGGAGATTGCTGACGGACTCACGTTCGACGATGTTTTGCTATTACCCGATTACTCCGAGGTGCTCCCCTCGGAGGTGGATACGACGAGCTACCTCACCCGCACGCTGAAGCTGCGCGTGCCGATTCTCTCGGCGGCGATGGATACCGTGACCGAGTCGGGCATGGCGATTGCCATGGCGCAGCTCGGTGGCATTGGCATCGTGCACAAGAACCTCTCACCCGAAGAGCAGGCCGCCGAGATTGCGCGGGTGAAGAAATACGAGTCGGTGGTAATTACCGACCCCGTCGCGCTGGGCCCCGATGCTCCACTCAGTGAGTACCATGCGCTGCGCAGAAAGTTTGGTGTGTCGGGGTTTCCGGTTGTGGAGAACGGGCGCGCGGTGGGCATCATCACGAATCGCGACGTGCGGTTTGAGGGTCGCCCCGGGTTGAAGGTGCGCGACGTGATGACGCGCGACATCGTGGTGTTGCTTGAAGGGTCGCCGATTGAAGAGGCGAAGCGCCTCATGCACGAGCGGCGCATCGAGAAGATTCTCGTCGTCGATGCCGAGCAGCGGCTCGTGGGGCTGATTTCGATCAAGGACATCGAGCGGCAGGAGGCGTTTCCGACGGCGTCGAAAGATGGTCGCGGGCGGCTCTTGTGTGGGGCGGCGATTGGGGTTGGCGAAGACGGGTTGAATCGCGCCGAGCAGTTGATGCGGGCGGGTGTCGATGTGATCGTGGTCGATACGGCGCACGGGCATTCGCGCGGTGTGATCGAGACGGTGAAGGTGTTGCGTAGCCGTTATCGGACACAGCAGATCGTGGCGGGTAACATCGCGACGAAAGAGGCGGCGAAGGCGTTGATTGAGGCGGGCGCCGACGCGGTCAAGGTGGGGATTGGGCCGGGGTCGATTTGCACGACACGCATCGTCGCTGGTGTTGGGGTTCCGCAGTTGACGGCGATCATGGAGGCGGCGTCTGTTGCGCGCGAGGCGGGGGTGCCGATCATTGGTGATGGCGGCATCAAGTACTCGGGCGATGTGGTGAAGGCGCTCGCGGGCGGGGCTTCGACGGTGATGATTGGTGGGCTTCTGGCTGGTACCGAAGAGAGCCCCGGCGAGACGATTTTGTATCAGGGCCGCAGCTACAAGCTGTATCGTGGCATGGGGTCGATCTCGGCGATGCGCAAGGGGTCGAAAGACCGGTATTTTCAGAGCGATGTGAGCGACGAGACGAAGCTCGTGCCCGAGGGGATTGAGGGGCGGGTGCCGTATAAGGGTCCGGTGCGCGAGAGCGTGTACCAGCTTGCGGGCGGCGTGCGCAGCGGGATGGGGTATCTCGGCGCGCGGACGATTGAAGAGTTGCGGGCGAAGGCGCGGTTTGTGCGCATCACGCCGGCGGGTCTGCGCGAGAGCCACGTGCACGACGTGACGATTACGCGCGAGGCACCCAACTACCACGTGGATTGAAGTTGTCTGGTGGGTTGAAACGACCACGTGGATAGCATCCACGCGAGGCCAACATGTCACGGCAGCACGAACTGATTCTCGTACTCGATTTTGGTTCACAGACGACGCAGCTCATCGCGCGGCGGATACGTGAGTTCAACGTCTACAGTGAGATTCACCCTTACAGCGTGAGCGTTGAGAAGCTGCGTGAACTGAAGCCGAAGGGTGTGATTCTGTCGGGGGGGCCGGCGAGCATTCACGCTGAGGGGTCGCCGAATGTGGCGGCGGGGTTTTTCGAGACGTGTGCGGAGTTGAAGGTTCCGGTGCTGGGCATCTGCTACGGGTTGCAGTGCATGGCGCACAACCTCGGGGGGCGTGTCGCGCCATCTACGCATCGCGAGTACGGCAGTGCCGAGATTCAGCTTGTGGCAGAGTCGCCGCTGTTTCTCGGGTTTCAGCATGACGAGCATGTGCGGGTGTGGATGAGTCACGGTGACCGGGTTGAGGTGCTGCCGCGTGGGTTTGTTCCGGTCGCGGTGACGCCGAGCGCGCCGTATGCGGCGTTTGCGAACGTGGCGGCGGGGCTTTACGGCGTGCAGTTTCACCCTGAGGTGGTGCACACGCCGCGTGGTGGCGAGCTGCTGCGCAACTTCTGTTTTGGCATTGCCGGGTGTACGGGCGACTGGACGGTGGGGAGCTATATTGACGAGGCGTGCGCGACGATTCGCGGGCAGGTGGGCGATGGGCACGTGGTGCTGGGGCTTTCGGGCGGGGTTGATTCGAGCGTCGTGGCGGCGTTGCTGCACAAGGCGATACCGGGGCAGACGACGTGCGTGTTCGTCGATAACGGGTTGTTGCGGGCGGGCGAGCGCGAGTCGGTTGAAGAGGTGTTTCGCAGTCACTTTCAGATGGACTTGCGGGTCGTTGATGCGAGCGAGCGTTTTTTGAGCGAGCTTAGCGGGGTGCGTGACCCCGAGCAGAAGCGCAAGATCATTGGGCGGGTGTTTGTCGAGGTGTTTGAAGATGCGGTGCGGCACGTCGAGAACGCGCATTTTCTCGCGCAGGGTACGCTTTACCCGGATGTGATCGAGTCGGTGTCGGTGAAGGGTCCATCGTCGATGATCAAGTCGCATCACAACGTGGGTGGCTTGCCTGAGGGGATGAAGTTCAAGCTCGTCGAGCCGTTGCGCGAGTTGTTCAAAGATGAGGTGCGGCAGCTTGGGTTGCAGTTGGGGTTGCCCGAGACGATGGTGTGGCGGCAGCCGTTTCCGGGGCCGGGGCTCGCGGTGCGGTGTCTTGGTGATTTGACGCGCGCGCGGCTCGATGTGCTGCGCCGGGCCGATGCGATTGTGACGGAAGAGATCATCGCGGCGGGGCTGTATCGGAAGATTTGGCAATCGTTCGCGGTGTTGTTGCCGGTGCAGAGCGTGGGGGTGATGGGCGACGAGCGGACGTATGAGGAGACGATTGCGGTGCGGGCGGTGCACAGTACCGATGGGATGACGGCGGACTGGGTGCAGTTGCCGTATGAGGTGCTGGGGGCGATCTCGCGGCGGATCATCAACGAGGTGCGGGGGGTAAATCGCGTGGTCTATGACATCTCGTCGAAGCCGCCCGCGACGATTGAGTGGGAGTGATGGTGTTCGAGGTGGTGGTGGGCTGACGATCGTCTTGTGAAAACGTCGGTGCATGTTATCCTTGAGACGTTAGCCCGCTTTGGGCGAGGGGTAGAGGTTCGTGAAGACGCCTGAGCAAAAAGAAGAACTGGCTGCGCGGCTCGTCGAAGCCGCGACGGCTCTTCTTTTCGCGGCGCCACGCCACGAGATGCAGATCACGAATCTCAACAAGGCCCTTTTCTATCTCGACCTTGTCGCGCTGCGTGACCACGGGGACACGGTTACACACCAGACCTACATCGCCCTGAAGCAGGGGCCGGTGGTGGCGAACTTTGAAAAGCGGCTGGTTGCCGAACTCGAAGCGCGGCAGCTCGCTCGTCAGACCCAGCGTGGCGCGTCGAAGCCGCTCGTGTTGACGGGGCAGCCGGTCGAGCCGTACCACACGGCGATGGATACTGAGACGGTCGCGCGCGTCGCCGCCTACTTTGCGGAGAAGACCGCAAAAGAGGCTTCAGACTATTCGCACGAGAATCCGGGTTGGCGCATCGCATGGAACGATGGTGCGGGCGCAAGCGGGCCACCAAAACCTATCGACCTGCACCTTGCGATGCTTCAGGTGCTTGATGACGACCCATGGCTCGACGAACCGGCGGATGCGGCGCTGCTTCGGGCGTTCAAAGAAGGGGCTGCGAGTGCCGCACCGCTCTGAGGCTGGCGTCGAGTGTGGCGACGGGCCGCTTAACCCCGCTGACTTCGCGTGGCAGGTCACGGCTCGTGCTCACAGGTCGCTGCAGAAATCGCTCGGCGATGGATACGCCGCGGCGTTTCGTCCGCGGTTGCAGAGTCTGCTTTGCCGCGATTACTACCCGGCAACGAGGGGTGAGCGAAAAGCTGTTGGGATAAGCCCCGTGGCGGCACCGGATGTTGTGGGCGGGCGCGGGTTCAAAGTTCGTTACCCGGTGCCGGGGGGGCGGCAAGAGCGGGGGGCTGCGACTCGCCGTGCTGGCGTTGTGCGTAGAGGGGCGAATCGTTGTCTGCGACGCGTTTGAGCGAAAAGAAGAGCCTCAGGATCGTGAGTTTGTTGAGGCGTTTGCGACGGGGTCAGCGTCAGACTCAACGCTTTGAGCGGTACCGCCTGGTGTTGAAGGTGTCGGTGCGCGGGGTGAATCGCGTGGTCTATGACATCTCGTCAAAGCCGCCGGCGACGATTGAGTGGGAGTGAGGGTGCGCGAGGGGTTGGTGCTGCTAGGTGCGGTGGGTGAGGGCGGCGAAGGCGAGGGCGAGCCAGCCCGCGAGAAATGCGAGTCCACCAATGGGGGTGATGGCGCCGAGCCAGCGGGTACCGGTGAGCGCGAGCAGGTAGAGCGAACCTGAGAAGAAGAAGGTTCCGACAAAAAAGAGCCAGCCGGCGAGGCGTGCCCGTGAGGCGAGCGCGGGGGCCGCGGCTGTGTCGGCGTGCATCGCGATGAGGGCGGCAAGCGCCATCGCGAGGGCATGGTAGACGTGATAGCGCGCGCCGGTCTCGAAGATGGCGAGAAGGTCGGGGGCGAGGCGTGCCTTGAGCCCATGTGCGCCGAACGCTCCGGCGGCAACGGCGATAAAGCCTGAGAGTGCGGCGAGAAAGAGAATCGGATGTGACATGGCGTGGCGCTTTCGTCGTGCTGTGTGGTCGTGGTGTGAGAGACCGCTTGACCACGCGTACCGTGGGGCATACCCATACCCGCGAGAACGCGAGGTGTGAAGATGGCAGGCGTTGCGAAGATGATAGACGATGTGAAGATGACTCACGGTGCAAAGACGGTTCGGGCGAAGCGGGTATGGGCGAACTTCGCGGTGGCGCTGCTGGTCGCGGCGAGCGCGGTCGCGTGTGGTGACGATGACGACGGGCAAGAGACGGCAGACGCGGGCGCGACGGGCGACGCGACCGGTGATGAGACAGGTGACGAGACGGGCGGCGAAACGGGCGGTGAGACGGGCGATGACCCGTTTGCCGAGTTGAACGGGCGCGCTTACGAAAAGGGTGCTGATCTCGCACCGGCGCGCGCGTTCGTGGCTCCGCCGTGCGAGGCAGGCGGCGAGGCAGGCGGCGAGGCAGTGGTGCTGCGTTATGACGGTGATGAGGCGGGTGCGGCGAGTGCCGGGTCGCTTGGTGATCTCGTGGCGGGCGACAAAGAAGCGATTGTGTTTCGTGCTGAGAAGAAGCTGTTGGTGCGGGCGATTCGCGTCGGGGTCGCGGGTGAGGGTGATCTCGTGTTGTCGGTGTGGCGCGACTTTGGAAAGAGCTGGCCGATGACGAGTCCGGCGCCGGAAGAGGCGACGTTCGTGGGTGACGTGCGGTTGACGAGCGCCGGTGTGGACGCGGGCGACAGTGCGTTTCGCGTGGCGCGGTTTGAGCCGCCGTTTACCGTCGAGGCGGGTGAGACGTTTTTTGTGGGGCACACGGTGCAGGCGGGGGCGAACGCGGCGCGGTTTCTCGTTTCGCAGCGTGAGACGGCGCCGACGCTTTATGGCGGTTCGAGCATGGTCTTCTCGCAGGCGGCGATTGCCGAAGATGCGAGTGCGGCGCAGTTCAAGTGGCTCGGTGTGGGCGACAACGCGTTCTACCGCGTGCAGGTCGAGGCTGAGGTTGCGTGCGAGGTTGGCGAGAAGCTGTTTGTCGATGCGACCGAAGCGTGGGGGCTTTTGGGTCTCACGGAGGGGCGGACGACCGCGGCGGATTTGAACGGCGATGGGCTGCAAGACCTTGTGCTGCACAGGCTCGCGTATGGGGTGGGGGGCATTCGCGTGTTGATGAATCGGGGCGGTTCGTTTGAAGAGACGACGGCTTCGTCGGGGCTTGCCGAGTTGCCGTCGCAGTTCGTGATTTTTGGCGACGTCGATAACGATGGCGACCTTGATCTGTTTGGTGGCGTCCATACCCCGCAAGGTGACGATGAAACGGGGGCGCCGCTCGATAAGGGGTTTGAAGATTTTGTCGCGTTGAATGACGGCACGGGGGTTTTTGCGGCGGTGGCGGGCTCAGGGGTGGGCGACAGGGCGACGACGAGCGCGGCGACGTTTCTCGATGTTGATAACGACGGGGTGCTCGACCTTTTTATGTGCGCGTGGCTCGTGCAGTACCCGAACCCGGGGGCGATGCCGGCGCGGCTGTTGCTGGGCAATGGCGATGGGACTTTTGCCGACGTGAGTGCGGCGGCGGGGCTTTACGAAGAGATTGATCGGCCCTGCTACGGCGCGACGGCGGGAGACGTGGATAACGACGGCGACGTTGATATCGTGCAGGCCAACTATGGGCGCGAGCCGAACTATGTGTGGCGCAACGAGTGGGCCGAAGGTGAGCGATTCGTCCAGGCGGCCCGGTCTCCGGGTGTGATGAACGATATCGTCGCGCCGGGTGGCGGCAACAACTTCGGGGTTGATCTGGGCGACCTCGACAACGATGGCGACCTCGACATCGTGTTTGGAAGCATCGCGCATCCACGGTATGCGCCGACGAGTGACCGGTCGCGGGTGCTGCTGAATCGGCTAAATGACGGCGCTGACACGAAGAAGTGGGCGGATGGTTACGATGATGGCATCAACGGGGCGTATGAGGGGGGGATGCTGACGTACGACGAGGGCGATTTTGAGCCGAGCTTTGGCGACCTTGATAACGACGGGTGGCTCGACGTGTTCATGTCGGTGCTGTACCCGGGGCACTACGCGCGGATCGAGCGGAACGCGGGGGTTGATGGGGCGACGGGGCTCGTGCGGTTTGAGAACATCGGCAATGCCGCTGGGGTTGACGTGCACTATGCGCAGAATCACGTGCTGGCTGATTTTGACAACGACGGCGACCTCGATGTGGTGATGGGTCGCGCGGGGGCGGGGGCGAGGGTCCACTTTTTTGAGAACACGACGCGTGATGGTGCGGGTGATGGTGGTGAAGGGGGTGAGGCAGCCGCGAAGTATCTCGCGTTGACGCTCGAAGGGGTGGCGTCGAACCGGGCGGCGATTGGCGCGCGTGTGGTGGTCGAGCAGGGTGCGGTGTCGCAACTGCGCGAGGTGAAAGGTGGCAAGGGGCACTTTGGCGCGGGGGGTCCGCTGACGGTGCATGTTGGGTTGTCGCGCGAGGCGGGGGCGCGGGTTGATCGGGTGACGGTGCGGTGGCCTTCGGGCGCGACGACGGTTTTGAATGGTCTCGATGTGAATGAGCACTACCGCGTGACCGAAGGTCGCGGGGTGACCGGTCGTGGGTACTGACGAGATGAGCGTGACGAGATGAGAGTACGCGGGTGATGCAGAACGTGGGCGAGATCGTCGAGCGCATGAAGCGGCTGATGGTCGAGCTGCGCAACCGTCCGGAATATCTGGCGCGGGGTGTAGCGGCGGGGACGTTCGCGGCGTTTTTTCCGATACCGGGGCAGATGCCTGCGGCGCTGGTGCTGGCGGCCCTGGTGCGCGGGGCGCCGGTGCCTGCGGCGGTGATGACGTATCTGTCGAACCCTGTCACGTGGCCGTTTTTGATCGTGTTTGGCTACGGCATGGGGCAGTGGTTGCGGGGGTTGCCGGTGGTGAGCATTGAGGTGCCCGATTCGCTGGAAGGTTTTTTGCGGCTTGGCTGGGATGCGTACCTGAGCATCTGGGTTGGGATGCTGCTGGTGTCGATTGTGACGACGCCGCCAGCGTATTTTGCGACGTTGTGGATGGCGCGCAGGTGGCGCGGGTCGGGTGATGGCCCTCATGGCAGTGCGGGTGGCGGGTAGTTGGCGCGGGTCGCGCGGCGCGGGTAGAGTGCCACGCAAGGGGTGTGACGAGCGATGACGACGCTTCGCGAACGGGTACAGCATACGCTGCGTGCGGTGTTTGAGCTGCGCGGGCGGCCCGAGTTTCTTGCGCGCGGGGTCGCGGTGGGGATGTGGGTCGGGTTTTTTCCGATCGTGGGGCAGACGCCGGTGGCGCTGTTTCTGGCGGCGGTGTTTCGCGCGGCTCCGGTACCGGCGGCGATCATGGTGAACGTGTCGAACCCGGTGACGTGGCCGATATTTCTGGTGTTCGGGTACATGGTGGGACAGATGTGGCGTGGGCTTCCGGTCGGTGAGTTCACGCCGCCCGAGAGCGTCGAGGCGCTGGCGTCGATGGGGGGCAGCGCGTATCTGAGCATCTGGCTTGGGTGGCTGACGTTTGGGGCGATCATGACGCCGCTGAGTTATTTTTTGACGCTCTATGTGGCGCGGAAAAAATGGGGTGGGGGCAACGTGCCGCAAGAGATGCTGGTGCCGATGGGCGACGCAGGGCACGCGGTGGGGCATGAGGCGGGGCATGAGGCGGCAGTCGGGCGTGAGCGGGGTGAGACGTGAAAGTTGGCGCGCAAGAGCTTTGCCTATCAACGTGAGACGGTGCTATACGCGCCGCGATGAGCGCAGAGCAGCGAGAGCGCCGCGTGGCGGCAGGTGAGGGTGAGGCGGCAAGGGCGAGAAGGGCCGCGAGCGCAGCAGACTTTCTCGCGCGGCAGGCGCAGCGCGACGGTGGGCGGGGTGAGGTTGCGACGACGCTCGATGTGCTGTTGGCGGGCAACCCGAACAGCGGCAAGACGACACTTTTCAATGCGTTGACGGGGGCGCGGCATCGCGTGGGCAACTACCACGGGGTGACGGTGGAAGAGGTGCGCGGCGAGCTTGCGTTGAATGAGGCGACGCGGGTCGGGGTGGTGGACCTTCCGGGTGTTTACAGCCTGTCGGCGTTGAGCGCGGAAGAAGAGGTTGCGCGGCGCGAGATTGTGGCCGAGCCGCGTCGGCTCGTGGTGAATGTGCTCGATGCGACGAACCTCGAGCGGCACCTTTATCTGACGGTGCAGTTGATGGAGCTTCATGCGCCGTTGCTGCTGGCGCTGAATATGCGCGACGAGGCTGAGAAGCAGGGGCTTGTGGTGGATGTGGGGGCGTTGTCGCGGGCGCTGCACGGGGTGCCGGTGGTGATGGTGGCGGCGCGTTCGGGTCAGGGGTTGCATGAGTTGAAGCTGGCGCTTCTGGGGGCGTGCGGCGAGGCGGCGGTGGCGGGGGCTTCGGCGCGCAGTCGGCTCGTCGGGTATGGCGCGGTGATTGAGGGGGCTGTCGAGCGGCTGATGGCGATGCTTGACGATGGCGCGGGGTATCCGGCGCGGTTCGTGGCGCTGAAGCTTCTGGAAGATGACGAGGTGATGCGGGCTGTGGTGCTGGCGCGTGCGGGGGGTGAGGCGGTGCTGGCGGCGGCTGAGGCTGAGCGGGCGGCGATTCGCGCTGCGACGGGTGACGAGGCGCTGGTTGCGATTGGGGCGGCGCGGCACCGGTTTGCGGAAGAGCTTGCGGCGTTGGCGGTGAGGCGGCGCACGGTTGCGGCGGGTGCGGGTGCGGGTGTGGGTGCGGCGGGTGACTTGTCGGGCGAGGCGGGGGTGGTGAGTTTTACGGCGCGGGTCGATCGGGTGTTGCTGCATCCGGTGCTGGGGGTTCCGGTGTTTCTGGGGCTGCTCTACCTTGTGTTTACGGCGACGTTTGCGCTGGGTGAGCTGCCGATGCTGGCGATTGAAGAGGTGGTGCGGTGGACGGGTGAGACGGTGACGTTGATGTGGGGTGCGGGTGCGGCGACGAGTTTGCTGCATTCGCTGGTTGTCGATGGGGTGATTGGCGGCGTGGGCGGGGTGCTCGTGTTTTTGCCGAACATCGTGATCATGTACTTCTTTTTGGCGCTGCTTGAAGACACGGGGTACATGGCGCGGGCGGCGTTTCTGGCCGATCAGGTGATGAGTCGGTTTGGGTTGCACGGCAAGAGTTTCGTGCCGCTGGTGCTGGGGTTCGGGTGCAATATTCCGGCGATTATGGCGACGCGGACGCTGGAGAACTGGCGCGACCGGCTGACGACGATTCTGATTTTGCCGATGGTGTCGTGCAGCGCGCGGTTGCCGATTTACCTGTTGATTATTCCGGCGTTTTTTGCGGTGGAGTGGCGGGGTGCGGCGCTGATGGCGATGTATGGGGTGAGCGTGTCGGCGGCGCTGCTGCTGGCGCTCGTGTTGCGCAAGACGGCGCTTGCGGGTGAGGCGTCGCCGTTTGTGATGGAGTTGCCGCCGTATCGGTTGCCGACGCTCGCGGCGGCGCTGCGGCACATGTGGGACAAGGCGGCGCAGTTTTTGAAGAAGGCGGGCGGGGTGATTCTCGCGATTTCGCTTGTGCTGTGGGTGCTGATGACGTTTCCGCGGCTGGATGTGGAGGTCGAGGGGGCAAAGCCTGGGTATGCGGCGATGGAAGAGGGCGAGCGCGAGGTGGCGTTGTCGGTGGCGCAGTTGCGTCACTCGGCGGCGGGGCGCATCGGTGTTGGGCTTGAACCGGTGTTGCAGCCGATGGGGTTTGACTGGCGGCTTGGCACGGCGTTTTTGGGGGCGTTTGCGGCGAAAGAGGTGTTTGTGGCGCAGATGGCGATTGTGTTTGCGCTGACCGACGAGCCCGACCCCGAGGCTGAAGACGACACGGCGGCGGCGACGTTGCGGGCGGCGTTGCGCGAGAGCTACACGCCGCTCACGGCGGTCTCGATGTTGCTGTTTAGCCTGATTG
Organism: uncultured Myxococcota bacterium; assembly: GCA_964644185.1. GTDB lineage: Bacteria > Myxococcota > JAJVIH01 > JAJVIH01 > CAZXXB01 > CAZXXB01. The sequence continues at coordinate 13,176 of CAZXXB010000095.1, forward strand.
CGACGCCGTGCATGAGCACGGTGGCGATTGTGAAAAAAGAGACGGGGCGGCTCGCGATCGCGCTTTGGCAGTGGGTGGGGTACACGGTGTTTGCGTATGTGCTTTGCGTCGCGGTGGTGCAGTTGGGTCGGTCGCTAGGGTTTTGAACTATGGGGTTGGTGGTGAGAGCGGGGTTGGTGGTGAGAGCGGGGTTGGTGGTGAGAGCGGGGTTGGTGGTGAGAGCG
>CAZXXB010000096.1:0-2704 GCA_964644185.1 uncultured Myxococcota bacterium
ATTGTGTAAATGTCATTCATCGGTTGCCACCCCAATTCACTCCGAAGTCTTGTGACACCTGCCGCGCGAAAGCTCTACCGATATCGACGGAATTTGGAAGCTGCCGTAAGAGTAGCCTGCGCGGGGCGAAGTCAGTTGGGGTCTAATCACGTGGCTGACTGACGACCATACATGGCATCGCATAGCGCATGTCAAACGTCCAACTCCGACACGACATTACCAGACTTGTCGTAGAGAGCCACGTGGTTTGGCTACTCCCATTTGAGGTTGCCGAAGTACTTGACGAACAGAAATTCGTCTGGCTCTTCCTCGAACGCAAGCTGTTCGACGATAGTCTCTCGCTTTCGGTTTACGACGCGTAAATGCGCTTCGAGCTTTTCGGGGCCATGAATGCAGCGAATCTGCACCCAACACTCTTTCCCGGTCGTCGCCGGGGGCTGCGCGGCCAACTCCACTCATTGTGGTAGTTCTTGGCGATCACGCAGTCATAAGCGTGCTCGAAGGCTTCTATAGGCCACCCTTCTTGGCGCGCTGCTGCAAGAGCCCCGGTCTGAATCGCCCCAACGGCAAGCTGACGCTGGATCTCATCAGACGCGGCGTAGTATTGATTCACGTCGAAGTGAATGTCGATATAGAGCACGCCGAGTGCCCCGCCGTAAACCGATTCTCTTTGAGGGTTGGTTGAGCAGTTCATAATAAGCCGCCAAGCCCGAGATGGGACACCCTTCGAGAAGCACCGCTCGTAAAGCGCGCACATGCAACGAGTGTGAAGCAGGAACCGGTGCCGCTCCCACTTGTCTGGGACGTCATGATAAAGCCAGAAATCCCTCAACTTCACGGCGAGCCCTCCGGCTGCGGCCACTTCTGCTCACGTAACGTATGCCCATGCCTCTTCAGTGAATTGGTTGCTTCCTTTTTTCGCTGGAGCGCCTGCGCGCGACCTGGAATATTAGTCTCCGCTACTTTTGCGGCGCAGCCTTTGTCTTGCGCTTGTTTGTTAAGTGTGTGTCCGTTTCGATGAGAAGTGAGGTGGGGCGACGGTGGGGCGCAGAACGGTCAGGGCCGAACGTCGCGGCAGTATCCGATGATGCAAATCTGTTCGCTCGCGCAATCGGAATCGCGCACGCAGTCGCCCGCGGCATCGACGCAGGTGTTGTTCCAGCAGACGAGTCCGGGCCCGCAGACGACCTTGCCGGTGCAATGGGTGGGGTTTGTGCCGCCGCCGCCGTCGTCGTTGTCACGTGTGTTGTCGCCTGCGTCTTCATCGGCGCCATCGTCGGCGTCTGAGGTCTCGTCGTCATCGTCTTGCGACTCTTCGATGTAATCGAATGAGCACGCCTGTGCCGAGGCGAGCATCGCTACAAGCAGCGCGGCGTAAGCGAGGGTCGCGGCGGAACGCGCGAACGAGAGAGACGATAAGGTGCCAGGCAACGACCGCGATCGTCTGTTCTGCCGCTGTGATGCAGAAGATGCGATGGACTCGACGTGCATGCGAACACCGTTGACGGGTGCGTCCGTGAGAGCCGGTGGGGGGGCAGGCCCAATGGTTATCGCTGACGCGCGGATTGGCGTCAACGACAAAAACTGCATCGGGGGCAAATGCGCGGGTGTTGGCGCTCAGGGGGCGGCGGGGGATGAGTGGAGGCGATGAGGCTACTTCTTTGTGGATGCTTTGTCAGCGGCTTTTTTGGCCTTGAGGTCGGCCCAGCGTTTGTCGGCCCAGCCTTCTTTGATGGTGGCGGGTTCGCGGTTCATGTAGAGGGCGCCGGCGGGAACGTCTTTTGTGACGGTGGAGCCGGCGACGGTGACGGGGGCGACGAGCTGGGTGTCGGAGCCGACGAAGACGCCGTCGCCGATGTGGGTTTCATGTTTGAAAACGCCGTCGTAGTTGCAGGTGATGGTTCCGCAGCCGATGTTTGAGTCGGCGCCGACGGTGGCGTCGCCTAAGTAGGTGAGGTGTGAGGCTTTTGCGCCGTTGCCGAAGGTGACTTTTTTCATTTCGACGAAGTTGCCGACCTTGCAGTCGCGTCCGAGGTGGGTTCCGGGGCGGAGGCGGGCGAAGGGGCCGACGTGTGAAGCGGCGCCGACGTGGGCCGATTCGGCGACGGTGTAGGGCAAAAAAGCTGAGTCTTCTTCGGCAGTTGTGTCGATCAGCACAGAGCCTGTGCCGACGACGACTCCGTCGGCGAGGCGGGTGTTGCCTTTGAGGATGACGCCGGGTTCGAGGGTGATGTCGCGGCCCAGGGTGACGGTGGGTTCGACGAGGCAGTGCTGCGGGTCGGTGACGGTGACGCCTTCGCGCATCCAGTGCCTAAGTATGCGGATTCGCAGGGATTCTGAGGCGTCGGCGAGGTCGATGCGGTCGTTGACTCCGAGGGTTTCGGTGGGGTCTGAGACGGCGAAGGCGGCGACGCTGTGTTGGGCGGCGGCGTGGGCGACGACGTCGGTGAGGTAGTACTCTTTTTGATCGTTGTCGGGGGTAATTTTCGTAAGAGAATCAAGGAGAAAGGCGGCATCGGCGAGGTAGACGCCCATGTTCATTTCGGTGACGTTGCGCTCGTCGGCGGAGGCGTCGCGGTACTCGACGACGCGGGTGACGCGGCCCTGTAAGTCTCTGATAACTCTACCGAATTTCACGTCGGTGGGGCGGTGGGCGGTCATGATGGAGAGCAGAGCGCCGGAGGAGTTGTGGGAGGAGATGAAG
>CAZXXB010000096.1:2730-4010 GCA_964644185.1 uncultured Myxococcota bacterium
GCGCGGATGCAGGGCATGTCGCCGGAACCTATGAGAATTACTGGCTTTTCTTGCGTTTCGCGGGCGGTTTTGAGGTGGCGTTCAATCTCGGCGCGGGCGCACATGACGGCGTGTCCGGTGCCGAGTTGTTCGGGCTGGGTGACGAAGGCGAGGGTGCCGCCTAATTGCGGGTATTGCGCCGAGTCGGCGTGTGCTCGGGCACCGGCGATGACGCCCTCTGCGTCGTGGCCGACAACCATCACAACCTCGCGTGGCATAAGGGAAAATACGGGGTCGAGGGCCCATGCGACGAGGGGTCTTCCGAGCACTTCGTGGACCAGTTTTGAGCGGCGGGACTTCATCCGCGTACCCTTGCCCGCCGCCATCATCACGACCAAAAGTTGGTTGCCGCCCATGGTTTTTCCTCAGGTTGTTTGGGCGAAAAGTGCCCGACGAAAGGGCGCAGCGCAAGGGGTCTTGGAAATGAACGAAAAGCTCAATGGTGGCAGGGGGTTGCGCGGCAGTGTCTCAAAAATGCAACCGAGGTGCGAGATCGGGGAGAAGTGGGGGAAAAGTGGGGCAGAGTTGGGACAGGATGGGGGGGGCGGCGGGGTCACGCAAGAGCGGCAGCTTGAACCGCGCGGAAGAGCGCATCGATCATGCCGTCGCTGCAAATTTGACCTTGCAATGTTACTACCTTGCCGTAGTAAGTCGCCGGACCCTCACTTGCTAGTGCTCTCAACGAATCGGGTGAAAGATTGCGTCGGAGCATTTGTTGCCAGGTACGAATTTTCCAACCCTGTTGATCCGGTGGGTCGTTGACGTCCCCAAATGGCGCCACCCAACCGAGCATGATCGCGGGGTCAGTTTTCAGGGCACTTTCGCATACAGCGGCGAATCGCGCCTCGCGTTCTGGCGTTACGCGATCTTTGCGTCCCCAAACGCGCGAGAACCAATCCAGCACGGTGATGTTTTGCCTTTTCTCGTACGCCCAACTCAACCCCTTGGCCACCTCGGAAAACCATTCGTCGAGTGACGGATTCAACTCGTCGTACTCACTCAGGCGATTCGTGTCGGCAAATTCGAAGTATCCGATGCAAGCCCAATGCTGCGTGTTCCTATAAACCTCACGCAGCGTGGCCCAACGCTTGCTTCGGTCTGCAATGTTATCGAGGAGCTTGCGAACTTCACCTGCCCGTGCTCGGCTGCCCCATGCAGGAAGTGCCATCAGAATTGCCCGCGTTGTTATTTCACGGTTTGTGGCGTCTTCATCCCGTAGTTTTGGATGACGCTCTAACCAG
>CAZXXB010000096.1:4031-13126 GCA_964644185.1 uncultured Myxococcota bacterium
GTCAGCCACATGGTTATTGAAGCCGCTCGTCAAATCCGCTATGATCGGCGTAGAACTCGTTGCGTCGTTGATAAAGTGCGACACATATGCCCACGAGACACTGTCGGAAGGAATGCCGAACTGAAAGTAACGGTCAAACATTTCCGGAATGTTCAGTTTATAGTGTCCGGCGTTCACGATCGTGGTGTATTCATTGGAAGTTTCAGAAACATTGGCTCCCATTAATTCTAAAGCGTGCAGCAAAGCGGATTTACGAGTTGGTGAACCTGTTGTTTTTTTTTTTTGCCACTGTTTGCAAGTGATTGATCCCTTTCTGACGCAGAGCCTTCCACTCCTCCTGATCATCAAGCCGAAGCGGAAACGGGGTCTTGTTGATGATTACGCCCCTGCTGGCCCGTATTGCGTCATAGAGGATCGGCTCGCTGATGCGAATAGCGTCAAGCAAACTTGCGACGACCGGGTTGACTTCAGCGTACCATGTATCGCTGCCGAGCTTGACCGCGGCTGCCCAACGGGTGATTTGGCGCGGGGTTTCGAGTATTGTAAGGATTACGTTAAGCGGAGCGCCTAAAGAGACATCGATCTTTGCGGTGACTTCCTCGCCCAGCAAGTTCTTGGCGAATCGGTTGAGTACCCACGGGCTTGGATGGCTGAGGTCGACTGGGATGTGAATAATCTTTTCGAGATAGCGTCGCCCGTCGTCGGTGTTTTCTCCGGCTTCCGGGGCAAGCGCCTTTGCCATTTGCTCGCGGTCGAAGAGCAGCACAAAGACGACGTTTGGCAGGTTGATTAAGAGCGTGAGCACGCGAAAGAAGCCGCGAACTTCTGAAGCAGGAACGCGGTCGAGGTCATCGACGACAACGACGATTCGCTGATTCAATTGTTTCATGAGGTCGTGAATTTCCGCTCGTTCCTTTTCGAGATTGGCGAGCTTCGTGCTGCGAGATGTCAGTGTAAACGATGCCAACGGGCCGACACCCGCGCCGAAGGCAAGAGTCGCCTTTTCGAGTCTCGGAAGGCGCTTTTTCAGGTTGCGGGTCACCTGAGTCGGCGTCTCGGAGCAGACATCACGAAGCTTCTGAAAGAAGGCAACGAGCCAATCTTCGGTGGTCGTTAGCAGCCACGGATTGATCGCGAACAGCGTGTGGGTTTGCAGCGAGTTCGGCGCACAGGTGGGAAGTCGGTGTTTGAGCAATTCGGCAAACGATGTTTTTCCGCTGCCCCACGGCCCCATCACGCCAACTACGAGCGCCTTATCGTCGTGCCAACTCGTTATCATCGAGGCCACACGACAGGCGAGGTCGTTTCGGTCAAGCTGATCGTGGTCGGGTTCGCAAATCGGTTCGAAGTTGACTGTGTGGATTCTACCCATGACGTGATTCTATTGAAGTCACGCTGGTCGCGCAACGACATGGTTTGTGCCGCTAGCGCGCGCAAAGGGCTTCCGCGCATGGTGTGCTGGTAGCTTGAAGTTGGGTTTAGGCCAGTGAGACCAGTGGGACCAGTGGGACCGGTGGGACCGGTGCCACGATGCGTGGTGCTGGGCGTGACGGGGCGAGGGAGGGTGGGGTCGTGTGGGGCGTTATGCGGCGCGACATGCCCGGGGACGGGCACGCCATGCGCCCTACATTTTGAGCGTTGGGTGTTGCGGTGGTGGTGGGTGAGGGGGGCAGCGGTGGCGCGGGGCGTTATGCGGCGCGACATGCCCGTGGACGGGCACGTCATGCGCCCTACATTTTGAGCGTTGGGTGTTGCGGTGGTGGTGGGTGAGCACGGGTGAGGGTGCTGAGGGTCGCGCGACGAGTTGCAGTTTTGAGAGCGTGACGACCACCCAACCCAGCGCGTCTCACCGGCACAGGCGGATGAGAAGCGGACGTGAAGGCATAGAACTTCACGGCGAGCCGATGACAAAATGTAGGGCGCAGCACGCGGCCGCGCCACCAACAAATCTCGCGCGCCGGTGACATTGCACGCGGCCATGTGGCGCCGGACTGCTGCTGTTGGTACCCTTTTCGCATCATGCCCGCGCATCATGTTCCGCTACGCAAATCGATTCGATTGGAACGATCATCGTATGTCGGCGGTGGAGTATTTCACATCACGATTTGTCTACGTCGACCGGCGAAACTCGACACGGATACTCAATTTGACCTCGTTGCTGAGCACCTCGCGCGGCATCGCCTCGACGCTGACGGTCCGCTCGCTGCGTATGTGGTGATGCCCGACCATGTGCATGTGCTTGCGGTCGCGAGTAACGATTTGGTTGCCTGGGTTGGACGTTTCAAAGGCGGCGTCACGATGGCTGCGCGCAAGCGTGTGATTTCGATGCCGCCGTGGCAGGCGTCGTTCTATGACCATGGCGTGCGGCACGACGAAGGCGTGAGCGCGGTGGCGCGTTACATCGTCGAGAATCCGGTGCGGGCGGGAATTGTGAAGGCGGTTGATGAGTGGAAATGGTGGTGGGTGCACAGCACGTTGTAGGTATCCGGCGCGACATGCCCGCGGACGGGTACGTCATGCGCCCTACATTCGGAGCGTTGGGTGCGGTGGTGGAGGTGGGTGAGGGAGGGTGCAGGTCGTGAGGGGTGCCATGCGGCGCGACATGCCCGCGGACGGGCACGTCATGCGCCCTACATTCGGAGCGTTGGGTGCGGTGGTGGTGGCGGCGCGGAGAGGAAGGGTGGGGGTCGTGTGGGGCGAGGGAGGGGCGCACCTCTCCCCGGCGAGGACGCCGACCCTCTCCGCATGACTCAGAGAGGGTGCAGAGCGCGCGCGAGCGGGGGGGGGGACCGGAAAAGGGGCGAAAGATGTTTCGCCCCTACGCGGATCGGGGCGAGACGAGGTGACGGCGGGGTGGCGGTGGGGTGTGGTAACGTGAACGAAACCTCAGAAAAATCGTCAACTTGGGGGTTGTTTGGCGGTGGATTTCCGTTGTGAAGGGTTGCGCGGCGTGTCAAACTCCGGGGCGTTGCCTGTGTGCGCTGTCGGGATGAGTCCGATGGCGCTGTCGTTTTGAGTCCGACCGCCAAGCTGCTTGCGTGAACCGAGAAGGTGCCATGCGCGAGCGCCGCGACACGCGGTCGGAGACACGTCGCCTCAGCGACACGATGACGTTGGTGGTCGCATGCGAAGGGCTTATCGCGCGGCAAAGCGTGGTGAGAAGCGTGCCGACTGCCGGGGAGGTTCACGATGAACGATGTCAACAATCCGCGGATCATCAAACGGTATGGGAATCGGAAGCTGTATGACACGGCGTGGAGCCGTTACGTGACGCTCGACGACATCGCGGAGATGATTCGCGAGGGTGAGCAGGTGCTGGTGGTGGACAACCAGACGCAGGAAGACCTGACGAGCGTGACGCTGGCGCAGATCATTCTGGAGCAGGAGAAGCGGAAGGCGCGGACTCCGCTTGATGTGTTGCGGGAGATTGTGCGTCAGCCGGGGTTGAACCTGGGTGAGTTTTTGAAGACGCGCGTGGCGGAGCCGGTGGTGCATTTGCGTGAGGGTGCGGAGCAGCGTGTGGAGGAGTTGCGGCGGAAGAGTGAGACGACGCGCGAGGAGGTGCTTTCGACGATGAAGAGCTGGATTGAGCAGCAGCAGACGTCGATTGAGAATTTGCAGCGGAAGGCGGAGACGCGGGCGTTGGAGGGGAAGGCGTTTGCGAAGGATGAGTTGCTGGAGTTGCGGCGGGAGTTTTCGGATTTGCAGTCGCGGTTGCGTGAGATTGAGACGCGGCTGTCGGGTGTGGTGACGCGGTCGACGGCGTTCATCGCGGGGCATGAGGTGAACGGTCGGGACAAGACGCAGCGCCCGGATTGAACCTTACCTTCACCCCCGGCTCGCGTCCGCTCGCCGACCCCTGAGGGGTGGTGCTGTCACCCCCCACCGCGCTGTGCTTGTGGCTCTTCGCGCAAGCGCTCATCGCGTGAGGGGGGACGGGGCGAGAAGGTTTGTGTTACACCGCGCTCACGATGAGCGCGGTTTTGTTTAAGCGAGGAATGATGATGGTTTGGGGGTCCGTGGGGATGGTGGTGGTGGTGGCGGTCGGGGGCGTGGCGTGTGTGGGGTGTACGGGCGGGGAGCAGGGGGCGACGGGCGCGGAGGGGGAGGCGGCGGCGACGGAGATGCAGGTGTCGATGCGGAAGGTCCAGGGGTATTTTGATGCGGCGACGGGGGCGGCGTATGGGCATGATGTGGAGGGGGAGGCGGCGGCGTTGGAGGGGTTGATTGCGGAGTTGGGGAGGTCGGCGGAGTTGACGGCGCGGAAGGACCGGTATCGGGTGAAGCTGGAGCCGGTGTTGGCGGAGCTTGAGGCGGCGCGGGTGGCGAATGCGGGGTTGAAGGGGGCGGGTGGTGAGGCGGAGAGGGCGGCGCGGCAGAAGGCGTTGCAGCAGGCGTTGTTGAACGCGAACATCTCGTGCAATCGGTGCCATGAGGCGTTCGGGGTCCGCGCGCGGGTGGAGTAGTCTGGCGGGAAGTAAAGTGACGAGTCGAGAAGAGAAACGAGGAGCGTGATGACAGAGCAAAGCAAAGTGAATGGTGCGGGGGGCGAGGGTGCGGGGGCGGTGAAGAAGTCGCGGGTGCTGTCGGGGGTGCAACCGTCGGGGGTGCTGCATCTGGGGAATTACCTCGGGGCGATGAAGCAGCATATCGACGCGCAGGGTGACAACGAGGTGTTTGTTTTTCTGGCGGATTTGCACGCGCTGACGACGGTGCATGATGCGGAGAAGCTGCGCGAGTTCAGCCGGAATGCGGTGCTCGATTATCTGGCGCTGGGGCTCGACCCGGCGAAGACGGCGATTTATCGGCAGAGTGATTTGGGGGGGTATCATGCTGAGCTTGCGTGGGTGCTCTCGTGCGTGACGGGGATGGGGCTTCTGGAGCGGGCGCACAGTTATAAAGACAAGGTGGCGCGGGGAATTGTGCCGTCGGTGGGGCTGTTTTTTTATCCGGTGCTGATGGCGGCGGATATTCTGCTTTACAAGGCGGATATGGTTCCGGTGGGGCCGGATCAGCGGCAGCATCTGGAGATGACGCGCGATATGGCGAAGTCGTTTAATGAGCGGTATGGCGAGACGTTTGTGATTCCGCGCGAGAAGCTGGTGCGGGGTGAGAGTGTTCCGGGGACGGATGGGGAGAAGATGTCGAAGAGCTTCGGGAACACGATTGATATTTTTATGGAGGAGGCGGAGTTGAAGCGGGTGATCAACAAGAAGATTGTGACCGATTCGCTGGGGGTTGAGGACCCGAAGAGCACCGACGCGACGGTGTGGAAGTTGTATGCGCTGGTGGAGGAGGATGACGGGCGGCGGGCTGAGCGTGAGGCGCAGTTTACGGCGGGGGGCGTGGGGTATGGGATGGCGAAGAAGTGGCTGCTGGAGGGGATGCTGGAGCGGTTTGGCGCGGCGCGTGCGCGACGTGCGGAGTTGGCGGCGAATCTTGATTATGTCGAGCAGGTGTTGCGTGAGGGGGCAGAGCGGGTGCGTCCGATTGCGGAGGGTGTGATGGGTGAGGTGCGGGCAAAGACGGGTATCGCCTGGCGGTGAGTGGGGGGCGGGGGGATGCCGGGCGAGCAACGGCGTTTCTCGACGCGACAGACACGAACGCGCTTGCACCAGAAAAGCTTTGCATCATTGTATGATGCGCGGCATGATGCGCGTATCGCGTTGTGTGGTGCTTGGCAAATCGGGTCGGGGCACGTGTTGCCGATTCAGTCGCGTTGTCATCGTCGCTCGGGATCAAGGGCAGCGCGATGCACGTCGGCTGTGCACGTGTAAGGTTCAAACGTGGCAATGAGAACATTGAGAGCGGCGTGCGTGATTTCGTGGGCATTTGTTGCTTCGGCGATGTTTGGTTGCGGCCCGACGTATTCTTTTGATGTCCCGCCGAGTGGTTATCTGGAGGTTGCGTTGCTCGACGACGGATCGTTGATTGGCTGGGCTAGCGACGCAAGGGCGATTGCGGTTCCTGATGGGCGCTATGAGTCTGTACGTAGCCAAGAGTACATTTGTTCGGGTTCGCTGGAGGTGGATGCTATTGATGGCGACCTTGATGTGTCACGGTGGCTTTTGAGGCATCGCTGGACTGGCTTTAGCGCAAAAGAAAGTGAGTATCCTGAACATGCATCGAGTGCTGTGTATTGGCTGCGATATGATGAGTTAGGTGGCTGCATGTTGCGCCTCGATGGGTCTGTCTGGTGCGTGGGTGATGACACCGGTGAAACCCCGAGATTCCCAGGTGAGTACAACGATTATTTGCAAATTGGTGGTTTGGCGAATGACACGGCGCGATGCGCGCTGCGCAGCAACGGCGAAGTGTGGTGTGCTACTGAATGGGGTGCGGTACCGGCTGTTGTTGCAACGGAAGTTCAGCTTGCGATCGCGAAGGCCGCTATCCTCTCGGTGCTGTTCTACGTGCTGGTGTTCTGTCGCAAGAACTACGCGGCCAGACTGCACAACATCGCTGTGAATCGTCATCGGGTGCTCGCGCTTCAAACGTACATTGCGTTTGCAAACGAGAGCGGGAAAAGCACACAAGCACGCGAAGCTCTTCTCCTTCAAGCGGCGCAAACGGTTTTTGGTGCGCAGGTCACGGGCTACCTGCCGCAGGAACGTGATCCGGAACCGACGACGCGCATCTTCGAGATGATCCGGGGCGACAGGTAGAAGCGGAAGCAGAGTGATTCGATGAAGCACGTGACGAGCGCGGAGCACATTGGCGGGTATCGCCTGGCGGTGAGCGGGGGTGCGGAGAGTGAGAAGGCGGCGTGAGGCGCAATCGGGGCGAGTGAGAGAGCGAGTGAGTAAGCGACAGGGAGTGAGCGACAGGGAGTGAGCGACAGGGAGTGCGTTGGGGGGGTCAGGGGGAGGGTTTTGGTGGGAGGGCGGCGAGGTGTTGGCGGGCGCGGGCGTCGAGCTTTGCGTAGAAGGCTTCGCCGCAGAAGGCTTCGATGGCGGTGCGCATCGACTGGTAGAGCGGTGTTGTGACTTCACCCTTCAGGCAGGCGAATTTTGAGGGGGCTTCGCCGAAGCCGATGACGGATTTTGTGGAGGCTCCGATGGCGGTCATGACGGCTCCGGATTCGCCCAGGGGGACCATGACGAGGGGGAACATCTGGCAGGTCATGGGTTTGAACTGGGTGAGGGAGAGGTTTTTTTCGAGGATCATGGTGTGGATGCCGCAGAGGATTTTTTGATCGTCGAGCCATGAGAAGGTGCAGCGTTTGTGGCGTTTTTTGAGGACGAGTTCGTACTCGCTGTCTTCTTCGACGCAGTCGCGGAGGGTGGTGGCGTCGAGGGTTTCACCGCGGGCGGCGAGGGTGTCGCGGAGGTCGTCGAAGTGGGGTTCGAGCTGGGCGAGTTCACGCTCGGTGACGAATGCGGAGAGGTCGGCGCAGCAGCTTTTTTTTCCGCGGGCGCGAAGGCCGGGTGAGCAGACTTGCGAGTCGCAGGTGAATCCGCGTTCGACGACTTCGGCGGCGTCGATGGTGATTCCGTCGATTTGCCAGACCTGGTCGGGGCGGCGTTTTTCGGCGAGGAATCGGCGCCATGGGTCGTCGTACATGGCGATGAGCCAGTCGCGGGCGCGTGTGGTGATGGTGGTGTGGTTGTCGTGTGTGGGGGTGCGCTCGTGCTTCACAATCGGGGCGTGCCTTTTGGGGTGCGGGTTAGCGTGACGACTGCATGGCGATGAGGGGTTGCAGTTTTTCGGCGAGGTGTCGTGTGGCCTCGACGTCGTTGAGGCAGTAGCTGGCGATTTCGTCGATGCGTCCGTCGTTGTAGGCGCCCTGGACTTCGCTTCCATCGAGGCCGGTTTTTGGGCTTGGGATGCCGAAGCAGCGGCACCAGTAGTCGAGCGAGTAGGCGCCGCGGGTTGCGCCGAAGAAGGTGAGGACATCCATGAGGTCGCAGTGGTCGCGGAAGCTGTAGCGGTAGGGGACGAGTTGTCGGGTGGGTGTGATGCCGAGCATGAGCGAGCGGATCATGAGGTAGGGGCCGTCGAAGTTGCGTCCGTTGTAGGTGATGAGGGTTTTTGAGCCGTTGACGTAGCGCCAGAAGGTTTTGAGGAGGTCGGGTTCGGGTGCGCGGAGGGCTTTTGCTTCGCGGGTTTCGCCTGTGGCGGTGGTGTAGTTGAAGGGGGTCCACGGGTGTTTTGCGCCGGGCTCGACGGAGTCGTCTTCGATGAGGACGCCGCACTCGCCTGTGGCGCCGTTCATGAGTCCGACGACGATGATTTTTCCGGTGCCTGCGGAGAGGGCGAGTTTTTGTGAGGCGGCTTCTTCGGCGGCGTGGTCGTCGGGGTCTTGTGGTGTGTCGCGTGAGAAGGTTTCGCGGCGGGTGAGGTAGGCGCGGGGGGAGTCGTCGAGGTCGTGCCAGTCGAGGCGGGCGACGGTCTCGATGTCGAAGATGATGGCGTCGTTAAGAAGCATGGTAGTGTACGATAGGGCGCGAGACGGGGTGCCGACAAGCCCCGGCGCGACAGCAAATGAGGAGGTTGAGGGGCGGGGTGTGAGGTGGGGGGGGGCGCACACGCAAGATGAAACGAAGGCGAGAACCTCAGGGTTCGTCGCCATCCGGGAAGTCACCACGACCTGCATCAGAAGTCGTATCTTCCGGGGGTGTAAACTTGAACGCGGCGTCGAGCGAGATTGGGCCGACGCGATTGATGCTGATTTCGTGAAAGGTGTCGTCGATGACGAGTATGGTGGCACCCTCTTCGATGAAGCCGGAGACCTTTGTGGCGTCGGTCGCGACGGCTGATCCGGCGACGGTGACGGTGTGAGCGGTTCCGGCCCACCAACCCGCTTTGCCGTTGACGCTGAGTACGCCGAGCACACAATCTGGCTCGCTCATCAGGTTTTCGTTCTTAACGTAAGGGCGAATTCCGTAGTCTCTGCCGCTGAAGGAGAGACACGTGCCGATTTCATTTTCGTCGGTGAGGTACTCGATCGTCATCTGGAACGTGACTGGCGTTGGGCCTGTGTTGTCATCTTCGTCATCGTCGTCATAGACAAGAACATCGTCGTCGTCGGTACAGGTGGCATCGTCGTCGTCGGTACAGGTGGCATCGTCGTCGTCGGTACAGGTGGCATCGTC
>CAZXXB010000097.1:0-1645 GCA_964644185.1 uncultured Myxococcota bacterium
CGCCACTCGGCGAGGACGGCGCGCAGGCGTGCGGCGTCGGGGTCGGCGGTGCGTGAGATGTGGTCTTCGACGAGGGCGCGCTCTGCGGCGGTGAGGGTGGCGTCGCGGTCGTACCAGCGCATGACGAGCAGGGGGTTGAGGGCGGGGGCGGCGTTTGCGGCTGAAACAGGGGCGTCGATGCGGGCTTCGATGGCGCGCAAGAGGGCCTGCGAGCGGTCTTGCGAGAGCGCGGGCAAAGCGGCGGCGATGAGGGCACCTGCGGCACTCTTCGCTTGCGGCTTTTTATCGTTCTCGCTCATCGTCTTGCTCGCTCAGTCGGTTGTCTACTCGAACGGTCGGTTGTGTTGCGGGGCAGCGGTTCGAGGCGATGGCGGGGCACCCCCAACCACCGCCGTCTCTTACCACTTAGCCGGGCGAGCCGTTTTGCGCTGCGCCCGCGTTGTCGCCCCCTGCGAGGTATGACGCAAGTGCATCCTGCAAATTCTTCCGGGCGTGAAACAATCGGCTCATGACGGTGCCTTTTTGAATCTGGAGGGTTTCGGCGATTTCTTCGTAGGTGAGTCCCTCGACTTCGCGCAGGACGAGGATTTCGCGGTGTTTGGGCGAGAGGGCGTCGAGGGCTTGGCTCATGCGGGCGACGAGTTCTTTTCGTTCGAGGGCGGCGAGGGGGTTGCTGCCGAGCCATGAGGGGAGGAGGTCTTCGCCTTCAATGGGTACGTCGTCGGCGATGGTTTCGTCGAATTCTTCGCCGCCTTTGCGCGATTTGCGGCGCATCTGGTCGAGGCAGAGGTTGTGGGTGATGCGAAAGACCCATGTGTAGAAGGCGGAGCCGCCCTGGAACTCGGCGAGGCTTTTGTGGACGCGGACGAAGACCTCTTGAACGATCTCTTCGGCGTCGGATTCGTTGCGCAGGACGCTGACGGCGTGGGCGTAGACGCGTCGGTGGTAGCGGTCGAAGAGCTCGCGAAAGGCGTCGCGGTCGCCTTTGCGGGCGCGCTCGACGATGAGGGGTTCATCGGCGGCGGCGGCGGTGTCGCTGGCGAGGGGGACGGGGTTTTGTTCGGGTGCGATGCGGCGCTGCGACGTGTCGCGTTGGGGGGTATGCGCGGCAACGGCCCCGTCAGGGTTGGCGGACAAGCTGCACCTCGTAGCGTCCATAGCGGCGTTTGAGGCGAGCGAGCTCGATCGAGTCGCCGGCCTTGCCGAGGGTCACGTCTTTCCATTGGGCGAACTGGGTGTCGTTGAGGTTCATGGTGGCGGTGAATTTGACGGCGGCGGCGGTGCAGGGTTGGCAGCCTAAGAGGGCGATGCCGGTGGGGCAGTTGGTGCCGCCGCCACGGTAGACGGCGCGGACGACGAACTCTTGTTCGGCGGGGACTTGCGAGACGCGGCGGGCGAGGATGCGTTCTGGGTTGCGCCATTGCTGGCCGGTGGCGGCGCCTTCGTCGAAGAAGAGGGGTGAGTCGGAGTTGCCGCCCCAGACGCCGTTGCATGCGAGTCCGGTGTTGGGGATGGGCTGGGTGCCGATGCCTTGCGAGGTGATTTGTGTGCCGCTGATCGATTTGTCGCTGCATTCGAGCCCTGAGGCGGGGTACTCGAAGACGATATCGACGTTGCGTGAGTCTTGAGCGCAGAGGATGCTGCC
>CAZXXB010000097.1:1655-5520 GCA_964644185.1 uncultured Myxococcota bacterium
GGTGAAGAGTCCGGCGCTGGGGCCGCCTTCGTGGGCGAGTTTAAGTTCGAGGCGGTCGTTGGTGTAGGCTTCGAGGTTGACGAGGGCTTCGGGCGAGGCAAGGCCGGCTGTGTTGGTGACGGTGAGTCCGATGACGTATTTGCCTTCACCGTCCTGGGGTGGTGCGACGAGGATGCGGCTTTTCGTGGCGAGTGGGGTGAGGTTTGCGGCGCCGGGGGAGGGTTCTTCGACGACGCGCCATGTGTAGGTGAGCGAGGCGCTGTTGGGGTCGCTGCTGCGTGAGCCGTCGAGTTGAATCGAGGCGGGGCCGGCTTCTCCATCGAGGAAGATTTCGCCTTCGGTGAGTTGGGTGATTTGGCCGCCCTGGCTGATGACGAAGGGTCGCGCGGTGGGGGCGTCGGGGTTTGCGGTGAGTGCGTTGCAGCGGACGGGGAAGGAGATGGTCTCTTCGCCGGGGGCGTCGGTCGCGAACTCGACGGCGGCTTCGATGAGGCCGACGGCGGTGGGTGTGCAGATGACGGTGGCCTCGATGGCACCGCCGCCCTGAGCGAGGGTTGTGGGGGGCTCGGGGGTGGTGGTTTCGATGACGATGGCGGGGTCGGTGGTGGTGACGGCGGTGATTTCGGTGGCGCGTGAGCTGGTGTTGACGACGGTGAAGGTTTTGGCGCTGGAGGAGGTTCCGACGAGGACGGTGCCGAAGTCGGTTTCGTCTTCGGGGCGGGTGATGAAGCGTGTGTTGACGCCTTTGCCGGTGAGGGCGATTTCGAAGTCGGCGGGGCGTGTGTCGAGGTCGGGGCCGGGGCCTGGTTCCCAACCGATGGTGAGGGTGGCGGTGAATTCGCCGAGGGTTGCGGGGGTGAACGAGACGGTGATGTCGAGTGCTTCGCCCGTGGGGATGCTGAGGGGGAGTGGTGAGGCGGCGCGGTCGGGCGCGACGATGTCGTAGGCGGGGCGTCCGGGGCCGTCGAGGGCGAGCGATTTGACGATGGCGCGGCGGGCGAAGTCGCCGGTCGTGATGTTGGTGAGGGTGAGGGTTTTGGTGAGTGACGCGCCGACGAGGACGTTGTCGAAGGCGAGGGCGGTTACGTCTCCGTCGTCGAGGACGCCGGCGCCGGGGCCGGGTAGATCGTCGCCGGTGTCGGTGGCGTCGTCGTTGTCGTCATTGTCGTCGTCGTCGGTATTGTCATCGTCGTCGGAATCGTCTGTGTCTGTGGAGTCGGCGCGGCAACGTCCACCAAAGCAGACCTCGCCGTTTTTGCAGTCTTCACGTGACTCGCAGGGGGTGCCGAGGTCGTCGGTGTCGGCTGTGTCGGTGGCGTCTGTGGTGTCGCTGGTGTCGCCCTCTTCGTCGCCGCACGCTGGGGCGATGATGAGTGTGAGGGCGAGCACGAGGGCGGGGACGAACGAGCGGGTGGCGAGCGAGACGCACGGCGTGAGTGGGGTAAGGTGCGTGAGGGCGGTCTCACGAGGTGAAGGCTTTGGCTGAGTCAACATGGGCAACCTCACGGTGCGGTCACGCCGGTGCGTCGGCTGGTGGGTCGGCGGAAGCGAATGGGAAGTGCGCTGGGCTTACTTCGCGGGGGCTGGTGGTTTGCTGGTGACGACTTCGTCGACGAGTCCGTAGGCTTTGGCCTCTTCGGCATCCATGTAGTAGTCGCGTTCCATGTCGGCGGCGAGTCGGTCGTAGGGCTGGCCGGTGTGCTGGGCGAGCATTTCGGTGAGGCGGCGTTTGGTTTTGAGCATTTCTCTCGTGAGAATTTCGATGTCGGTGACCTGACCGCGTGCGCCGCCTAAGGGTTGGTGGATCATGACGCGGGCGTTGGGGAGGGTGCTGCGTTTGCCTGCGTGTCCGGCGGCGAGGAGGACGGCGCCCATGGAGGCGGCCATGCCCATGCAGAGGGTGGCGACCTTGGGGCGGACGTATTGCATGGTGTCGTAGATTGCGAGTCCGGCGGAGACGGAGCCGCCGGGTGAGTTGATGTAGAGGTTGATGTCGGCGTCGGGGTCTTCGGATTCGAGGAAGAGGAGTTGGGCTGTGACGATGTTGGCGACGTTGTCGTCGATTTCGGTGCCGAGGAAGATGATGCGGTCGCGGAGGAGTCGCGAGTAGATATCCATGCCGCGTTCGCCGCGGTTGGTTTGTTCGATGACGTAGGGTACGAGCATGCTCATCTGGATAGACCTTCGAGTTGTTTGCCGCACGATAGCGGAGGATGGGTGAACGTGCCACGTGGGGGGGCGGTGTGGCAAGGCGCGACGTGTGGGGGGGCTCGCCCCTCATACCGAGACCCCGTCGTGGCGGATGGCGTCGCGCAACGCGGCATTGTCTGCATCAAGCCAGGCCCGCGAACGGAAAAGCGGGGTCACGACGACATCGTGATTGAGCGACACCCCGGCGACGATGGCGCCTGTTGCTCGAATCTCACGCATGGGGTCTACCGAGAATAGCGCGAAAGGGGCGTTGCTGCTATACAGCGCGCCCCGCGCGACGGGCCGCGGCGCGTTCATTGCCGTGCCGCGTCTCGCGAACCGCGACGAAGAGCGCGGGCTGGGGAGACAGGCGCGAGAAGGCAACCATGCATCATTTCAATTATCGCAACGGGGTTCTGCACGCCGAAGATGTTGACCTGCGCGTGATCGCGGAGAAGGTCGGCACGCCGACATACGTGTACAGTCAGGCGACGCTTGCGCGGCACTATCGGGTGTTTGACGAGGCGTTTGGCGAGTTTCCGCACATTGTCTGTTACTCGACGAAGGCGAACAGCAACCTTGCGGTGTTGCGGACGTTCATTCGGATGGGGTCGGGGGTCGATATCGTTTCGGGTGGCGAGTTGTATCGCGCGCTCGCGGCGGGCGCCGACCCGAAGAAGATTGTGTTTTCGGGCGTGGGCAAGACCGAAGACGAAGCGGCGTACGCGATGAAGACGGGGATTCTCGCGTTCAACGTCGAGTCGGTGGGTGAGTTGCACATGCTGAGCAAGGTGGCGACGCGACTCGGCGTGACGGCTCCGGTCTCGATTCGCATCAACCCCGACATCGACGCGAAGACGCACCCGTACATTTCGACGGGGTTGAAGCAGAACAAGTTTGGGATTGCGTGGACGAAGGCGCGTGAGGTGTATGCGCTGGCGAAGTCGTTGCCGGGTCTCGCGCCGGAGGGGCTCGATTGCCACATTGGCAGTCAGCTTACCGAGGTGGCGCCGTTTCTCGATGCGCTCGAGCGGTTGAAGACGCTCGTGCATCAGTTGCGCTCGGATGGGCACGGGATCAAGCATCTCGATCTCGGTGGTGGGCTTGGCATCACGTACAATGAGGAGGTTCCACCGGCGCCGGCGGAGTATGGGGCGAAGCTGGTGGAGAGTTTGAAGGGGATGGACCTGACGCTGATTCTGGAGCCGGGGCGGGTGCTTGTGGGCAACGCGGGAATTTTGCTGACGCGGGTGCTGTTTCGCAAAGAGGGCGAGGAGAAGCGGTTTGTGATCGTCGATGCGGCGATGAACGATTTGATTCGTCCATCGCTGTACGAGAGTTTTCATGGGATGCGTCCGGTCGTGGAGGCGAAGTCGCGCGGTGAAGAGACGGTGGATGTGGTGGGGCCGATTTGTGAGACGGGCGATTACCTTGCGCGAGACCGGGCGATGCAGCCTGTTGAGCCGGGTGAGTTGCTGGCGGTGATGTCGGCGGGGGCGTATGGGTTTGCGATGAGTTCGAATTACAACACGCGTACGCGACCGGCGGAGGTGATGGTGTATGGGCCAGACTTCCACATCGTGCGCGAGCGTGAAACACTGGAGCAGCTCGTCGCGAACGAGAAGATTCCGAGCTTTCTGGGTGCCCGCTAGTCGGACCCGCGATGGAGAAGAAG
>CAZXXB010000097.1:5530-6753 GCA_964644185.1 uncultured Myxococcota bacterium
TCATGGTTCGATTCCGGCGCTTGTGACCCCGTTTCGCAATGGCAAGGTGGATGAAGACGCGTATCGCGCGTTGATTGAGTGGCACATTGCCGAGGGGACGCACGGTGTTGTTCCGGTAGGTACGACGGGCGAGTCGGCGACGCTGTCGATGGAAGAGCACAAGCGGGTGATCAAGATTGCGGTGGAGGCGGCGAAGGGGCGGATACCGGTGATTGCGGGGACGGGGGCGAACGCGACGGATGAGGCGATTGAGCTGACGGCGTATGCGAAAGAGGTGGGTGCGGATGCGACGCTGCAGGTGACGCCGTATTACAACAAGCCGACGCAAGAGGGGCTGATTGCGCACCTGACGGCGATTTACAAGGCGGCTCCGTTGCCGCAGATCGTCTACAACGTGCCGGGGCGGACGAGCTTTTACATTGCGGTGGATACGGTGGCGCGGCTTGCGGAGTCGGGCATTTGCATCGGCATCAAAGAGGCGACGGCAGACTTGAAGTTTGCGTCGGAGATCATTCGCAAGGTTCCGAAGGGGTTTGCGATTTTGTCGGGTGATGACTTTACGTTCATGCCGTTCATCGCGGTGGGTGGCACGGGTACGATTAGCGTGACGGCGAACGTGGCGCCGAAGTTGATGGCGCAGTGTGTGGAGGCGGCGGTGCGGGGCGACTTTGCGACGGCGCGCGAGATTCATTACAAGCTGTGGCCGATTCACACGGCGATGTTTGTTGAGACGAATCCGATACCGGTGAAGGCTGCGCTCGAGATGATGGGCAAGATTGGGCCGGAGATTCGGTTGCCGTTGTTGCCGCTTGCGGGTGCGAAGCGTGAGCAGGTTGCGGCGCTGTTGCGAGAGGGTGGTGTGCTGTGAGGGTTGGTGCGGCGCATGCGTCGGGTGAGGCGGGGCGCGGGCTGGGTGAGCCGGTATCGGCGCCCAGCCACATTGCGATTGCGATGGTAGGGGCGGGTGGTCGCATGGGTCGCGCGATCATCGGCGAGGTGTTGCGGGCGGGTGATGTGACGCTCTCGGCGGCGATTGATGCTCCGGGGTCGGCGGTGCTTGGGCATGATGCGGGGGTGTTGGCGGGTGTGGGTGCGTGCGGGGTGCAGGTGGTGTCGTCGCTTGATGCGCTTGCCGGGGCGACGGTGGTGATCGATTTTTCGTCTCCACAATCGACGATGGATTTGCTTCCGGTGGTGCGTGATTTGAAGCTTCCGACGGTGAT
>CAZXXB010000097.1:6763-12581 GCA_964644185.1 uncultured Myxococcota bacterium
GGGACGACGGGCTTTACGGACGACCAGAAAGAAAAAATTCGCGAGGCGGCGAGTGAGACGGCGATTGTGTGGGCGGCGAATATGAGCGTGGGGGTGAACCTCTTGCTGGCGGTGGTGAAGCAGATTGCGGCGACGCTTGGTGACGATTACGACATCGAGATTGTCGAGGGGCATCATCGCAATAAGAAAGATTCGCCATCGGGTACGGCGCTGGCGTTGGCTGAGGCGGCGGCGGCGGGGCGCGGGGTGATGTTGGGTGAGAAGGCGGTGTATGGGCGCGAGGGGATTGTCGGGGCGCGTCCGCGAGGGGAGATTGGGATACATGCGGTGCGCGGGGGCGATATTGTGGGCGACCACACGGTGCTGTTTGCGACGGAGGGTGAGCGGGTCGAGGTGACGCACAAGGCGTCGTCGCGGCAGACGTTTGCGAAGGGTTCGGTGGTGGCGGCGCGGTTTCTTTCGCGTGCCGAGGTTGCGGGTGCTCCGCGGCTTTATACGATGGCAGAAGTGCTGGGGTTGTGAGGCGGGGGGATGGACCCGTGACGAGGCGACGGGTGGGGTGAGGGGGCGAGGAGTCGCTTTGGGGGCGGGTGGGGTACCTGATGCGAGGCGTGGTGGGGGGCGGGGTTGCCAGTTGACGCGAGGCAGGGTTAGATCGATTCGCCAGCCCCGGGCGGAGAATCCTGTCGTGATCAAAAACAGGTTGAGTCTTGCGCAGTCGAACTGCGCCTGCGGCGGTTTTGCTTTTCGTTTTTGGACCGCAATGCGGGCGATGCTGGCGCTTGGTGTCGTCGCGCTTTCGGGGGGTTGTGAGGTTATCGTAGACCCACCGCCCCCTACCGTCGACCTTGATTTCACTACAGGGCCAGATGTCATCGCGTGCGTCGACGACCTGGAATGCCCGGAAGGGATGTCGTGCATCGACGGCGAATGCGCATCGCCCGACGACACGAGCGATTCAGGTGATTCAGGTGAGGTAGGCGAGACGGCGGACGCGAAGTTTTCCGCATGCGAAGACTGCGCGGGGTATGGCTGCGCCGAAGAGGCGCGCTACGTCGCCGATGTGCAGGCGCAGGCGCTCGCGAAGGTCGATGTGCTGCTCGTCGTCAATATGTCGGAGTCGATGCGTGAAGAGCGGCAGCGGCTCAGTGACGAGTTGAGCGCGCTCGTTGACGAGTGGGTCAAAGCGGGGGTCGATTTTCATTTCGCGGTGACCGACATGGCGGGCGATGCGTCGCGCGAGAGTGTGTTTCGCGCGGGGATGCTGGGCGCGGCGGGGGGTGAATCGCCCGCGGCAAGGCGCGTGCTGCGACGTGAAGACTGTGTTGGGGCAGGCGCGGCGTGCGCGGCTTTTGTCGAAGAGGTGTTGATGGGCGACGACGACCCGAGTGCGAACCATGCGGCGTTTGATGCGACGTGGCTTGCGCTTGCGAGCGCAGATTCAGATGACGTTGCGGGGACGTTTGTGCGCGGCGATGCGCGGCTCGTGGTGGCGCTTTTTTCGGACCGAGATGATGGGTCGGTGCAGGGTGCGGCGGAGTTCGCGCGGATGATGCGCGGGGCGAAGGGGGTTGGTCGCGATGCCGATGTGGAGGTCTACGTGGTGGCGGGTCCGCGACGGGGTTGCACGTCGGAGGCGGAGGTCGCTGGGGTGCCGGAGACGGAAGCAAGCGATGGTGAGCGTTTGCGCGAGGTGACGGCGAGCGGAAGGTGGCGCTTCTCGTCGATTTGCGAGCCGCCGTACCTTGCGGGGGTGGCGGCGGAGACTGAGGGGTTTGCGTTTGGTGTGACGCTGCCGGTGAAGGCAAAAAGGGTTGAGGTGACGGGGCCGTATGAAGAGGGTGATCGTGTGGGTGAAGCGGCGAGTGTGCGCGATGTGATGTTTGATGCAAAGCGCAACCGCGTGGTGTTGGGGCGCGAGGCGCGGGCGGCGGCACCGGCGTGGTATCGCGTGAGCTATGATGGTGACTTTCCGGCCAACGATGATGGGCCGTGCGAGCAACCTCTGTCGTGCCCGGCAGGTTATGAGGAGATTGCAGGCGCGGGGGCCAGTTCGCCCGAAGATGCTGAGGTATCCGGAGTGCCATGCAGGCGCAGGGCATGCGTGGGGGAGGTTTGCGCGGCGGCGTTTGTCTGCACGGTCGATGGCGAGTGTCCACTTGGAAACGTGTGCACGGGTAATCGGTGCGTCGCGGGGTGTCGTGTGGCGGAAGATTGTCCGGTGACGACGCGCTGCAACGCGGGGGTGTGCGACGCGAACTTCTGTCGCGTGAGTCGGCTTTGCCCGGATGCTGGCGAGGTGTGCGACGAAGTGACGACGCGCTGCACGGCGGGGGAAGTGCCCGTGACGGGGCGTGGTGGGGTCTGGTAGAAGACGCGGCACCATGAGTGAAAAATCGAGCGCCACGTCAGCCGGAATCCATTCACAGACGATGTTCAAGAATACGAAGCACGACCGCTCGCGCGAGTTGTATGCGCAGGCGCGCGAGCTGCTTCCGGGTGGGGTGAATTCACCCGTGCGGGCGTTCAAGTCGGTGGGGGGTGACCCGCTGTTTATCGCGCGCGGAGATGGGGCGTGGGTCGTCGATGTGGATGGCAACCGCTATGCCGATTACGTGGGTGGGTATGGGCCGATGATTTTGGGGCATGCGCACCCGGCGGTGGTGGCGGCGCTGCGTGAGGTGGCGGGGACGGGGACGGCGTTTGGGGCCTCGACAGAGCTTGAGATTGAGCTTGCGCGACGTGTGGTCGAGCTTGTTCCATCGGTTGAGATGGTGCGGATGGTGTCGTCGGGTACGGAGGCGGCGATGTCGGCGTTGCGGCTTGCGCGGGCGGCGACGGGGCGGTCGCTGTGCATCAAGTTTGCGGGCGGGTATCACGGGCACGGGGATAGTTTTCTCGTGGCGGCGGGGAGTGGGGCGATGACGCTTGGGACGCCGGATTCGCCCGGGGTTCCGGCAGAGGTGGCGGCGGCGACGATCACCCTGCCCTACAATGATTTGGAGGCGGTGGAGGCGGCGCTAAAGCAGCATGACGGTAAGGTGGCGTGCGTGATGGTGGAGCCTGTGGCGGGGAACATGGGGCTGGTGCTTCCGACGCGGGAGTTTTTGCCGGGGTTGCGGGCGTTGTGTACGCGGTATGGTGCGCTGCTGGTGTTTGATGAGGTGATGACGGGGTTTCGCGTGGCGCTGGGTGGGGCGCAGGAGAGGTATCACGTGATGCCGGATGTGACGGCGTTGGGGAAGGTGATTGGCGGTGGACTTCCGGTGGGGGCGTATGGCGGGTCGAAGGCGTTGATGCGCAAGGTTGCGCCAGAGGGTGCGGTGTATCAGGCGGGGACGTTGAGTGGGAATCCGCTGGCGATGGCGGCGGGTGTTGCGACGTTGCGCGAGTTGACGCGTCCGGGGGTGTTTGGGCGGCTGGAGGAGCAGACGACGAAGCTGGTGGCGGGGGTGACGGAGGCGTTGGCGGGGCGAGGTGTGGCGGCGACGTTGACGCAGGCAGGGGCGATGTGGGGGCTGTTTTTTCACAAGGGTCCGGTGGCGAATCTTGATGATGTGAAGGGGTGCGATTTTGGGCGGTTCAAGCGGTTTTTCTGGGGGATGATTGAGCGCGGGGTTTATTTGCCTCCATCGCAGTATGAGGCGTTGTTTATGTCAACGGCGCATGACGATGGGGTGGTGGCGCAGGGGGGGGGCGGGGGGGGGGGGGCGGGCCGGGGGGGGGGGGGGAGGGGGGGGGCTAGAGGGAGCGGGGTGAGGGAAAAACAGTTGCCTCTCGTAACTTAGTCGGGTAAGTAACTTTAGTCTACTCGATTGCGAGGGCTAATGATGCGGCGAGGCACAACAACGGCGATACCCAGGCTGGTCATCAATCCATTTCGTGCGGGAGCGGGGCATGCGCCGCCGTACCTTGCCGGCCGTGATGAAGAGAAGGTGCGGTTTCGCAAGCTGCTCGATCAGGTTCCGATCACCAGAAACCTTGTTCTGACGGGCCTGCGGGGTGTCGGCAAGACGGTGCTTCTCGAAACGTTCAAGCCAATCGCAATCGCATCGGGCTGGCTGTGGGCGGGGACGGACCTTTCAGAGTCGTCGAGCATCAGTGAAGCGCATCTCTCGAAGCGGATTCTCGCGGACCTTGCCCCGCTTGTGGCGGACCTTTCTGTTGCGAGCGAAGAGCGGCGCGGGATCGGCTTCCACGCGAGGGCGCGTGTTGAGGAAGAGAGGCTCGACTATGCGACATTGGAGGCGATCTACGAAGAGACGCCCGGGCTCGCGTACGACAAGCTGAAAGCGGTGTTGAAGATTGTGTGGGCAAGCCTCGAAGAGGCTGAGACGGGCAAGCGCGGCATCGTACTCGCGTACGACGAGGCGCAGAATATGAGCAACCAACGCGAGGAGTACCCGCTGTCGCTGCTACTGGACGTGACGCAGGCTATCCAGCGGGAGGGGTATCCGGTGCTGGTTTTGCTGGCGGGCCTGCCGACGTTGTACCCGAAGCTTGTCGAAGCGCGAACGTATGCGGAGCGGATGTTTGAGGTGGTAACACTTGGAAGGTTGGATGAAGTTTCGTCACGGGCCGCGCTGGAGAAGCCGATTCGCGACATGCGGAGTCCGCTGGCGTTCACCGAGGCGGGCATCGAAGCTATCGTGAAGTACTCGGGTGGGTATCCGTACTTTCTCCAGTTTTTTGGGCGGGAGATGTTTGACTCGTACATGCAGCAGGCTGTCGGCGGGCGGATGAACGCGGCGGTCACTGTGGAACAGACACTGCGCAAGCTCGATACGGAATTTTTTGCGGCTCGTTGGAGCAAGACCACGGACAGGCAGCGCGACTTGTTGCGGGCGATTGCCACGCTGGAAAGTGCGGACGGCGAGTTTACGGTGCAGGAAGCGGTGGCCGCGGCCGAGAAGCTTCTCGCAAAACCGATGAGTGGAAGCCACGTGAATCAGATGCTGTCGAAGCTCACGGACGCGGGGCTCATCTACAGAAACCGGCACGGATATTACTCGTTCGCGGTGCCGCTGTTCGCTGGATTTATCCGGCGGAATAACCCAGCGTAGAGACGACCTGTGTGAGAAAACGCTTGCGGCGGGGAGCGCGGGCTACCCCTTGCGGAAGAAGTCGAGGACGGTGACGTCGTGTGAGGCGAAGCGGGCGCGGTGGCGGGCCCAGTCGCGCATCGCTTTGATGCGCTCTTCGTAGGTCGTGTAGAGCGGTACGGTCTCGGCCAGCCCCGCTTCGAGGTCTTCGGTCGTGACTTCGCGATTTTTTGCGAAGGCGCGGAACATCGCGGCGGCGACGACCTGCTCGATCTCGGCACCCGAATAATGTTCGCTCGCGGCGGCAAGCTGCTTTACGGGTAGCGGAAGATTGCCGCGTCGCCGACGGGCGAGGTGAATCGCGAAGATGCGCTCGCGCTCGTGAACGTCGGGGAGATCGATGAAGAAGATTTCGTCGAAACGTCCTTTGCGCAGCAGTTCGGGTGGGAGTCCGGTGACGTCGTTGGCGGTGGCGACGACGAAGACGGGCGAGCGTTTTTCTTGCAGCCACGTGATGAAGGCACCGAAGGCGCGTGCGGCGTCGATGTCGGCGTGGTCACCGGCGACGCCGGCGAATCCCTTTTCGATTTCATCGATCCAGAGGACGCAGGGGGCGAGTGACTCGCTGACTTTGATGGCGCGGCGGAGGGCTTCTTCGGGGCCTTTGCTGGGGCCGAACGCGGCGGCGAGGTCGAGGCGCAGAAGTGGGAAGCGCCAGAGGCTTGCGACGGCTTTGGCGGTGAGTGATTTGCCGCAGCCCTGAACGCCGATGAGCA
>CAZXXB010000097.1:12591-12907 GCA_964644185.1 uncultured Myxococcota bacterium
GGCGGTTGATTGGCGGCATGGGAGAGTGTTAGAGCGAGGCCGAAAGCGGCGGCGTCTTGAGAGAAGCCTTTTTCGCGCTCGCGTAGCCAGCGTTTGAGTTCGTCGAGTCCACCGATGTCGTCGAGTCCGGCGTCGGGGTGGAAGAATTCGAGCAGGTCGCTTTGCCTGAGGAGGCGTTTCTTGTCTTCGATGACGAGGTCGATGTGGGCGGCGGTGAGGGTTTCGTCGGCGGCGGCGCAGGTTTTGCGAAAGACGCGTTCGGCCTCGCGGGTGCTCAAGCCGAGCGCGGCGCGGACGAGGGCTTCGGCGAGTTGGG
>CAZXXB010000098.1:0-12081 GCA_964644185.1 uncultured Myxococcota bacterium
ACCTTTACGTGCCCCGGCAATGGCCGTGGCCAGCGCCGGCAGGCTGGTGCCGATGGCGATCGCGGTCAGGCCCGTGGTCAGTTCGCTCATGGCGTGGATGTCGAAGCGGCGTGAGACTGCGCGGAGGAGTCCGATGATGGAGCCCATCGAGGTGCCGATGATGAGTCGGGGTGCGAGCTGGGCTTCTTCGAGGGCCTGAAACGCGCCGAGGTAGACGTAGCCTGAGCCGCCGCCGCCGCCGGAGACGACGGCGAGGACTTTGTTGCAGACCTCGGCGTCGAGGTCGTGGAGGTTGAAGTTGTTGACGTGCTGGCGCAAGAGACGTGCGCGGGCGTCGTGAACCATGCGGCGGATGGTGTTGGCTTCGTGGAGGACGCGGTTGAGGTCGACGGGTTGTCCGGCGCGGGCGCAGGCTTCGAGGGCGGCGTTGAGCTCGATGCGAAAGGCGTGGAGGTCGTCGAAGACGTTGATGTCGCGTCCTGTGGAGTTACGAAAGACGCTGAGGCGGGCGAAGTTGAGAGCGTAGCGGATGGTGGAGACGGCGCGGGGGTCGTGGGTGACGTGGCTTGCGAGGAGTGCCGAGACGATGGCGACCTCGAAGTCGTCGAAGGGTTTTTGTCCACGAAAGCGTTCGAGCAGGGTTTGTTTCATCGCTGAACGTCGCTGATGGGGTTTTGGTGAATCGGTTCAGAGCATGAGGCGTTGCTGGCGCGTCAGGGTGCTCTTGGCAATACGACGGTGAAGCATGCACCACCGAGCGGAGAACGCGAGAAATCGATGGTGCCGCGGTGGGCGAGTACGATGGTGCGGCAGAGGGCGAGACCGAGGCCTTGCCCGTCGCGGCGTGAGGTGACGAAGGCTTCGAAGATTTTTTCTCCGAGTTCGGGTGCGACGCCGGGTCCGTCGTCGTGAATCTGGATGGCGATTTGCTGTCGGGCCTGCAGGCCGGGTGCGGGCTTGGCGCCGACGAGGCGGTCTGCGCGTCCGGTGGCGATGCGAAGTGTGCCGGAGCCAGAGACGGCTTGCGCGGCGTTGCGGACGAGGTTGAGCATGAGTGAGGCGAGTTCGTCGGGGTAGCCTTGTACTTCGGGCAGCGAGGTGTCGTAGTTTTGCTCGATGGTGAGCCTGGGGAACTCGGCGGCGACGAGTGAGATGGCGCTTTTGAGGGTTTCGTGGATGTTGACGGTGACGGGCGGGGTGTCGTGTGGGCGCGAGGCGACGGTGGCGAGGCGCGAGAGCAGGCGTTCGATGCGCTCTGATTCGCGCATGGCGATGGTGAGCATTTCGCGGTCGGTGTCGGGGAGGTTGGTGCCGCGCAAGACGAGTTGCAGCATGCCTTTGAGTCCGGCGAGGGGGTTGCGCACTTCGTGGGCGAGTCCGCGTAGCATGAGGGTGATGGTTTCGAGTCGTTCGCGGTGGGCGGCGTCGCGTTCGAGGCGGACGGCGGTGCTGACTTCTGCGAGGGTGACGATGGTGTCGGTCGTGGTGCCGAGCGCGCGGGCGGCGAGATCGATGTGGGTGGGTTCGCGACGGGCGGGGTGTGAAGCGGGTGCGGCGAGGGTGACGCGCGAGGTGTAGATGCGTCCGGGGTCGAGGGGGGGCGAGGGGGCGTCAGGGGGGTGTTGAAAGAGGGCGGCGAAGCGGGGTTCGAGGTCGTCGCCGAGAAGGGTGACGAGGGGTTGTCCGATGAGGTGGCGGGCGGAGCGTCCGAGGATTTCCTGAGCGCGGACGTTGGCAGAGATGATGCGACCGCCGTGGGCGACGACGACGACGCCGATGGGTAGCGACTCGATGAGTGGGTCAGGTTCGGGCTTGCGGGTGGGTGAGGTCATGGGGGTGTGGGGCGGCTACTCGTTTGTGGCTGGTGCTTCGATGACGGGCGATTCGATGGTTGGTCATTCGGTTGCAGCTTCTTCGATGACGGTCATGCCGGGTGATGGGGTGAGTGTAAAGGTGTCGTCGTCGGGTGCGTCGTCGGGCGTGAAGCTGGTGGTGAAGTCGGTGATGGCGAGGTCGAGGCGGATGTTGGCGGTGTCGTTTTCGAACTGGATGGTTCGTGGGAAGGGGATGGGGTCGGTGAAGTTGTAGTCGTCGAAGCGAAAGCGTGAGCCTCCGTCGCGGGCGGCGATGTCGAGACGGCGAAGGGCGCCGGTGCGGGTGTGGAGGGTGGCGCGGATGCGGTCGCCGGTGTTGAGGGTTGCGGTGATGGTGGTCGAGTCGTCGCGGTCGGCGGGTGAAGCGGTGATGGTGCCGGTGGCGAGTGGGGGCAGGGCGGCGGAGAGGGCGGTGAAGAGTTGAGCGGCCGAGGCACGGGCGGGCAGGGCGGTGGCGATGGTTTGTGAGGTGATGGGGGCCGAGATGAAGCGCTCGTTGACGAGGTCGGCGACGGTGACGCGTGGGCCGTTGATGACGATGGCGCTGATGGGGTTTCCGAGTGGGGTTTTGGTCTGGAGGCGGAGGCGCGAGGGTTTGACGATGAGGTATTCGAGGTCGCCTTCGAGGGTTGAGTCGGGTGTGCGGATGCGGGCGCGTGCGGTGACGTAGAGGCGGGCGAGGGCGGTGTCGCGGGCGGCGATGCGGGCGACGAGGTCGGCGAGGGGGGCGTTGAGTAGCGCGGTGTCGTTGGGGGGCGTCGAGTGGGTTGTGTTGGAGGCGAGGGAGGATGAGCCGGGGGAAGCGGCGGTGGAGGAGGCGGTGGAGGAGGCGGTCGAAGAGACGGTCGCGCACGAGGCGAGGTTGAGGGCTAGCGAGAGTATGAGCGAGAGGGTGAGCGCGAGGCCGCGCACGAGGGTGTGCGTGGGCGGGTGGGGGTGAGCCAAGGCGCGAGGGTGGGTTGGGTGAGTGGTCATGGCTCGTGAGCGTGTACACGACAGGTTGCGGTGTGCAAGCGGCGGTCTCGGTGGCTGTTTGGAAACTTTGCGTTGACATGCGATTGACGCACAGTGTAAATCGCAGTTTCTTGGCTCGCCGGACCCTTGCTCGCCGTTGGGAGTTGCTCTCGTACGGGACGCTAGCGGCGGATTGTGTTTTGCACAGGAGGATTGGACAGAAATGAAGTTGACGAGAGCGATTCCGTTTTACCTGATGGCGTGTTGTCTCATCGGCACGTCGTTTGCCGTTACGTCGTGCGGTGACGACGACGATGACGACGATGACGACGACGCGACCGACACGTCGACCGACACCGGCGCGACGGGCACCGACGACGACGACGCGACGGGCACCGGCGATGACGATGACGACGCGACGACCGACGACGACGACGACACGACCGACGACGACGACGACGCGACGACGGGTGATGAGTGCGTTGATACGCAGCTCAATCGTTCGTGCGCGGCGTGTGCCGAGCTCGAGATTTGCCAGAACACCTGCCTGACCGAGAATGAAGGCAACCAGGCGGCGATTGACGCGTGCATCGAAGGCTGCGGTTCGAGCAGCATCGACACCGACTGCCGCGACTGCCTGCAGCCGTTCTTCACGTGCTCGGAGTCGGGTGGTTGCGTGGATCAGGCGACGGGCAGCATCGACATCGCGTGCTCGATCGATGCGGGTTGCGTTGACTCGTACAACGAGTGCTTCTGCTGCGACAAGATTGAGATCACGCAGCCGACGTTGATCGATTGCCCGAGCCCGACGACTTGCCAGCCGTTCCGCGTGGGCGGCATCGACGCGCCGGGTGCGTGCTTCCCGCCCGACTTCGACCTTACGCCGGAAAACATCACCGGGCCGGAAGGTGGCCTGCTTGGGCCGCCCCGCGCGGATGGAACGTGTGATGAGCCGTTCATTCCGCTGTCAGGTACGCTTGAAGGCGGCGAGACGATCGCGTTCTGCGCTGGCTTCTGCGACGACCCGGTCGGTACGACGGTCGACTTCATCGAGTGCCCGGAAGGGACGGGCTGCCTGCCGTTCACGGTAAACGGTATCGAAGCGGAGGGTGCGTGCTTCCCGCCGGACTTCGATCTGGCCCCCGAGAACATCACGGGTGACGAGGGCGAGCTTCTGGGCCCCTGCAAAGAAGATGGGTCGTGCAACGGTTCGTTCGTGTGCCTGTCGGGTACGCTCGAAGGCGGCGCGACGATCAACTTCTGCGCGGGCTTCTGCGAAGACCCGGGCATCGACGTGACGCTGATCGAGTGCCCCTCGCCAACTTCGTGCACGGCGTTCCCTGTGACGGGTGTGCGTGCCGAGGGTGCGTGCTTCCCGGCAGACTTCGAGCTTGCGCCCGAGAACCTCACCGGTAACAAGGGCGAACTGCTGGGCCCCTGCAACGACGACGGTTCGTGCAGCGAAGACCTCGAGTGCATCACCAGCACGCCGGAAGGCGGCGGTGCATCGTTCAACGCGTGTGTTGGCTTCTGTGACCTCGAAGGCGACACGGGCGATGACGATGACGACGACGCGACCGCGACGGACGACGACGACGACGCGACCGCGACGGACGACGACGACGACGCGACCGCGACGGATGACGACGCCGACGCGACCGCGACGGACGACGACGACGATTCGACCGACACCGCGGCCCCGTAAGTTGCGCTGACCGATCATCGGTAATTGCGATTGGCGCCTCTGAGGAAACTCAGGGGCGCTTTTTTTTGGGGCGGGGTGCTTTTTTGGGGGCGGTAGCTTCTTTTCGGGAGGGGGGACGGGTTTTGGTGGGGGAGGATTTGCGGGCGAGACGGTGGCGAAGATTGCGAAATCGCGTCAGTCACGTACCGCGCGTGTTGCGACCGTTCGCGGCGTTGTGTATCGTCTCACGGTAGTGTTTTTTGACGAGTAGTTCCTGAATTTCACAGGAAGATGATGTTCTGGCGGTGGGGCCCGTCAGGCGGACGGGGAATGCTGATGGTGCGATCTGCGCTTCCGCGAGTTTACCTGAAAAAAGACCTTTCGCGTCACATTCGTGGCGGTCACCCGTGGGTGTTTGCCGACGCGATTCGTGTGCGTGATGACCTTGAGCCGGGGGCGATTGTCGATCTTTGCGATCGCGACGAGAGCTTTCTGGGTCGGGGGTATTACGACTCGAACAGCGACATATCGGTGCGGCTTTTCACGACGAACCCTGCGGTGCAGATTGACGAGACGTTTTTCGTCGAGCGTGTGACGCGGGCGGCTGAGATTCGGCGGCAGTTTATCAACCCTGCGACGAACGCGTTTCGTTTGCTGCACGGTGAGGGCGATTTTTTGCCGGGCATCGTGTGCGACGTGTACGCGGGCGTTGCGGTGATGAAGTTTGATTGTGGTGGTGCGCGGGCGTTTGCCGAGGTGATTGCGCGGGCGCTGGCGTCGGTGCTGCCGCTGCGGGCGGTGATTGAGCGTCAGGAGAACGAGCAGGGTCGCGAGTTGACGGTGTATCACGGTGAGCTTGCGGCGGAAGTGACGGAGTTTGTCGAGCACGGGTTGAAGTTCGAGGTTGATTTTATCCGCGGGCAAAAGACGGGGTTTTTTCTCGACCAGCGCGACAATCGGTTGCGGGTCGAGCATTACGTGAATGATCGGCGGGTGTTGAACTGCTTTGCGTACACGGGTGGTTACTCGGTGTATGCGGCGCGGGGTGGGGCGAACGAGATCGTGTCGGTCGAGATCGCCGAGCCTGCGATCAATCAGGCGCGGCGGCACTTCGAGATCAACGGGTTCATCTCTGAGAAGTACCGTTTCGTGCGCAGCGACGTGTTTGAGTTTTTGCGGCAGGCGGCGGATGACCGCGACCTGTATGACCTTGTGATTCTCGACCCTCCGGCGCTTGCGCGAAACAAGCGGACGCTGGAGCGGGCCGAGCGGGCGTATCGCGATATGAACCGGCTTGCGCTGCACGTGTTGAAGCCGGGTGGAATTCTGGTTGCGTGCTCGTGCACTGCGCGGATTGATGAGTCGTGGTTCGTGACGATTTTGCGCGATGCGTCGCAGCAGGCGCGGCGTCCGGTGCGGATGCTGGAGATGCGGAGCCAGCCGCTCGACCACCCGGTGAGCCCGGGGTTGCCCGAAGCGCGTTACCTGAAGTGCATCATCTGCGCGGTCGATTAGCGACGCTTTGCGGCGTAGACGGCGGGGCGGGCGCGCGCTAGAGTTTTGTCATCTTGTCGGCGTTTCAAGAGCTATTGCGAAAGCAGGCTGAGAAGCTGTTTCGCGTGTCGGGGCCCCGCATCAGCATGGCGATTGCGATGCTGTTTCTTGTGGTGGGGGTCTATCAGGAACGAGGGCAGGCGCTGTTCAACTTTCTCGAGGCGGTCGAATACAAGGCGCTCGACAACTTTTTCAATTTTCGGGGACGCATCAAGCCGACGCGCGACGACCTTGTGATTGTGGCGGTCGATGAGAAGTCGATTGAGTATTGGGGGCGGTTTCCATGGTCGCGCGACAAGCAGGCGCTGTTGTTGCGCAAGCTGGCCGACATGGGTGTGAAGGCGGTGGCGTATGATATCGCGTTCACCGAGCCGGATGAGACGCAGCTCGATGTGGTGCGTGGGTTAGAGTTGGCGCTGGAGCGGACGGCGAGTGAGGCGGGGCAGTCGGTGGCGCTCGAGCGGTTGAAGCGCGACGTGCATGAGGCGCGGTTGCGGGCGGATACCGATGGGGCGTTTACGCGGGCGATTCGGTACGCTGAGGGGAAGGGGACGAACGTCGTTCTGGGGTACTTTTTTTACACGACGCAGCGTGAAGTCGAGGGGATGCAGGCGACGTTCACGCCGAAGCAGGAGCAGCAACTCGAGAAGTCGAAACTTTCGACGATTCTGGGGGCGGATTTCGTGCCGGAAGAGGTTCCGTCGACGCTGAGTCCGCGGCTGCCGTTGACGCCGTTCGCCGATGAGTCGCACTCGCTGGCGTCGTTCAACAGTTTGCCGGACCCGGATGGGGTGTTTCGGCGCGCGCCGATGATTTTTCGGTTTCGCGATAATTATTATCCGTCGCTGTCGCTGGGGCTTTTGTCGGCGTACCTCGATATGGGGCCGATGATGGAAGGTGGGCGGTCGCGGGTTGCGGAGAAGTATGGGCGGAGCGAGCAGATCAATTTGCAGCTTGGCGAGCTGGAGATTCCGGTCGATGACGGTGGGCGGTTCGTGGTGAACTATTACGGGCCGCAGCGGACGTTCATTCACTACTCGGTGGCGGATGTGATGGAGGGGAACATGCCGGTGGATGCGCTGCGGGGTAAGGCGGTGCTGCTGGGTGCGACGGCGATTGCGATTTACGACTTGCGTAACACGCCGATGGACGAGAATTTTCCGGGGGTGGAGATTCACGCGAACGCGTTCACGAACATTTTGTCGCGCGATTTTTTGCAGCGTCCGAATGAGGTGCGGGGGCTTGAGCTGCTGGCGTATCTGGTGTTCGGGTTTTTGCTGGGGGTGGTGCTGTCGCGGGTGCGGTTGACGACGGGTGTGGTTGTGGCGTTTGCGGCGTGGCTGAGTCTTCTGGCGTTTGCGTACTACGTGATGTTTTTGAATGGGTTGTGGTTCAAGGTGGTGCTGCCGAGCCTTGAGATTTACTCGATTCTGATTGCGATCAGCGTGTACCGGTATGTGACGGAGGAGTACGAGAAGGGGAAGATTCGCAAGGCGTTTCAGCAGTACATGTCTCCGGTCGTGGTGGATCAGGTGACGAAGGACCCGTCGAAGCTGAAGCTGGGTGGTGAGAAGCGCGAGATGACGGTGCTTTTCAGCGATATTCGCGGGTTCACGACGATTTCGGAGAAGCTGAAGCCCGAAGAGCTGGTTGCGCTGTTGAACGATTATCTGACGCCGATGACCGACCTTGTGTTTGAGAATGCGGGGACGATCGACAAGTACATGGGTGACGCGATCATGGCGTTCTGGGGGGCTCCGCTCACGCAGCCAGACCATGCGCGGCGGGCGTGTCGCACGGCGTTGCAGATGATGCGGCGGTTGCATGAGTTGCAGAAGGGTTGGGAAGAGCAGGGGTTGCCGCATCTCGATATTGGCATCGGGTTGAATTCGGGTCCGATGGCGGTGGGCAACATGGGTTCGTTGCAGCGGTTTGATTACACGGTGATGGGCGACAACGTGAACCTGGGGTCGCGGCTTGAGGGGATCAACAAAGAGTACAGGACGAACATCATCGTGAGCGAGTTCACCGAGAAGCTGGTGCGTGAGCAGATGGTTTGTCGCGAGCTGGATGCGGTGCGGGTGAAGGGGAAGAACGAGCCGGTGCACATTTTTGAGTTGCTGGGTGAGGTGGGTGAAGAGTCGTCGTCGCTGGCGCTGAAGGGTCGGTTTGAAGAGGGGCTGGCGGCGTATCGGGCGCAGCAGTGGGATGAGGCGGAAGAGCATTTTCGGGGGTGTTTTGCGATTCGCCCGGAGGATGGTCCGTCGATAGTGTATCTTGAGCGGGTGGCGGCGCTGCGTGAAGACCCACCGGGTGAAGGGTGGGATGGTGTGTTCGTGATGAAGACGAAGTAGCGGGCGGGGCGGCGGATGGTGGTGCTGACCCTCGAAGAGAAGCTGAAGAACCTTTTCACGCGGACCGGCAAGCAGGTGACGCTGGGGCTGACGCGTCCGCGGCGGGCGTGTGCGGCGTTTGGGAATCCGCAGTTGGCGTACCCGACGGCGGTGGTGACGGGGACGAATGGGAAGGGGACGACGGCGGCGACGCTGGCGTCGATTGTGGGGGCGGCGGGGTATCGGACGGGGCTTTATACTTCGCCGCATCTGGTGCGGTTCAATGAGCGGATACGGGTGAATGGTGAGGCGATTGACGACGCGACGCTCGAGCGGTTGCTCGATGCGGTGGCGGGGCGGCTTGGGGTTGATCTGTCGGTTGCGGTGGCGCCGGGTGCGATTACCGATGGGGGCGATGCGTTCTCGTTTTTTGAGGTGGCGACGGTGGTGGCGTTTGAGCATTTTCGCGAGCAGGGGGTCGAGTTTGCGGTGCTTGAGGTGGGCATGGGTGGGCGGCTCGATGCGACGAATACGGCAGAGCCTGTCGTGACGGTGATGACGTCGATAGGGCATGACCATCTCGCGATACTTGGTCCGACGTTGCGAGACGTGGCGCGTGAGAAGCTGGGTATTACGCGGCGGGGCGTGCGGCTTGTGTCGGGGGTGGGGTACAACGGGGGGGCAGAGAGTGCCGAGGCGCGTGGGGCGCTTGCGTTGTTGCGCGAGACGGCGGGGGCGGTGCCGTTTCCATTGACGGAGCTGGGGGTGGGTGGGTGTGCGATGGAGGTCGCGGCGGATGGGACGTTTGCGGTGCGTGAGGGCGGGCGCGAGTTGGGCGGGCTGAGTATTTCGCTCGCGGGGGCGGTGGCGCGGCAGAACGCGGCGCTTGCGGTGCTGGCGGCGTTTGAGTTGGAGCGGAAGGGGTTTTCACGCATTGGCGATGAGGCGATACGTTCGGGGGTGGCGGCAGTGCGGTGGCCGGGTCGGTTGCAGACGGTGCGTGTGGCGGGCCGGCCGCCGCTGTTACTCGATGGGGCGCACAATCACGAGGCGATGAATGCGCTCGCGGCGTCGCTTTCGGTTGAGCCGTTTGCGGGTGAGTTTTCGCGGTGTCGGGTGGTGGTGGCGCTGAGTCGCGACCGTGAGCCGTGTGACGTGCTGGGGTCGCTGTTGCCGTTTGCACGTGAGGTGATCTGCGTGCGCACGGGGCACCCGACCAGTGTTGGTGCCGAGGTGATTGCAGAGGCGCTGCGGGGCAAGGTCGGCGGGGGCGGTTATGTGGTGCGGGTGGGGCGCGACGTCGATGCGGTGGTGGGTGAGTGGTTTGACACCGGCGATGCGAGCCCGTGGGTGTTTGCGGGGTCGCTTTACCTCGTGGGCGAGGTGCTGCACGGGCTGATGGCGCGGGGGTGCGTGCGCGGCGACGAGGTGCTGGGTGTGAGCGCTTCGCGGGGTGGTGCGGTCGACTGGGTCGCCGGTTAGAGAGAAAGAAAAATGGGCCCACCAGGATTCGAACCTGGGACCTGCCGGTTATGAGCCGGTGGCTCTCACCGCTGAGCTATGGGCCCGAAAAGCAAGCGGCAAAACGGGGCGCAGTGTGAGGCCCGGCGTCGATGGCGTCAAGGGCGCACGTTGACTTCGCACACGACGCGCGGCTATATCCGTAGCCCATTCTGCTTCCCCGGAGTCACCCGTGATTGAGTCGTTGCGTTCGCTGGTTTCACTGCAAAAACTCGATACCGAGATTCGAAAACTTCGCGATGACCTTCGCGCCGCCGAAGAGGCCCGCGACAAGGCAGCAGGGCTAGCAGAGGCGGCGCGGGCGAAGGCCGAGAGCAAGCAGGGTGAGGTGGCGGTGTGTGAGGCGCGCGAGAAAGAGCTGAACGTCGCGCTTGCGGCTGAAAAAGAGAAGTTGATCAAGTGGGAAAAGCGGCTGCGCGACATTCAATCGTCGCGCGATTACGCGGCACTTCAACGCGAGATTGAGGGGCTGAAGCGGCAGAATTTTGGCATCGAAGAAGAGATGCTGAAAAACGAAGAGGCGAAGGCGGCGCTTTTGACGGCGCGCGATGCGCTGATGGCCGAACACGCGAAGCTCGCGGCCGCGTCGGCAGAGGCCGCTGAGGCGGCGCGTGATGTGGCGGCTTCGGTTCAGTCGAGCATTGATGAGTTGACGGCGTCGCGCAACCAGCACAAGGGTACGCTTGATGCGTCGTTGATCAGTCGCTACGAGATGCTGCTCGCAAAACGCAACTCGCTCGCGGTCGCGCGGATCAACAACCAGCGTTGCGGCGGCTGCAACATGATGGTTCCACCGCAGCAGTACAACATTCTCGTGCGGGGCATGTCGATCGAGACGTGCCGCAACTGCACGCGCATCATTTACGTCGAAGAAGTGTCGTGACGATGAGGCCGGGTGCGACAGGTTGCGCAGGCGGGCGTGCGGGTGCGGGCGCGGCGTGGCTTGTGGCGTGTGGCGTTGTGGCGCTTGCCGGTGCAGGGGTCGCACGGGCGGGTGAGGTGACGGCAGGTGGGGCTGGTGGAGTGGGTGCGGCGGCAGGCGCGGGGGCGGGTGACGCGAGGTGGGTCGATATGCAGGTGGCGTTGCCAGACGCGAAGTTCGAGATTCGTTACGCGACGAAAGACAACTTTGTGGGTGAGGCGGTCTACGAGAGCGCGCGGTGTTTTTTGCGCAAGGCGGCGGCGGAGAAGGTGATGCGCGCGGCGGCGGAGCTTCGCGGCAAAGGGTTTGGGATTGTGTTTTACGATTGTTATCGTCCGCTCGCGGTGCAGGAAAAGCTGTGGGCGAAAAAGCCCGATCCGCGCTATGTGATGAATCCGAAACAGGGGTCGATGCACAATCGCGGTGGGGCTGTGGATGCGGGGCTGTTTGACCTCAAGACGGGGACCATCGTCGAGATGCCGTCTGCGTACGACGAGTTTACCGAGCGGGCGCATCACAGTTACGCGAAGGGGTCAAAGGCAGCGACGGCGCATCGCGCGGTGTTGAAGGGCGCGATGGAAAAAGCGGGGATGCGGGCGATTGCGACCGAGTGGTGGCATTACAGCGACCCGGGTTTTGCGAAAGCAGTGCCTGAGAACACGTCGTTTGCCGCGATTGCGGCGACGCTTGCGGGTGCGGCGGGTGCCGGTGGCGGTGCGGCTGGTGGCGCGGGGAAGAAGGCGGGTGGGGTGTTTGGGGCGAGCAAGGGGTGCGGTGAAAAGAAGGCGGGTGATGCTGGTGGCGTGGGCGCGCCTGCGGTGAAGCAGCCGATGACGGCGAAGCCGGGTGACAAGCCTGTCGCGGGTGACAAGCCCCCCACGGGTGACTGCGAGTTGAAGCTATGAGCGGCCATGTTGCGAAGGTTGCGAAGGGGTTGCGCCGTGTGGTGGCGGGGGCCGTGCTTGTGGTTGCGCTCGTGGGTGGTGGCGGCGCGCGGGCGGCGGATGTGACCGATTTGGGTGCTCCGCTACCGGCGGGGGCGAGCAAGGTGGGGGCGCATCGCTATGAGATTCGCGGGACGATGAACGACGCGATGGGGTTTTACAAGCGGCGGTTCAAGGGGCGTCCGGGTACGGTGACGACGACGTTGATCAATCAGCCGGCGTTGAAGGCGGTGCACATCTCGAATGCCCGCGAGAGCGACGACTGGGCGGGCATCAACATCTATCGCATCGGCGG
>CAZXXB010000098.1:12091-12901 GCA_964644185.1 uncultured Myxococcota bacterium
AGACCTTCAGTCGCCTGCGCGTCCTGAGGAGATCGCGCGAGCGGACGCCGAAGTCGTGACCGCGCTCGACGAGTCCGGGTGGGGTTTTGTCGCCGTAGACGGCGCGTAAGAGTCGGGTCTCTTCTGCAAGCATTGCCCTTGCGTCTTTGGTCGTCATGTGGTCGTGGCCGATGAGGTGCGCGACGCCGTGGGCGATGAGCGCGACGAGCTCATCTTCGGGTTTGACGTGAAACTCGCGGGCTTGCCGCTCTGCTTTGCGGACGCTGACGGCGAGGTCACCGAGCCACGTGCCGGGCGGCCATGGGCGGGCGAGTTCGTCACCCTCAAGGGCGGGAAAGCTGAGTACGTCGGTCGCTTCGTCGATGCCGCGAAACTTGCGGTTGAGGGTGCGTAGCGTCTGGTCACCGGCGAGGAGAATGTTGATTTCGCAGTCAGCCGCCCTGCTTGCGCGAAGCAGCTTCGCCACTTTTCGTTTCGCCGCCGGCAAGTATGTCGGTGTCTGCCGCAGCCGCACGATCCACGTGAGATTCATCCGCGTTTACCGCCTGTGGAACAGTCATGGGGGCGAGGTTTGCCGACGCTGGTGCGGGGCCGTCGCCCATGAGTTGTGAGCCGGTGAAGGGCATTGAGGTGGGACGCGCGACGTTGCGCAGCCCGGGTGCTTCGAGCCTGCGGACTTTGCCCATGCCCGCGGCGATGGGTTCGCGTTGCAGTGCGCGTCCGAACTCGATGACATCGCGCTGCTTGGTGGGCGAGGTGGGGTAGGCGGGTCGGGTGGCGGCGTAGTACGAGGTGAGCAGGGTGATGTAG
>CAZXXB010000099.1:0-10212 GCA_964644185.1 uncultured Myxococcota bacterium
ATCGGTGGCGCGCACACGCGCTTCGCCATCGAGCGTGAAGATCTTGCCGTCTGCCGCCACAGGGGGGGCCGTGACCTGGGTCTTGCGGCCCGAGCCCTCACCGATCTTGGTTTTCCAAGCAATCCGGAACGCTTCAGCGGCTTTAACGTGCTCAATCGACTGCTCGATGATGCCGCCGCACTCGCTGAAGCGGTACCCGGCTTTGGTTTTCCGTTCGTGCCCGATGCGGGTGCCGTCGCCGCGATTGGCGCCCACATTCAAACCGTTGAGCCCCGCCCTGCCGACGCCCGAAAGCTTACCTGATGCGTCGCTCAACCCATCGCGTCGTCCCCGCCGAACTTGCCGGAGAGCGCCTCGACAAAGTCGTCGCCGCGCTCTTCGATGTCTCGCGCATTCGCGCCAAAGCACTGATCGACGATGGTGCCGTGTTTGTCGGGTCAACGCGTGCCCGTCGCAGCTCAGATACCGTCGCAGCCGGGCAATCGCTGCGTGCCGATGTCAACTTCGTCGCACCCGAGATGCCCGACCTCGCGCCACGCGTACTGCACGCCGACGAGTTCATGGTCGCGATCGACAAGCCTGAAGGCATCCCCTCGGTGCCGACAGCGAGCGCCGCGCGTGGCACACTTCTGTGGGGTATCGGCGAGCAACGCCTCGTGCCGTGGCGCGCCGAAGAGGTGCATCGCCTCGATGCCGCAACGTCGGGTGTCATTCTCTTTGCTCAGATGGGTCGCGCCAAGACCCGCCTTGCGGCGGCGTTTCGCGATGGACTCGTCGAGAAGCGTTACGTCGCCCGCGTGCATGGTGTGACTCCAGAGCGTGGCGTGATCGAGCTTCCGCTTGAAAAAGACCCGACCCGAGCCGGGGCCTGGCGCGTCGCCGTCGTGTCGCCTCAGACAGCGCCTGCGGCAGCAGCACCTGCGGCAACGGCGAACAGAGCCAAAGCTGCCAAGACCCGCTACCAGCGACTCGCAACCGGCGAAGTGGGAGGCCTGCCGTACAGCGACCTCATTATCGCCCCCGAGACCGGGCGCACGCACCAGATTCGCCTGCACCTGACGGCGATTGGTTTTCCGATTCTCGGTGACGCACTCTACGGCAACGGCGAGCGCGACCGTGCCCTCAAGACGACGCGGCTCTGGCTACACGCCTACGCGTTGCGCGTGCAGCACCCGCTCTCGCGACGCTGGCTCACGCTTACCGCAACGATACCTGCGACGATGCCGGGATTCACCGCGCCGGCAAGCGACGCGATGGCTGTCACTGGCTGAGCGCAACCCGCGCCTCACGCTTCGAGTGCGTCGAGCGCCTGTTCGAGATCGCCCCACAGATCGTAGACCGTCTCGATACCCACCGACAGACGCACCATCGCCTCTGTGATGCCGATGCGTCGCTTCGTCTCTTCGGGTATCGCCCCGTGGCTCATCGTCCACGGGTGCCCCACGAGCGACTCGACGCCGCCGAGCGATTCGGCAAGCGTAAAGAGCTTCAGCGAGCCGAGCAATTTCAGCGCCGCCGCCTCGCCCCCGGCAAGCTCAATCGTGATCACGCCGCCCGTGCCACAGATGAGCCGATTGGCGAGCGCATACTGCGGGTGGCTTTTGAGCCCGGGGTAGATCACGCGCTTCACCGCCGGGTGCTGCTCAAGCTGCTCAGCGAGCGTCATCGCGTTTTCAGAGTGCTTCAGCATGCGCACGCCGAGCGTCTTGATGCCGCGCAACGTGAGAAAGCAATCGAGCGGAGACGCCTGCGCACCCGCCGACTTCTGCACGAACTTCAGCTCGTCTGAAAGCGCCGCGTCGCTCGTCACGATCACGCCGCCCACCACATCCGAGTGGCCGCCGAGATACTTCGTCGTCGAGTGGAGCACCGCATGCGCACCATGGTCGAGCGGACGTTGAAAAAACGGCGTCGCGAAAGTGTTGTCGACGACCACCAGCACCCCGTGTTTGCGCGCGATGGCCGACAGCTTTTCGAGGTCGAGCACCTTGAGCAGCGGGTTCGTCGGCGACTCTAGCCACAGCATTTTGGTCGCCCTCGTGAGCGCGGGTTCGAGGTTTGCGGGGTTGGTGAGGTCGGCGTGCGTGACGGTGATGCCACCGCGCGAAAAGAGCTGATGCATCGCGCGCCACGTGCCGCCATAGATGTCGTCAGTCGCGACGATGTGGTCGCCCGCGCGCAGCGTGTGCAAGAGCGCGCACACCGCGGCGACACCCGACGCAAACGCATGCCCAAACTTCGCCCCCTCGAGCAGTGCCACGTTTTGTTCGAGCGCGGTGCGGGTCGGGTTCGAGACCCGGGTGTACTCGTAACCGTGCGAGACCCCGGGCTCGACGAAGGCAAACGTCGAGGTCTGGTAAATCGGCGTCATCACGGCGCCGGTTGTCGGGTCGGGCTCGAGCCCGCCGTGAATCGCGAGGGTTTCGAGTCCGTATCGGGGCTTTGCTGCATTGCCTGCCATGTAAAATCTCGCTTTGTCGTGCGACGCTCACGGCGTCGCGGTGTTGATGTTCTTGGTGCGCTGGGTCACTAGCCGCGCGCCACGCCTCACCGTGTCACTTTCGCTTGCCGCGTGTTCGCTCATCACGTGCCGCAGCGCCGAGCCTGTCGTCATGCGAAAGAAGCGCTGCTCAGCCCGCATCTGTACCGCAACCCCGGCTGGACGCAACGTCGCGTCGAAGACCGAAGCGGGCATCGCAAGCAGTGAGCGCACGGTCGGTGTCGAGAGGTTCATCAGCACCGACAGCGCAAACACGTAGTAGAGCCGCTCGAACGCCGCGTTGTCGACGTTCTCAAACCATGGACGCAGGCGAAACTGCCCCGACGCAATGATCTCGTCGTAGCGCCTGCGATCAGCTTCGGTGTAGTCGCCACGCTCGTAAGCCTGCCGCGTGAGCGTCAACCCCGGTACCGGAACCGCAAAATTCACGCGCGGTACCGTCGTGCCCAACTCTTGGTTAAAGCGCAGGGTATGGAGCGCGTCGTCGAGCGTTTCGCCGGGCAGCGCGATGAGGTTGTTGGTCGCGACGAGAATGCCGTGTGCCCGCAGCCGCGCGCACACCTCAATGATGTCGCGATTGCTCATCGGCTTGTTCAAGAGCCGTGCGCGCACATCTTCGCGCCCCACTTCAATGCCCATCGCGATGGCGTGGCACCCCGCTTCGGCGAGCGCTTCGACGACGCGCGGCTTGAGGCTCGATGTCGTTCCGTTACACGTAAAGCGAACCCCGACGCGCGCCCGGTAGAGACGAGAAAACTCGATGAGCCATTCGGGCTCGACCGTGAAGAGATCATCCGACATGTGCACGTGCGGCGCCGGGTAACGCGAAAGCGTCTCGACGATCACATCGACGAACCGTGTCGCGCTCATGCGTCGGTAGGTCGAGCCGTGTCCATCGCCGCGACCGCGCAAGGGTTCGATGGGGCAATAGCTGCACGCGTAGAGGCACCCACGGCTCGATACGAACCGTCGCACCGGCAATCGCAACAAATGCGGGTAGGGCTCAAAGAGGCTGAAATCTGGTGGAGGCAACGCGTCGAGATCGTCGAGTGGCGTCGCGTGCGCGTTGCGGTGCCACGCCCCGTCGCGGGTGCGATAAAAGAGCCCGGGTACGTCAGCAAGGCGTGCCGGGTCACGGGTACTCAGCACGTCAATCAGCGCCGGTAGCGCCGCTTCGGTCTCGCCGGGTATCACCAAATCGACCGGCGAGGCGGCGAGCGCGGCGGCTTCATCGAGCGTCGGGTAGGTGCCCAACATCACGACCGGTGTGTCGCGAAATGTCGCCGCAAGGCGGCGCAACATCGCAAGGCCCCACGGCTCGGCACCCAGATCAACCGCCACGCAAATCAGCTCTGGTGCAAACGCCTGTACCGCGACCAATACGTCGTGCTCGTACTGCTCGATGAACAAACGCGGACCATGGCCCGCGGCGCGCAATACGCCCGACAGCGCCAGCAGCGCTGGAGATTCGTTGATGCCGGTATCCTGTATGAAGGCGACGCGCATGAGGGGGCTAGGGTAACCGCGCAAGGGGTGGTAGTCTATAACCGTTGCCGGGGGGCAATCGCGCCGCACGTCGCGGCGTCGTGAGTGAGTGCCATGCGTGACGATGAACAGTTGAGACCCGACGGGTCGAGCGTACACCCAGATGCCGGTGCGCCGGTCGAGCGCTTTTCGTGGATGAAAGCGGGCGAGGTGTTTTTTCTCTTCGTGGCCGCTGCCGCCGCGCTCTTTACGCTCATGCGCCCGCGTACCGAGTTTCCGCCACCCGACCCCAACGCGCCGGTGGCGGTCGCCTTCAACGAGCGACTTGAAACCGCCGACGTGCCGGTCGTCGTGACCTACTCTGCCGTGTGGTGTGGTGCGTGCCGCAGTCTCAAGGCGGTGCAGGGCGAATACCCCGAGCGCTACGCGGGCGCGCTCGCGTTCGAGACCATTGATGTCGATGACGAACCGCAGCTCGCCTCAAACCGCAACGTGTCGAGCCTGCCGACGCAAGAGATCTGGTTTCGCGGAAAACTCGTGCAGCGCAACGTCGGCGTGAAGTCATCGACCTACTACGACAAACTCTTCGCACACTACGCGCGTTTCGCCCACAAGCCGCTCGCCGAATGCCGCACGTTTGGTCGCGATAAGCCGTGCTAATCGCGTTTAGAATGGGGCTTCGGTTTGCTGCACGCGCGCATCGCTCATGAGTTTCCGGTTCTGTCGCGCGAGATCGACGGCAAGCGACTCGTCTATCTCGACACCGCTGCGACGAGCCTCAAGCCAAACGCCGTCATCGACGCCGTCACCCACTACTACACCCACACGACCGCCAACGTGCATCGCGGCAGCCACGCCCTTGTTGATGAAGCGACCGAAGCGTTTGACGCCGCGCGCGCCGCCGTCGCGCGCTACACCGGGGCTGCATCGCCGCAGTGGGTCATCTTTACCCACGGTACGACTCACGCGCTCAACCTTGTCGCATTCGGCTGGGCCCGTTCGCGGCTCAAACCCGGCGACGAGGTGATCGTCAGCGAGCTTGAGCACCACGCAAACCTCGTGCCCTGGCAAGTCGTCGCGCGCGAGACGGGCGCGCGCATCGTCTATTGGCCCTTTGAGGCGAGCGGAAGCCTCGACCCGGCGCGGCTGAAGCCACTGCCTACCGGGCGCACGCGCATCGTCGGCGTTTCGGCCCTCTCAAACGTACTCGGCACGTCTACCGACCTTGACCGCGTGATGGAGCTTGCACGCAACGCCGGTGCGGCGGTCGTCGTCGATGCGGCGCAGGCGGCGCTGCATCCGCGCCTCGTGCAGTCGGTGGCGTTGCGGGCCGACTTTGTTGCCCTCTCGGCGCACAAGATGCTTGGTCCAACCGGGGTGGGTGCCCTTATCGCGCGACCCGAGCGCCTCGAAGAGATGACCCCGCTACTCTACGGCGGCGACATGGTGCGCGACGTGACCCGCGAAGGACCGACGTTCAACCGACTTCCGCACCGACTCGAAGCCGGTACACCGCCCATTGCGAGCGCGATTGGCTGGGGTGCGGCGATTGAAACGCTCTACCGTTATGGCCTTGACGCCGTTGATGATCACGACGCGATGCTCGTGCAACACGCGCGTGCGCGGTTCGCCTCGCTCACGCATGTTCGTCTGCTTTGCGAAAAGCCCGACGCCCCGATCTTCAGTTTCGTCGTGCAAGGGCCCGACGCGCGCGAATTGAATGCGGTCGATGTTGCTGCCCGCCTTGATCGCGAGGGTATCGCGCTACGCACCGGGTTTCATTGCGCGGGGCCGCTACATCATCGGCTCGGTATCGCGGCCTCGCTGCGCGCT
The DNA here is from genome assembly GCA_964644185.1 of uncultured Myxococcota bacterium. GTDB lineage: Bacteria > Myxococcota > JAJVIH01 > JAJVIH01 > CAZXXB01 > CAZXXB01. The sequence goes on from CAZXXB010000099.1 coordinate 5,819, forward strand.
TCGTGTGGCCCCTACACATCACCCGATGACCTTGATGCACTATTTGACGCGCTGGTTTGAGCCGGGCTTCGTCAATCGCGCTTCGCGTCCTGTTCAAAAATGCGTTCAAGCTCTGCCGTGTATTGCTTCGCCTGTTCGATCAGCTTCTTCTCGTCGTCGCGCACCGCCGCCGCCTGTACCAGCATCTGCTCGTCGTAAGCCGCAAACCGGGTGAGGGCTTCACGCGCCTCTTGTGATGGAAGACCAAGCTCTTCAAGTACGACCCGCGAGGCATCGACACTTGCCGCAAATGTCTCGCGAATCACATGCGTGACGCCATGACCGATGAGCGCGTAGGCGTGCTGACGGTTGCGCGCGCGTGCGACGACGGTGAGGTGTGGAAACTGCGCCTGCACGACCCGCAGCGTGCGCAGAGAGGCTTCCATGTCATCGATCGCGAGCACAAAAATCTCGGCCTTCTCGGCCCCCGCGGCGCGCAGCAAATCGGGACGCGACGCATCACCGTAAAAGATGCGATTGCCGAAACGGCGCAGAAAATCGACGTGCTGTGGCGACGCATCGAGCGCGGTAAAGGCGATGCGTTTGAGGCGCAACGTACGTCCGACGATTTGCCCGAAGCGCCCAAACCCGGCGATGATCACGCGACTGCCCTCGTCGTGAAGTTCATCGAACGGGCGTTGTCCATCACGCGCGGTGATGCGGCGCAGCCATGCGTCGCGCGCGAGAAACAGGAGCGGCGTAACGGCCATTGAGAGCGTGACGACGACGACCATCATCGCGGTGTCGTGTTGCGAGAGCACCTGGCTTTGCAGCCCAACGCCAAAGATCACGAACGCAAACTCACCGCCCTGTGAGATGGCGACCGCGAGGCTTATGCTCGCGGCGTGATTGAGGCGCGCGAACCTGCCGAGGGCGTAGAGCACGATGCACTTGACGGCGACGAGACCGAGCGCGAGGCCGACGACACTGACTGGATGCGAGGCAAGCAATGAGAGATCGGCAGACATGCCGACCGCCATGAAGAAGAGCCCCAGCAGAAGCCCTTTGAATGGCTCGATGTTGGCCTCGAGTTCATGGCGGTACTCGCTGTCGGCGAGCAGTACCCCAGCGATGAATGCGCCAAGCGCCATCGAGACACCGACGAGCGCCATCGTCAACGCCGTGCCCGTGACGACAAACAGAGCGGCCGCGATTGAGAGCTCGTGACTGCCGACCTGCGCGATCACGCGAAACGCTGGACGCACGAGAAACCTGCCTGCAACGACGAGTGCGGCAATGACCCCCGCGGCAATCGCGGCACCCGCGAACGAAAATTCGCCGCCTCCGCCGTGTGCGCCTGCGGCACTCGCTGTGCCCTCTGCGACGTGCGACGCGAGCATTGGTACAATCGCGAGAATCGGTATCGCCGCGATATCTTGAAACAGCAGAATGCCGAACGCCGACTGCCCGTGCGCGGTGCCGAGTTCGTTTTTCTCACCGAGCACCTGCAATGCAAATGCGGTCGAAGAGAGCGAGAGGGCGAGCCCCGCGACGAGAGCCGCGCGCCACTCGATGCCAAGCGCCATCATGAGCGGAACGAGCAGCACGGTGGTTGCGGCGAGTTGCGCGCCGCCGAGGCCAAAGACGGCGCCACGCATGCGGTAGAGGCGTGCGGGTTGCAGCTCGAGTCCGATGAGAAACAACAGCATCACGACGCCGTATTCGGCGAAGTGCATCGTCTCATCGACCTCGTAGATGAGGCGTAACCCCGATGGACCAATCGCGGCACCGGCGGCGAGATAGCCGAGCACCGAGCCGAGTCCGAGTCGGGCGAAAAGTGGCACCGCGACGATGGCGGCAGCGAGAAAAATGGCGGCGTGTGCGAGCGTCATGGCGCACAGCTAACCGTGTGTCGTGAGTGTGAGCAAGACACCGCGCAACGCGACGCGGGGCTACTTGCGGTCGAAGCCACTCGATGCCGCGTATTCATCCCAGGTGCCGTCGAAGACGTCGATGCCGCGCTTTTCCATGCTGATGATTTTGGTTGCGGCGCGTGAGATGAGGTCGCGATCGTGGGTCACGAAGAGCACGGTGCCCTCGAACTTGACCAGCGCGTCACCAAGCGCCGAGATCGACTCGAGGTCGAGGTGGTTCGTCGGCTCGTCGAAGATGAGCACGTTGTTTTTCTGCAACATCAGCTTTGAAAAAAGCAGGCGCGCCGTCTCGCCACCCGAGAGCACGTGGGTCAGCTTGTCGCCCTCTTCACCCGTGAAGAGCATGCGTCCGAGAATGCCGCGAATCTCTTCTCGCGACGCCTTTTCGTCGAACGTGTGCAGCCATTCCCAGATGGGCGTGTTGATGGGGATGCCCTGCTTCAACTCTTGCGCAAAATAGCCGACGCGCGTCTCGTGCCCCCACGAGATTTTTCCTTTGTCGGCCTGAATCTCGTTGAGCAGCAGACGCACGAGGGTCGTCTTGCCGATGCCTGATGGGCCGACGATGGCAACCTTCTCACCGCGATAGATGTTGATGTTGAGGTCGGTGCAGATGTGGATGTCTTCTTTGCCTTCGGTGCGAAACGTCTTTGTCAGCCCTTCGACCGTCAGCACGTTTTTTCCGGAAGGCTTGGCGTTGATCTCGAACTTGATGAATGGACGCGCAATGTTTGATCGCTTGAGGTCGGCGGCCTGAAGTTTGTCGAGCTCTTTTTTGCGGCTCTGCACCTGGCTTGCGCGCGTACCGGCGCTAAACCGCGCGATGAACTCTTTGAGCTGCGCCGCCTTTTTCGCGCGTTCGGCGTTTGCCTGTTCGGTTTGCGCGCGAAGCTGCGTCTTGGCGATCACCATGTCGTCGTAGTTGCCGGGGTAGACGATGATCGACTCGTAGTCGATGTCGGCGATGTCGGTCGCGACCTCATTCATGAAGTGGCGATCGTGGCTGATGACCACCAGAATGCCCTCGTAGCGCTTGAGAAACTCTTCAAGCCAGTGGACGCTCGTGAGGTCGAGGGCGTTGGTCGGTTCGTCGAGCAACAGGCACTCGGGTCTGCCGAAGAGCGCCTGCGCCAGCAGGACGCGCGGCTTGTAACCCGCCGACAGCTCGCTCATCTTGAGTTCGTGGGCCGCCTCTTGAATGCCGAGGCCCGAGAGCAGCGTCGCGGCATCGCTCTCTGCTGAGTAGCCGTCTTCTTCTGCGACGATGCCCTCAAGCTCACCGAGGCGCATGCCCAGCTCGTCGGTGAACTCTTCACCGGCACCGGTACGCGCGTAAATGTCGTCTTTTTCCTGCATGGCGTCCCACAGGCGCTTGTTGCCCATGATGACGGTGTCGAGCACACGCGAGGTATCGAATAGGCTGTGATCCTGCTTTAGAATCGAAGTCTTCGCTGGCCGCTGGACGAAGCCCTTTTGCGGCTCGGCCTCGCCCGAGAGAAACTTCATGAACGTCGATTTGCCGGCGCCATTGGGGCCGGTGAGGCCGTAGCGCTTGCCGGGGCTGAACGTCACGTTGACGTTTTCAAAGAGAATTTTTTGTCCGAAGTTCTGTGAGACGCCCGAAACCTTGAGCATAGCGAAAGCCTTTTTGCGAGTGCGCCGCGCGGTACGGCGCGACGGGGCGCGTTACTTAGTGCGGTTCGCCCCGTACCGCAACTTCTTGCTTGCCGCTTTGCGTCGCTTGAACCATACTCGCGAAATGGGCGTGCATCGAACCGCCACTTTCACGTTGCAGCGTTGTGCGAAAGCCCAGCTTCTCGCCCGCGTCGTTGTCGCACTCGGTCTCTCCGCGGCACCCGGCGCGCTTGTCGGCTGCGACGAAGGTGACGATGACGCGAGCAGTGCGTCGCGCGACGGCGACACCGCAGCGCTGACGGGTGGCGATGGCGCGACCGGTTCCGCCGACCAGAGCGACGAGTTGGGGCAGATAACCGACACTGGCAGCGACTACATCGCCCCCCACAACGGCAGCGATTCGAGCCGCGAATGCGATGGAAGAAGCGACTGCGCGCCGAATCAGCTTTGCGAAGGTGGTGCCTGCATTCGCGTCTGCGGCTCGAACGCCATCGCCTACGATGGCGTTTGCGCCTGTGAACCCGGACACGACTGGTTGAGCGAAAATCGCGAAGTGACCGATTGCGTTTTGCGTACGGGTTGCCACCTTTACGGCCAGGACCCGTTTCTCACCTATCTCGGGTGGGCGGGTGCGTGCGATCACGCTGAGTCGGTCTGCAATCAGGCAAGCCAATTCGGCAGCGCTGACGGCGCATTGAGCATCTGGAACGAAGCAGGCATCTTTGGCAGCGGCGACGGCATGTACAGCGCGTTTGCGACGCGTGCTGCGAAGCCACCTCTCTTGCTCTGCGACCGGCTCGACGCTGGCTACGTCACGCGAAATACGTTGAGCTTCGGCGCTTCGCA